>JANORL010000311.1:0-26299 GCA_031415295.1 Polyangiaceae bacterium | reverse complement strand
TACCTCAGAGTCCTCTCCGTCGGTACAAACGATCGTCTTGCAATCCGCCGGCGTTTGCGCCGCGACTGGTGCATTGCCGGATTCTTGCGACGTGATGTCGCAAACGAGCGTCGGCAGACAGACCCCGGTCTTACACGGATTTTCGTCGTTGCAATTGGCATCATTCTGGCACGCTTTGGGTGGGTCCTTCGGCTGAGTCGTCCCCCCAGTGTCCAGCGTGCAAGAAGCAGCTTGCGACGCGAAAGCGCCCGCAAAGGCTGCCAAGATAAGCCCCTTAAGAATACGAGAACGCAGCATGGTATTTCTCCCTCTAAGAACAATCAGCCACAAATATTCATCAGGCACTTCGTGCCGCCGCCGCAATCACCGTCTTTGGTGCACATTTTGCCTGCGGCACACTTCGGACAGGTGCTGCCGCCGCAGTCGATGTCCGACTCCGCGCCGTTTTTCACGCCGTCCATGCACGTTGCGGCGGCACATTTTCCGCCATTGCAAACCCCTTGTGCACAATCGGTACCGGCATTGCAATTTTGTCCCGTATTGCACTTCGGGCATTGCAGACCCCCGCAATCAAAGTCGCTCTCGGTTCCGTTCTTGACGCCGTCACCGCAGCTCACGCAGACATTGTTGTCGCAAATGTTCGACCCGCAATCGGCATTCGCCGCACACATCTTGCCGTCTGCGCATTGCGTCGAGCAATCGCTTCCGCAATCGATGTCCGATTCCGTGCCATTTTTCACGGCGTCATTGCAATCAAAACACATGTTCGTTGCACACGAGAAGTCACCCATGCAATTGGTCGCCGTCACGCATTGCACGCACGCCGATACGCCGTCACATACGCCAGCCGAACACATCGTTTCCGCCACCGCGGCGACATTCGTCGGATTTCCATCTGTACAAAGATCCACGGTGCATTCATTGTTGTCGTTCGGCAAATCATCATTGTTCGGATTCATGACGACCAGTCCGCCCAAACACTCAGAAACCTTGCAATCTCCAGCGGTATCGTCCGCCAAAGGCCCATCGGGTTTCGCCATGGATTTGCAAAGCGTCGTGGCCGTGTCGCAATAATGGTCGACGCAAGGTTCGTCTACCGCGCAATCAGCATCCGACGCGCACCCCTTGCACACCCCATTACCATCGCATTTGCTAATCCCCGTCGCGCCACAATTCGTATTCACCGGGGCATTGTCGTGTTTTTCGACACCCGCAGCACACGTATCGACCGTGCAATCGTTTTTATCGTCGTAATTGGCCGGGTCGTCCGCAAACGTGCACGTCAACGATGTTTTGTCACACGTGTCCGTCGTACACGAGCTGCTGTCGTTGCAATCGCCATCCTGTGCGCACGTCACCTTGCACAATCCCTCGAAGCACGTTCCCGCCGCACCTCCCACAGTACATGCCCCTGTTGCCGACGCATGTTGCGCCTTCCCGTCGGCACAGGTGTCCGTCGTGCACTCGTTGCCGTCGTCCGGAACTTCCGTATCGTCGGCTTGCTTGACGGCAACTCCGCTTTGACAAACGGGCTTCTGACAGTCCTGGGTATCGGTGTTGACGAGGTCCGCCGCGGCGCAGTTTGTGACCAGCTCGGGTGGATCACTGCACCCCGGAACTGGCAAAACCGCTGCACCGAAGAGCACCAGCAACGAAGCAATGCTCAACGAACGAGTGTTGCTCAGCGACACCGAAGGCGAACGTGAAATCATCGACAATCTCCCAAGTAAAACGCTACGGTTCAGGCGCACCAGATGCCGCGCTGGCCATCAGTTTCACCGATTTTCACCCTATTCGGCGCAAAAAAATGGCGCCTAGATCTCCAGATCACTTGCGTGCAAGCAATGTGACTGCTCGGCCCGCAATCGCTCCTACCGCGATGACCGCGCCTTTCGGCGCAATCGTCACGATATGAGACCCGTCGCCCGTTTCAACCGTCGATTCCACCGCAAGCGGCTCCCCCGCAAGCACGACGGTCTTCGTGCCACGACCGCGAACGCCTCCCCCGAGCGCCACAACAACAACTCGCCGATCCGGTGTTGCTACCGCCGCCGAAGGAATTCCACCCAACGACACGGTCGATTCCTCGACACGCCGACCAAACGACACAACCGCTGCATTGCCAGCCGTCCCAACCACGACAGCACGATCCCCAGACCAACGAAATGCCGCCATCGGCTGCGATCCGGATGGAGCTACCCGGCGCTCGGCCCCCAACGAAAAATCAATCACCGTAGCCGTGGCTGCATCCCACAACAGAAGTTTGTCCGTACCAACCCGCGACGATGCCCGCGGATCCGTCACCGCGGACCACATCGCACGTGACGCTCCAAACGGATCAAGCGTCGGATCGCAAATGAAGACGGCTCCCGTATCCGCCGGTGGACGGCCCGCCACGAGCATCACGAGACGTTCCGCACCGCCCTCACGAATGGTGGCCAGTGATTGAACTTGTGGTACCGAGACAAACATTGTTTCGATTGCCGATAAGTCACTCGACAAACGCAGGACGCGACCACCCTGCCCGGCCACCGCAACAATCCGTGGCGGTTCGCCAACCGCCACGAGATCGACGACGTCACGCAAAACGACCCGTTTGAGAAATTGCGCTTCGGGGCTCCCACTTGCCCAGGCGACTTCGTCGATCACCACGAGTTCCGCAGGCAAACCAAGCACTGCAACCCGCGATCCCGGCAGCGATATCAAAGACTTGCCACGTCCCGGCAGTTTTACCCGACGCTTCTCCGTACCCGTCGTCGCATCGTGCGCGCGTAATGTTCCGTCTTCCGCCAAGACGAAAAATAGCGATTCATCAGCACTAAATACGATGCTTGTCGGTGGTGCGTCAAGACGCACCTGGATCGTTTTGACAAACTTTCCCTCTGCTGCAGGAGGATCCACCACGACATCGGGACTCATCGCCCCTGCCGACGTGACGACTGCCGCAGACGAACGAGGCGCTGCCGAATCACTCGGCGACACCGACGTCATTGGCAGCGTCGACTGTGTCGACGTGGATGGCGCAGCAACGGTTTGTCCCTGCGTCGAAGGATCCACGAGGCGATACGCCGACCTTCGCCCTTGCGCCGTCACAGCCGCCACAACACCAGAAACCATGCCGACGATGCACAATCCGACCGTAAATCCGATGACACCGATGGGACTCAACCGCAGACGCCGCTTCGCGAACTTTGGAGGCTGCACCCACGCTTGACACGACGGGCACTTGGTCGCTCCAGACCGAATCGACAACGCACCGCACGAGGGACACTTGCTCTTGCTCACTCGAGCACCCAAACGCGATGTGCCCGCGCAGAATACGCGGTCGCCTTACCAGGAGTTTCACCAAAGGCCACGCTGGAAATCTCGCCCGAAACGGCCACTCGACGCGTTGCACCCGTTGGCAAGTCCACGACAAAAAGACCAGGCGCAGGCGCGCCAGTGGCCACGAGCATTTGATCGCCGGCTGCCGAAAGTTCCATCGCGACGACGGCTGCGCCCAACTCGATACGCGTATCCTGTTCGAGCGTTGCTGGCAGATGCAGCGCGACCGCTTGCCCAGCTCGACATCCGACGGCAATCATGTCCGGTGCTGCCAGGACAAACACCGGCTCTTTACACGTTTCGAATGACGCCAACGGTTTGGCCGGGATATCCGATGCGTCCAGACGAACGCTGGCGATTCGTCCACCTGCAAGCCCCGCGTACGCACGACCGCTTCGTGCTGTGAGAGCCACGACGGCATCGCCCATCGACGTTCGGCGTACGATCTGAGCGCTCGGTGCAACACGCGGCGCAAACGTCGCGAGAGCATCGATACGCGTGCGCGGGTCGCCAATGGCCGCCACACCCCAAGCTCCATCTGGCGCGATCGCCACAAGCCCGGGGATGTCGTTGGTGAAACGAAACCGCGCGAGTTCCACGTGATAAGGCGATCCCACGACGATCACGCTTCGATCCACGACGGATGGGAAAAGAGCTACATCGCGATTCGCAGCGCCTGGCAAGAACGGTCCCCGAAGGTCGATCCATTTCGTGACGCGCAAATTGTCCGGATCGAGAGCCCCAATGCGTGACACGCCAATCGCATAAAGCGCACCCTTCATCGGTTCGAGCCTGCGTGCACCGGGTACTTCGTGGCTCGTCGTCACGATGACGCCGCTTTTTGGATCGATGACGTCGAGCGCCGAGTGTCGAACGATCGCGACATGACCACGTGCCAAGACAAACGCTTCGTCCGTGTCCGTAGGAACGTCGAATTGCGCCAGAATTTCACCCTTGAGGGGGCGTTTGTCTGGTACAGGTGCGGGAATTTCGGGATTTGCTGACGTGCTCGGAAGCGCGTCTGGCGTCGACTCGGACGCGGCAACATCGACGACCAGTGGCTGCGCGGTCCTCACGGTCGAACGCGCGGAAAACGCTCCGACGATGAGCGGAAGGATGACGACGGCCAGTGTGCCAGCAACGAGAAGCGCGACTTGTTGCAA
This sequence comes from Polyangiaceae bacterium, assembly GCA_031415295.1. Classification (GTDB taxonomy): domain Bacteria; phylum Myxococcota_A; class Polyangia; order Polyangiales; family Polyangiaceae; genus Polyangium. The sequence continues at coordinate 21,812 of JANORL010000311.1, read as the reverse complement.
GCTCATTCCAGGCTCGCCCATCGCCACGTTTTCATTGCACATCAAACAATTGGTGCTCCCAAGGATGACGGGCTCGAGGCAATACGGGCACGTGAGCGACCCAAGCGGTCGCATGCGAATTTCCGTGGCCCCTTCGAGGGCCGCTGGAAACAACGCAGTTGCCCGAATCCAACCCGCGACACTGACGAGCGCGACGGCGGCGGTGATGGGTATACGCCCGGTCATCAAACCACGAGCGACGAACGCACCCGTGACGGGTCCCATGACGCCATCTGCGTCCTCGACAAACCACAAGAGTTTGTCGCGCGCTGCCGGTTCGAGCGTCGCGAGATCACGCGGAGGTTTTTCCGCAACGACTCCCTCGGGTCGGTCGAGTGTACTCGGCGCGGAAAACAAATCAGAGAGAGGATCCCACGCGTTTCCAGGCAAGAAACGCTTGCATCCGTCCATTCGGAAAAGAACGTTCTTCTCCGCCTGCTCCCCCGACTCGAACTCGCGACGGATCTCTTCGAGCCGCACAGGACCGCGGATCTTTCTATCCTCGGAGACGAAAAATTCGATTTTCTGAGCCACAAACGCCCGCTCTAGGTGAAACCACTCTACTACTACGACGCCCCGCCCTAGGGGCAAATAGAGCGGCACACTTTCGCGACGACGGTCTAACTTCGGGAAAACGCGTTACGGCAGAACGTTTGCCATGACCGACCGGTACACGTGCACGTAGCGACGAGCAGGCCGGTCCCAGCCTAGATCCTGGCGCATGACCCGACGGCGCAATGCCGACCACCGCGTCGACGTCGTAGCAGCAACCGCTCGTTGCACGCCCGCAAGCAACTGCGTTGCCGTGGGTTTGTCGTACAGGAAGCCGGTCCCGGTTTCGAGTGTCGCATCGCAATCGACGATCGTGTCGACGAACCCACCTAACCGACACGCGACGGGCAGCGATCCATACCGCTGGGCATATAGCTGCACGAGGCCCCCAGGTTCGGTGCGTGACGGAATGACGACGATGTCCGCTGCCGCCAAGAGTCGATGCACGATCTGATCCGACGAATGCCCGATCACCTGGAGCACATCAGGATGCTTCCCCACGAGAACTTCGAGTTTGCTCGCGAGGGTTTCGTCCGCCAAACCTGCGATGACAACAGATACGTCACTCTTGAGAATTTTCGGCAACGCCGACACGAGAAGATCCCCTCCCCGCTCGTGCGTAAAAGGTCCGATGGACACAAGCAGCGGCCGATTGGGGTTCAGGGGCAAACCGACGTTGGTCAACAGCGCGCTCTTGCAGATGCCCTTGTTGCTCGCGTCTTCGGCGTCGTACCGCGCTGCAAGCGCAGGGTCGGTCATCGGGTTGTACACGGCATAATCGACACCGCTCACGATCCCGACAATCTCGCGTTGCTTCGAACGCGCGGCCAAAAGCCCGTCGAGACGATGACCGTTGGTAGGCAAAAGAATTTCCTGCGCGTACGTCGCCGACCCCGTCGTGAGTGCATCGGCGGCGAGAATGCCGCCTTTGAGGAAGTTGACCTTGCCGTAAAACTCGAGCATCTCCGGTTGAAAATGCTGATCGCCGAGGCCCAAGGTTCGAAGTGCTTCACGTGGAAAAATGCCTTGGCGACTCACATCGTGAATCGTCAGCACACACGGAGGACGCCTCGCACCTTCGCGTTCGCGAAGAACGTACGGGACCATCGCTGCCGGCCAATCGTGCGCATGAACGACGTCGAACGGTGTTGCCGCAAGCGCTCGCTGCCGTACGAGTTCTCCGACGGCCATGACAAACAGTCCGACCGCTCGAGCACTCGCAGCATCACCCTCGACAACTCCACCCGCATTCCACGGACCACTCGCCATGGCCTCTGCGTCGAAGAGAACAAGCTCGACGCCAGAGCTGAGACGCCCGTCAAAAACGGTCACTTCCACGCGTTCACTGCCCGCGGTCACGACGAGCGGAGTGAGGCGACGAGCAACCATCACGCCCGCGGCCTCGATCGCTGGATGCCTCGGCAGAGCAAGCGTGACCTTGTGGCCGAGCAGGCGAAGAGCCTTCGAGAGAGACGCCACGACATCGGCCGATGGCGATGCCTTGATCATCGGCGCGAGTTCCGAAGCGACGAAGAGAATGTCCATGCGCGGGCGGGTGTAGCACGACTCGCGCCTGCGACGTAGACCGAGCAGCGCTGTTCGAACACGAGCAGGCGTCGTCGGCACGCTGGTCAGCGAAGTCGACCGCTCCTACGATGCCCCCACATGACGCGCATCAACGCGCGAGAACTCGGCGGAATTGAAGGGCCTTTCGGACGCGGGATGACGATCTCGCGCCCCGCGGACGTACCCGAAGGGTCGGTCGTGTCCATCCTTCGCGTGCCCCCTGAAGCCAAAGGCATGCGGCTCGACCGTTTCGTACAGTCGCAGCTCAAACGTACGAGCCGAACTCGCGCACAAAAAATCATCGCTCACGGTGCCTACTCGCCCGAAGCCCGACGTCTCAAAGGCAACGACCGTGTGCACCCCGAACAACTCGTGCTGCTCTGGCGCGCTCCTTGGGACGAACACGCGCCTGACGTGACCATCAACATTCTCTACGAGGACGAACACCTTCTCGCCGTGGACAAACCATCCGGCATCCCTGTGCATCCAACGGCGCGGTACCACAAGAGCACCGTCGTCAAAATGCTCGAACATGCACGCGACGGCGAACGCCTCATGCTCTCCCATCGTCTCGACCGTGAAACGAGTGGCGTATTGCTTCTCGCGCGCACGAGCGAAGCCGATCGAAGGATCAAGGTTCAGTTTGCCCAAGGAGCAGCTTCGCTCGATACGAACGAAGATCGTTCGGTGTACAAAGAATATTTGGCCGTCACGTGGGGCGTGCCAGACGACGACGAATTTCGCGTTGCCCTGCCGCTCGAACTGGATCCGACAAGCCGCTACGGCGTGAAGATGCGCGTCGCCGAACCAGGAAAAGGTCTCGCTTCAGCAACACGTTTCGCAGTGCTTGGACGTCGAACGAACGGAACGACAGGGCGATGCTACGCGTTGTTGCGCTGCATCCTGGAGACAGGACGACAGCATCAAATTCGCGTGCATCTCGCGGCACTAGGTTTGCCCGTCGTCGGCGACAAACTGTACGGTCCAGATGACGAATTGTTTGCCCGCGGAGCCGACGGCGAACTTACCGAAGACGATGCGGTAATACTCGAAATGAGCCGACACGCTCTGCACGCAGCCGTGTTGGAACTCGATCACCCGGCCCAGCCAAACCAGCGCCTGCGTATCGAAGCGCCATTGCCGAACGACATGGCGAGCTTTTGGAAGGAACTGTCGGCGGACTAGTCACATCCCGCGCGGAACCTTGTCGAGGTCGACCTGCGCGAGCGCATGCCGAATGAGCGCACTGCGATTGGCCTTGGTCAAACCTCGCGCCTTGAGCGTTTCGACCATCTCGTCGAGATGATCGATGTCGTCGTTGTACAGCGAGATGCAGATGACTTTGTAATGCGTGGGCTTCGGCGCGAGAGGTTTGTCTTGGATGCGCGGCTGCATCGCGGGCGAATAAAACGCTCCGGACAAGACGCCTTCGACTTCATCACGATCAAGAAGCGACAAAGCCGCTTGCGAAAAATTGCCTTCGTGATTCATGCCGATACTCCCGCTGCAACAGGCACCACAGACCGCGCACCACGCGCTGCCGGCGCAGGCGCAGGCTGCTGAGCCGCCTCGCGATTCTGAATGATGCGCTCGACGACGACGTTGTAGTCGTCCGCGGCTGGACTGCCCGCCGCATACTCGAAGATGGTTTGTCCCTGCGAAGGAGCCTCTTTGACCTTGATGGCACTACGCACCGGCGGCAAACAACGTTCCGCAAAGTGCTGTTTCAACGTGGAGATCGCTTCGTGGCAAATTTTCGCACGAGCATCGAAAAGCGTCGGAAGCACGCCCCAGATCTGCACCGGATGGTGGAGGATCGCGTTGACGTTTTTCACCGTCTTGATGACCTGACGAACCCCGACGAGCGACAAGTAATCACACGCCACAGGCACGAGCACGCTGTCGGCAAACACGAGCGCGTTTTGATTCATCAAAGACAAACTGGGTGAACAATCGAGCACCACGTAGTCGTAACTCGCCGCCGCCGCACTCAGCCGCTCCGACAAAACACGATCCCGATTCTGCCGCCCTGCCAAGTACAACTCGGCCGCTGCCAACGTTTCGTTTGAGGGCAAAAGGTCCAAGTTCGGACGAACCGTTTTCACGGCATCCGATACGCGCAGCCCCATCACGAGCACGTGATAAAGCGACCGCTCGACATTCGTGCCAAGCGAAACGGCAACGTTCCCCTGCGCATCCGTATCGACGAGCAGCACACGTTTTCCCTTCGCTGCAAGCCCCGCCGCAACGGACACGGCCGTCGTCGTCTTGCCTGTACCGCCCTTGTGGTTGAAAACCGCGATGTACCGAGGCGTTCCAGTTTCGAGCGTCGACGTGGGCGTTTCAGCCGCAACTTTCGCCGGTGCAGGCGTGGGCTCGCTACTCGTAGCCACGGCACTCGCTGACTTCTTCGAAGTGATGCGCGGAACGACCGGCACCGCCACAGCCGTCGTAGGAGCCGTAGAGCGCGTCGAGCGCGACGGCGTCGGATCTTTCAGGCGGACAGGCACCGGAGCGGGCGGAGGAGCAGTCCTGGGTGCCGACGCTTCGGCAGCGATTTCACCAAGACGAACCCCACTCGCCTCTCGCAAAAGCTGACTCCGACAAGGCATCGAGCACGCGTAGGTGCGACGCCCCGCCATGTACATCACTTGCGACGCCAATTCGGGCGCGAAACGTTTGGCGCACGCATCACACGTCGCGAGGTTGTCGCCTTTGTCCGCCCCGTCTACGTGACTTTTCTCCAGACACTTCTGTGAGCAATAGAAGGAGAATCCGCCGTTGCGTTCCTCCATCTGGTAGCGGAACTGAACATCGAAGTCCGTTCCACAAACGCTGCAAGCCTCCCGAATCCCAGCCACCTGCATGCTCCTTGGTGCTGTCCGCGTCGGTAGACGACGCGGACGACTGAGCATCAGCACAGGTTTCTTACGCGGGCCAAGTTTTTTTCGATCGAGAGGGTCCGTGCGACCCCGGCAGACTGGATCGGCCACGCCAGACCCGTTCCATAATTTTTGTCAAAAAGACCACGACAGGGGTCATTTGCACGAACCGCGGCAAGTGTAGATCCATCACCCGGGATCAATGACGGAAGTGACGGATACCCGTGAAAATCATCGCCGCACCAGCCCTGTCCACCGCCGTTATGACGTCGGCATCTTTCACGCTTCCACCTGGCTGAGCGAACGCAGTAACACCCGCTTCGAGTGCCAATTCGACGCCATCGGGAAACGGAAAAAACGCATCGGATGCGAGCACTGATCCCGCAGCGTCCGACCCCGCTTTACGCGCTGCAATACGCACACTCTCGACACGGGACATCTGACCAGCGCCCACACCCACAGTACGGCCGGGTTTCGCCAAGACAATCGCATTCGATTTGACGTGTTTGCAAACGAGCCACGCAAGATCAAGCGTCTCGAGTTCTTCACATGTCGGCGCACGTTTGCTCACGACACGCGCGCCACCAACATCGACCGCGCCACGAGCATCACGGTCTTGAACGACCAGACCGCCGCTAATCCGCTTGTAAACATGATCGGCAAGATCCGAAGCAAGCACGATGCTGGTCGCCAGGAGCCGTAGGTTTTTCTTGGTACGAAGCACGGCGAGCGCTTCGTCGCTGAACGATGGTGCCACAACGCACTCGAGAAATGTCTCGACGAGGATATCCGCGGTGCGTTTGTCCACGACACGGTTGAGCGCGACAATCCCCCCAAATGCACTTGTCGCATCGGCATCACGCGCCAAACGGTAGGCCGCAGAAAGTTCGTCCGACACCGCAACTCCTGCCGGATTCGCATGCTTCACGACGACAGCTGCAGGTTTGTCGAATTCGCGTACACACTCGAGCGCCGCATCTACGTCGACCAAGTTGTTGAACGACAGCTCCTTGCCGCCAGCACCGAGAGAATCGGCAAAGCCGAGCGCGCCAGGAACGACGTCACGTTCGCGGTAGAACGCTCCCGATTGGTGCGGATTTTCTCCGTACCGCAAACCGTACGCACGTTCATACGCCAGCGTGAAATAGCGCGAATACGCTTCACGCTGGGGAGGTTCGGATGCCTCCGCTTCGAGCGGATCACCCAGCGATGACAGGTACGCAGCGACCGCTCCATCGTACGCCGCCGTATGCGCAAACGCCTTGGCGGCCAGCTTGCGGCGCGTCGCTGCAGTGATCTCACCGGTCGCTGCGAACTCGGCGGTGACACCATCGTAATCGCTTGGATCACAAACGACTGCGACACGCGCGTGGTTTTTCGCGGCCGCACGAATCATCGACGGACCACCGATGTCGATCTGCTCGATGACCTCGGCAACAAGCGCTTCCGGACGACTGGCTGTCGCGACAAACGGATAAAGATTCACGACCACGAGGTCGATAGGCACTCCCCCAAGTCGCTCGAGATCGGGCGCGTCGACGTCGCCCCGCATGAGGATTCCTCCATGCACACGCGGATGCAGCGTCTTCACGCGACCATCCATCACCTCGGGCGAACCCGTGTACGTCTCGATGCTCGTCACGTCGATACCCGCATCGACGAGCGTTCGCAGCGTGCCCCCCGTGGAAAGCAGCTTGACCCCGTGCTGCACGAGAAAACGTGCAAAGGGCAATAGACCAGCCTTGTCGTAGACCGAGAGAAGAGCTTGTCGAATCATGGCCGCGAGCGACTAGCGCGGGCGCAGAACGATCGCCAGACCGAGATGGTGACAATCGCGTGAAGGGCTCAGGCGCCTGGTTGTGGCGCGGGAACGGATTGAAGCGCAGGCGCTACCGCAGGCACCGCGGTGGGCGTAACGAGTTTGCCGTCGCGATACTCGAGCGGAGAATGCGGGACGCCAAAGATGGTCGACGCATCGGTGTCGCCGACGACGAGTGCTTCACGAAGTACGTCGTCGACATGCTCGACGAGCACGAGACGCAAAGCCCGCAAAACACGTCGTGGCACGTCACGTAGATCTTTGCGGTTTTCCTTCGGCAAAACGACGGTCGAAATGCCACTGCGATGCGCCGCGAGAAGCTTCTCTTTGACGCCGCCGATACCGAGCACTCGACCACGCAGCGTGATCTCACCGGTCATCGCCAAGTCTTGGCGCACGGGCAAACGCATGAGCGCACTGCACACCGCCGTGACCATCGTCACGCCTGCACTCGGTCCGTCCTTCCGGACAAACTCGGGAAAATGCACGTGAACGTCGACCTTTTGATACGCATCCTGCGTCAAACCAAGTCGTTCGAGATGCCCGCGGACATAACTCATCGCCGCTTGCGCACTCTCTTCCATGCCTTTTTCGACAAGGCCCGTCACGACGAGTTTGCCTTTACCCGGTACGACAACCGCTTCCGCGCCGAGCAAATCGCCACCAACACTCGTGACAGATAGACCATTCACCAGGCCGATTTCGTCCTTGTCTCCACGTTTACCCAAACGGAACTTGGGCACTCCAAGGAAAGCCGGGATTGTCTTGGCCGTGATCTCGATGGATTTGTCTTTGCCTTCAGCGACGACCTTTCGCGCGATCTTGCGACACACGCTCGCGATCTCACGCTCGAGCGATCGAACCCCACTTTCCTTCGTGTAGTGGTGGATGATCGTGCGTACCGCCCCTTCGGTGAAATCCATCGTCACTTCGTCGAGGCCACAATCCTTGCGTTGACGCGGAACGAGGTACTTCAGGGCAATGTTGAGCTTCTCGAACTCGGTGTACCCCGAGAGCTGAATGATCTCCATACGGTCCTGAAGCGGCACAGGAATCGATCCGAGCGTATTGGCCGTCGTGATGAACATGACGTCCGAGAGGTCGTAATCCAGGTCGAGGTAGTGGTCGTTAAACGAGTGGTTTTGCTCGGGATCGAGAACTTCGAGAAGCGCCGCTGCTGGGTCACCACGAAAGTCGGTCGACATCTTGTCGACTTCATCGAGCAAGAACACGGGATTGTTTGTCCCGGCCTTCTTGAGGCTCTGGATGAGTTTGCCCGGGAGCGCACCGATGTACGTACGACGATGCCCGCGAATCTCGGCTTCGTCACGTACGCCTCCAAGGGACAAACGGACAAACTTCCGACCCGTAGCGCGCGCAATGCTCTTGGCGAGGCTGGTTTTACCGACGCCAGGCGGACCAACGAAACAAAGAACCGGACCTTTGAGCTTCTTGGTCAGAGCTTGAACGGCAAGATATTCGAGGATGCGTTCCTTGATCTTTTTGAGTCCGTAGTGGTCTTCATCGAGGATGTTTTCAGCCTCGACGAGGTCATGACGGTCTTCGCTCTTTTCGTACCAAGGTAGGTCGAGAATCCAGTCGATGTAGTTACGAACGACGGTCGCTTCCGCGCTCGTCGGATGCATCATCTTGAGCTTCTTGAGTTCTTTCTTGACCTTCGAAGTGGCCTCTTTGCTCATCTTCTTAGTCTTGAGCGCGTCTTCGATTTCCTGAATCTCGTTCTTGAATTCGTCGCGCTCGCCGCCACCCAGTTCTTTCTGGATCGCCTGCATTTGCTCGTTTAGGTAGTACTCCTTCTGGGTCTTCTCCATCTGCTTCTTGACCCGCGATCGGATCTTCTTTTCGACCTGAAGGATTTCGATCTCCGACTGCATGAGCTCGATGAGCCGCTCGAGACGCTGTTTGGCGTCGGGTGTTTCAAGGAGACCCTGACGGTCTGCGAGCTTGATCGTAGGCAAGTTGGCGATGATCGCGTCGGACAAACGCCCGGGGTCGTCGATGGCTTGGACAGCCATGAGCACTTCGGGCTGTACCTTTTTGTTGAGTTTTACGTACACCTCGAAAGTGCCCTGGACGCTGCGCATGAGGGCTTCGATTTCGACGCTCGACGCGCTTTTCTCGGGAATTTCTTCGTATTCAACCAAGAAAAACGGATCGGACTGGACAAACTGTTTGATCTTCGCGCGCCGTTTGCCCTCGATGAGCACTTTGACCGTGCCGTCGGGAAGGCGAAGAAGCTGCATGATCGTGCCGACAGAACCGACCGTAAAAATGTCTTCGGCCGAGGGCTCGTTTGTCTTGGCGTTACGCTGCGCGGAGAGGAAGATTTCCTTGCCGCGATTCATGGCTTCGTCGAGCGCGGCGATGGAACGTTCACGCCCGACGAACAGTTGCGAGACCATGTAAGGAAAGACGATGATGTCTCGAAGCGGCAAAAGAGGGGAAATACCCTGTTCCGGAGCGGCTTTGCCACGATCGCTGTCGTTCTTGAAGAACATCCCGACGTCTTTCTACGCTCGAACAACCCGAGCAGTGGATGGTGACATGTGACTATTGAAGGCAAGGCGCCCGGCGAAAGATCGACGAAGGATCTTTCGCCGGCGTAACAAACGCTAGGCGAGTTCGGCTTCTTTTGCGTAGACGATGAGCGGTGCGTCGTGCTTCACGATGACGTCTTCACTGACGACGACTTCCTTGACCCCCGCGCGCGAAGGAACGTCGTACATGATGTCGAGCATGGCCGATTCGAGGATCGCTCGTAGACCTCGAGCGCCGCTGTTTCGCTCGAGTGCCAAACGGGCCACTGCGGTGAGAGCGCCTTTGGTGAACTTGAGCTTCACGCCGTCCATGTCGAGCAAGCGTTGGTATTGCTTGACCAAGCTGTTTCGAGGCTTGGTGAGAATGTCGATGAGCGCTTCTTCGTTGAGTTCGTGAAGCGTGGCGATTACCGGCAAGCGTCCGATGAATTCCGGAATCAAACCGAACTTGAGCAAATCCTCGGGCTGAACCTGCAAGAGCACGTCGCCAAGTTTGAACTCTTTCTTCGACTTGATATCCGCACCGAAACCCAGCGTATTTTGCCCGATTCGTCGCTGAATGAGGTTGTCGAGACCAACGAATGCACCACCGCAGATGAACAGGATGTTGGTGGTATCGATCTGCAGAAAATCTTGCTGCGGATGTTTTCGACCACCTTTGGGGGGCACATTGGCCACGGTGCCTTCGATGATCTTCAAGAGCGCTTGCTGAACACCTTCGCCGGATACGTCCCGCGTGATGCTCGGGTTGTCGCTCTTGCGGCTGATTTTGTCGATTTCGTCGATGTAGACGATGCCGCGTTGCGCTCGCTCGACGTCATGATCGGCATTCTGCAAGAGCTGCACGATGATGTTTTCAACGTCTTCGCCGACATAACCCGCTTCGGTGAGCGTCGTCGCGTCGGCAATGGCGAACGGAACATTGATGATCTTCGCCAGAGTTTGTGCAAGCAGGGTTTTTCCGGACCCCGTCGGGCCAAGCAGCAGAATGTTCGACTTCTGCAGCTCGACGTCATCCGCATGCGTGCGACTGTCGATGCGCTTGTAGTGGTTGTGCACAGCAACCGCGAGAATCTTCTTCGCGCGATGTTGCCCCACGACGTACTCGTCGAGGGTGGACTTGATGTCCGACGGCTTCGGAATAGGCGTCGACCCCGTGTAGGGTTCGTCCTTCTCAACTTCCTCCGCAATGATGTCGTTGCACAGCCCAATGCACTCGTCGCAGATGTACACCGTCGGACCGGCAATGAGCTTCTTCACTTCTTTCTGCGATTTACCGCAGAAAGAGCAGCTTAGATTGCCGTTCGAGTGTTCGTCCCGCCTTCGCTCCACTTCGGTCCTCTAACCTCTCTCGCCTCGTCGATGTACTAGCGGTGTGATTCGATCGCGGTCTCGATCGATCGGTTCGCAACGCGCGAATAGGCTTGAAATACAGGGTATTTCAAGCGCTTCGCGGTGAACGGATTCTAGTCCCCTAAGCCCTGACTCGCAAGTTCACGCTCATTTTAGAGCAGTAACTTTTGTCGTCGCGCACGACACGATCAAGCAGCGGACGGCGGCTTGATACGCTTGGGCAAGACCTCATCGATGAGGCCGTATTCTTTGGCTTGCGACGCGCTCAGATAGAAGTCGCGCTCGATGTCCTTGGCGAGTTCATCACGTTGTTTGCCCGTGGCCTCGACGAGAATGTCGATGAGCGTTTCCTTCATCTTCTTGATTTCGCGCGCTTGGATTTCGATGTCAGTCGCTTGACCGCGAGCACCACCGAGCGGCTGATGAATCATCATGCGCGCGTGCGGCAGGGCAAACCTTCGCCCCTTGTGCCCAGCAGCAAGAAGCACAGCGCCCATCGACGCAGCTTGGCCGATGCACATCGTCGAAACGGGGCACCGTACGTACTGCATCGTGTCGTACATGGCGAGGCCCGACGTCACGACGCCGCCAGGGCTGTTGACGTAGACCTGAATATCCTTGTCGGGATCTTCGCTCTCCAGAAACAAGAATTGAGCGATGACGGCGTTCGCCACGAAATCGTCAATTTCCGTTCCGATGAAGACAATGCGATCTTTGAGCAAACGGCTGAAAATATTCCACTCGCGCTCACCGCGATGGGTCACTTCCGTAACAGTTGGCAGGATATATGCCTGCTCGCGGAGAGTGGACAGGACAGACGCCTGTTCGCGCTCCACGAACGAATGCTCCCGCTCGAGCAACTCCATGGCCTGCGTGCGTGTCTCGACTCGTCGGATCATCCAGGGGCTCCGCTGTGGTTTGGCAAAAAGTGTTGAGTGGGCCTAGTCCTGATCCAGAAGCGCACCGATCGCAAGTCTAGATGGTGCCCTTCATGTGAAGAAATGCAGCGACCGAACGTGCATGAGGGCGGCAGTGAAACGAGCACGAGCGCGATGTGGAGAGACAAAAGCAGTGCGCCCGCGAAAAAGCGGGCGCATGCGTGAGCGGCGAGCAGGAGACTCGCACAACGTGGACAGAAGAAGGGGAATCAGGCCGTCTTGATGTTTGCGGCGGCTTCGATGATGTCGAGGATTTTGTCCTCGAGGATCATACCGATGAGCATCTCTTGCTTCTTCTGATCGCGATATTCGGCCTTGACCTTGGCGACGTTCTTGCCCGTCTGCTCGGCAAGCTCGTGGTAGCCACGCTCGATATCCTCATGCGTGACTTGCACCTTCTTGTCCTTGGCGATTTCCGCCATGAGCAATCCGGCACGAACCTTCGTTTCAGCATCGGCACGAACACGCGCACGAATGTCGGCGTTCATCTCGATCCGTTGCCCTTGCTTGCGGGCGGCAGCGACGAGTTCACGTTCGCTGAGTTGCGCTTGCTGCTCGACGAGTGACCCTGGAACCGGGATCGGGTTTGCCTTGCACAACTCGTAAACAAGTTGTTCGGCAACAACGTCCGTGGCTTTTTGGGTGATCTCTTTTTCGATCTTCGCGGAAAGCGAAGTGCGCATCGTTTCAAGATTGTCGTGGCCGCAGTCCTTGGCGAACTCGTCGTCCACATCGGGGAAGTGTCGCTCTTTGATCTCTTTGAGCGTTACGTGAAACGTTCCGGTTTTGCCGCGGAAACCCTCGTTGGTGTGACGGTCGGAGAACACGACTTCCGCGTCTTTGGTTTCACCAACGTTCATGCCCGTGAGCACCGTCTCGATTTCTTTGAAGATTTGACCCGTGCCGATTTCGGTATCGATCTCTTGTTCCTTCGTCTCGCGAGCGACGCCTTCGACGTCGAGCGTGAAACCAATTCGCACGGCGTCTGCCGCCTGTGCTGCACGCTCTGGTTCGGGAACGGAGAGCGTGGCGTGTTCGCGACGAAGTCGCGAAACCTCGGCGTCGATCATGTCCCCCGTGACCTCAGTCTTGGGCTTGGTGACTTCGAGTCCCTCCCACTTGACTTCCGAGATCTCGGGGCGCACTTCGACGCGCGCTTTGTAGTTGAACGGTTCTTCGGGGCGAAGCTCGACAGGCGCAACTTCCGGCTGCGAAAGAGCCTGGACTTGTTGCGTCGCGAGGGCCTTGTTCAACGTCGCATCGACGAGCTTGCGGGCGACATCGGCGTGAATGCTGCCCGAATACAGATGGGCGAGCACTTGCCGCGGCGCCTTACCGGGCCGATAGCCCCGCACGCGTGCGTTGCGTTGAAGGTTCGCGTATGCCTTGTCGACCTCGGTCCGTACCTGATTGACAGGAATCTGGACGTTGATTTCGACGAGAACCGGAGAAAGCTTTTCGACGGTGACTTGCATGGGCGTCCGTTTTGGGAGGCAGCGCGAATGCCATGCGGGACGCAGGGGGTCAAGGCAGCGCGTTGGGCGATGAAAAAAAAGAGCCCCGACGGAGAGGCGCCGTCGAGGCTCAGTCGGGGATCGGCCTAATCATCTGAGGTATTCGGCGTAATGCTGAACACCTTCCCGGAAGGCTGGCGAATTAATGAGAAAGCTTCGCCCCGAACTCTGTTCGCGAAAAGTCGAAGGAAATCGACCGTTCGCTAAAAATCACGCATGACCGAGAACGGGTCGTCATCAGCGTCGACCTCAATCTCCGCCTCGAATGACGTGTCTTCGACCATGTCCTCGAGACTCACGTTCATGCGGTAACTGGCGCGAACAATTTCGCGTTCGAACTCGGCAAAGTTCTGGAAACTCTTGGGCAAAGACATCGACAAACCTCGTCTGTGGCAGTGAGAGCGCTGCGCAAGCGCCAATTCAATTGGCGCACTCAAGTAATCTTTCGTCCCTCACGAGCAGGCAATAGCAGTATCTGTGCGCACGTTTCGTGGTTCGTGTGCGATGGATCCCAAAATATTTGGGCAAGCACGCGGGCGGAACCCACGGCCTCGCGTTCCGGAGCGAGCGCTGCGGCAAGTGAAAACCGGGGAGAAACGACCCTTGAAGACCGTGCCCGGCGCGCCGTCCGACTCGCCACCCGAACCACCGACAATGCAGGGTGCGAACATTGACTACATGTGCCCACTGAGAGCGACATGTGAGCCACTGTAAACAGTAGTATGACGTGGGCCAAAAAAAAGGTGCACGTCGCTCCCTCGACGGAGCGCTCTGGGTCGTGTAAGCAGCCGCTAGTCGACCAAATGGCTGAAGCTAGAAGGCGTATCGAACCTTCTTTGCTTCGGCGTTGCAGCGCAGCCTGCAACACGGCTTTTTCTGCGCCCTCGGGGCGCACCGGTTCCGGCACGCTTCATGGCCCGTACGCCCATTATTTACGCCGTCGCCAACCAAAAGGGTGGAGTTGGCAAGACGACGACCTCGGTCAACCTGGCCGCGAGCCTTGCGGCCGCGGAAAAGGCGACGTTGCTCGTCGATTGCGATCCGCAAGGCAACGCGTCGAGCGGCACAGGCGTGCGACGCGCAAGCATCGAGCGGTCGCTATACGACATCCTGATCGGTCGCTCGACGTTTCGAGAAACCGTACTTTCAACGGCTGTTCCACGCCTCGACATCATTCCTGCGACGCAGGATCTCGTGGCTGCAGAACTCGAACTCGTCGATGCACCCGATCGTGCGACGAAGCTTCGCGACGCCTTGATTCCACACATCGGCGGCTACGATTTCGTGATCCTCGACTGCCCTCCGAGCTTGGGAATTCTGACGTTGAACGCGCTCACTGCTGCTCACCGAGTGCTCGTGCCTTTGCAATGTGAATATTACGCGCTCGAAGGATTGACCTACCTGATGGCCACGATCGATCGCGTCAAAGGCTCCTTCAATCCGCAGCTCGAAGTCGAAGGCATCGTGCTGACGATGTACGACGGGCGTAATTCGCTGACGCATCAAGTGGCCGATGAAGTGAAGGGGCACTTCAAGGTGTTCGACTCGATCATTCCGCGAAATGTGAAGCTCAGCGAAGCTCCGTCCCACGGCAAACCCGTGTTGCTCTACGACGTTTCGTCAAAAGGTGCGCAAGGTTATTTGGGCCTTGCCCGCGAGATCCTCGAAGCGAATCGACCCAAGGGCAAGGCTGCTAGGACGCGGTCATGACTGTGGACCCGAAAAACCAACGACGCGCACTCGGTAGAGGTCTCGACGCATTGTTGGCGGCACCGATGACGACGTCGTCGAGCGGCGCCTCTTACGGGGAAAAAAGCGTCTTTTTCTGCCCCATCGAACGTCTCGGTCCTCAACCAGGACAACCTCGACAACACTTCGACGAAGAAGCGCTCGAAGAACTCGTCGCGTCGATCCGTGAACACGGAATCATCGAACCGCTGGTCGTTCGTCGCACGCTGCCAGGTGCCGACACGTACGAGATCATCGCCGGTGAACGTCGCTGGCGCGCAGCGCAACGCGCGGGGCTGAAGGATGTACTCGTCGTCGTCAAGGACGTCTCTCCGAAAGACGCGTTCGAACTGGCGTTGGTCGAGAACGTTCAGCGTGAGGATCTCAATCCGATCGAACTTGCCGAAGCGTACGAACGTTTGCTGAAAGAACACGCATACACGCCGGAATCGTTGGCGGAGCGGGTCGGGAAAAACCGATCGACTGTCGCCAACAGCATGCGGCTTTTGAAATTACCGCCGCGTATTCGCTCGATGGTGATTTCTGGTGATCTGACGGAAGGACATGCGCGCGCAATCCTTGGTGCACCAAGCGATGATGCAATGTCGGACATCGCCGACAAGGCCGTGCGAGGTCGTTTGCCCGTGCGTAAAGTCGAAGAACTCGTGCGCGGTGCGCGTCCTGCGAAAGACGGCAACAAGTCCCCGAACGGCACGAGCAAGTCGCCTGGCATCAAGGATCTCGAAGCGCGACTGATGCGAAAACTTGGTACGAAAGTGGAAGTTCGCGATCGTAAAGGTCGAGGCGAGTTTGTCGTAAGTTACGCGTCACTCGACGAACTCGATAGGATCCTCGCGACACTCGGCGCGTAGCGCAGCGACGATGCGGGATCGTTCGAACGCGCGTCATTGGGGCGTGATTAGGGCGTGATTAGGGCGTGCCGCGTTGTGCCTCGCGAAGCTTCTTTGCCGCGAGTTTTCCAACGGGTGTGTCCTTGCCGTACTCAACCGCTTTCTGAAACGAAAACTCGGCACTGTGTAGCTTCTGCTGCTCGCGCTGGATCAAGCCCATATAAAGGTATCCCGCGGCGAAATCGGGTTTTACGCGGATGGACGCCGAATAGTCCTCGAGCGCTCCGTCGTCGTTGCCAAGTTGATGTTTGCATCGACCGCGACGCAGAAACCAATCCGGTTCGTCCGCCTTTAATTTGATGGCGCGGTCAAACGCCGTGACGCACTCGGCAAATGCTTGGCCGTACTCGAACATGAAGCCCACGTTGGCGAAGATCTTCACGTTGTCTTTGGTCGCGGCGAGGACTTTTTTCGCGTGGGGGACGGCCTGCTCGTATTGTTTGGCGTCAAAATAAACGTTGGCGAGGGCGAGACGAATGTCGACGGAATCGCCTCGGGCAATCGCGGCCTGAAATGCTTTTGCGCTGCCTGCGACATCACCTTTTGCAGCGCGGGCGTGGCCAAGGTTCTGCAAGAGCGCGACGTCGTCGGGCACGAGTGCAACGGTCTTCTCGAGGACTTTCAGAGCGTCGTCGACGCGTGGCGGTTTGGAGGTGAGATACATGCCGCTGAGGTTCACGGCGGCGGGAGCAATGGTGGGCTTGCGTTCGAGGGCTGTGAGGTACGACTTTTCGGCACCTGCAAGGTCGTTCTGTTTCTCCAGGACCAACCCCATATACGCATGTGCTTCCGCATTATCCGGCGATGTCGTGATGACGCGCGTGAGCAGCAGCTTCGCTTCGTCCCAACGTTCTTTGTCGATGTAGGCAACTGCCCGTTGGTAGTCCGTTTGCGCTGCTCCTTGCTCGATGCCGGGTTCATCTCCGAGCGGAGGATCAGCGATGAGATCGGGATCAGGTGGAGGTTTTTGAGTTGCGCCACCACATGCCACGAAGAAAGTCGCAAGCGCACACGAAAGAGTCCAGCGGCGCAGAGTTCGAAGCGACATCTGAAACATGCTCAATCACTGCCTTTCCTGCTCGAACGCTTCGAGCGCCACGGCGATGCGTTCCCGCACCTCGTTCGTGCGTTTCCCAGGGGCGACCTTGCCGCCGTTCGTTTCGCTAACATAGAAGACGTCGGCCACGCGCGTCCCTTCGGTGTTGATTTTCGCCACCGCAATCACGAGTCCCAGCCGGTACAACGCATCGGCGATCGTGTGGAGTAGCCCGGGGCGATCGCGCGTCATGACTTCGATGATGGTGTGCCGTGGCGAAGCGCGATCATCGACGCCGATCTGTGTGCGAACGGGAGGTGTTGCCCGATCGGTCCGCGAACCGCGCGCACGTTTGCTCGCCAGTTCGCTGGGATCGATACGCTCGCCGAGCACGGCATCGAGATCGCGCACGAGTCCTGGAAGAGCGCGCGCCACTCCATCGACGCCTTCGCCACGATCGCGAACCCAGAACAAGTCGACGGCTTCGACGGAACCGTCCGCCAAGATGCGTGAATTGATTTGCGCCGCGTGCACTTCAAGTCGCGATGCAGCAAGCGCCGCAGTGATCGACGCCAAGAGTCCGGGTTTGTCCGCGGCGATGATGCAAATCTCGGCAGCTTGAGGGTGTCGCGACGGGACGAGAGCGACACTTACGGCACGATCACGGTGCTTTCGCGCAAGCTCTGCGTGCGCCGCGATGGCCGCTGCCGCGTTTGACAGGACGTACCTTTCGGGCATGGACGCGAGGTAGCCTGGGACAAACTCGGAGCGTGCGTCGCGTTCTTCTGGCGATGCCGCAGGAAGGGCGAGTGCCGCTTCGACCGCTGCCGCGGAGGCTCGTGCCCAACGTTGTTCGTCGCCAGGATTGCCTCCAAGTGCATGAGATGCCGCGTGATACAGCTCTTCGAGCATGCTCGCTTTCCACGACGTCATTGACGTGGGACTCGTCGTCGAAAGATCCGCGACGGTGAGCAGATAGAGTTCTGCAAGTGTTTCGCGATCACCGACCGCGCGCAAAAAGTCGGCAATCGTGCCGGGATCGTCGAGGTCCCGACGTGTGGCGAGCTGATACATGACGAGGTGCTGGCGGATCAGATGACACGCGGCTGCGACATCGTCCGCGCCAAACCCCAAGCGGCCGAGGATGTCCACGGCCATGTCTGCTCCACGAACGCTGTGATCCTTGCCGCCGATCGCTTTGCCAACATCGTGCAAGAGTGTCGCGAAAAACAACATCGGCTTGCGCGTGATCTCTGCCGCCAAACAACATGCGAGTGGATGCTCGGCCGTGAGTTCCCCACGTACGAGCGCGGCGAGACGATCGACTGCGGCAACCGAATGAACATCGACGGTGTACACATGGTAGACGTCGTGATGAACGCGTCCGACGACCGGCAAAAACTCTGGGATCATGGCCAAAAGCAGCCCCAGATCGTGCAACTCGGCAATGGGACTGCCCTTCTTCAGTTGCGTCTCTTCGCAACTCGCAACGAGCGTGCGGAAGAGTCGCGTCGCCTCCGGACTACGTCGCAAAGCGTCTGCAAATGTGGGCTCGGATGTCGCTCTGGCAATCTCGTTGCGAGCCCACGGCAGAATCGGCGCTCGACGCTCGACGGCCACCGCGAGCAAACGCATCGCCAACGCAGGCTCACGTGAGAGCAACTCGCGTTCGCTCATCGTGATGCATCCATCGAAGATGCGGACACCACCACCCAGGTCTTCTTCGCGCGGTTTTTTGCGACCGAGCACGGGAGTAGCACGCAGCAGCATCGTTTCGCGCGCACTCGAAATGCTGCGCGCACTGCGATAGTAGGCGCTCATCAACTTCTCGACCGCCTCACCACCATTGCCGTAGCCGAGCAGTGAAGCGATCGTTTCTTGTTCGTCGAACGTCAACCGATCGCTGCGCCGTCCAGCATGCGCATGAAGCAGGTTGCGGATGCGCCACAAAAGCTCACGTGATGCCGCCATTTCTGACGCTTCACGCGGAAGCAACGCACCGACACGAACAAGGTCATCAAGTTCTATCGCGCCAAACCGTGCCTTTCCGGCCCAGCAGGCGATGTCGAAATCACGCAAGCCCCCTGCCCCGTTTTTCACGTCCGGTTCGAGCAAATACACCGATCCGCCAAACCGAGCGTGACGCTCGCGCACTTCATTCTCGATACGCGAAAACAAACGCGACAACTCGTTGTGGGCAAAGACGCCAGCGCGACAACGTTGTTCCAATTCATTGGAGAGCAAACGATCTCCAGCGATGTGCCGGTAGTCGAGAAGACTCGTCGCGGCTTTGAGGTCCGTACGTGCACTTTCTACGAGGTCGTCGACGGTGCCCACCAAATGGCCAACGGGCACGCCCATGTCCCAGAGCGGATAAAAGAGCGCTTCGGCGACGATCGAGGCAGCTGCGGCGTCACGCGCAACGAGTCGCAGATCGAGGTCACTACCGAGGGCCAACGCACTGCGGCCGTATCCGCCAACGCCACCAAGGGCGACGGATTCGAACGCGTCCGCAAGGTTTGTCTTTGTGGAACCTTCGGGAAGACGCAGGCGTCCTGCGCGAGCTTCGTTTGTGCACACGTCGAAGAGCGACTGCAACAATCGATCGCCAAGACGCGCATGACGCCGACCAAGCGCGAGGCCGGCGTCTTCTAATACCGCCGTGCGTCCCGCAGCGGGAACCAACTGTTCAAGGGCTGCGCGACCTTCGGTGTAGTCACGTCGAAGCGTATCGAGTGCGCCGATTTCGCTGCTCATGTTCGTGGTGGAACGCCTTGTCGGCGTGCGCGACGAAGTGCAGTCACGCCATGCGCCATACGATGGGACACGAGTCCCATGCTTCGTAGTCGTAATACTTCGCTTGCGGCAGCAATCAAGATGCCACGTTCCTCGAGCTCGTTGGCAAGACGTGTGGCCACTTGTTCCCCGGCAGGTTCAGCTAGGTAAAGAAGTACGTTCTTGAAAAAAATCAGGTGAAACGGTCCTTTCGGAACACGTTTGACCAAATCGCCGACTTCGAATTCGATGGAGTTACGTACGAGCATGCCGATGCGAATTCGGCCCAAGTGTTCATCGCAATAACGCTCGACCCACGCTGCAGGAATGTCCTTGGCAGCGTCGCGTGAATACGTCGCGTCACGAGCGACAGCGATCGCGGAAGCAGAACGATCGACACCGAGCACTTTGAAGCGCCTACGAGCAGCTGTCAGGAGCATGCCGATCGTGTAGGCCTCTTCGCCCGTGCTGCATCCAGCCGAAAGGACGGAGAGCTGAACATCTGGCGGGAAGAGTTTGTCGAGGTTTTCTTCGAGCGCTTGCCACTGGGATTGGTCTCGATAGAAGCGCGTTTCACCCACACGCAACGAACCGACGATCTCTTCGACTGCATTACGATCTTCGAGCAAGCGACTTGCGACATCGATGATCGACACGCCATCTTTTTTGGCCGTGACATCAAGGTACCGACGAACGCGATCGCGTACCCATGCAGGAGTGGCCCCACTTGAACCGACGCCAAACAGCTCTTCCGCAAGGCTGAGTGCAAGATCGACCGCGCGCTCACGGTTGGGATCCGGTGGGTAAACGGACGAGTGCTTAACGCGCGTCATCGAGACAGTGCCCGCCGAGAAGAAAGAATTCGAGCTCTGCGCAACATAATGAAGATCGCACGTTGCACGTTCGGAACACGGTCGCGTGCAACATGCCTGCTGCCGCTCGTCGCTCGAGCACCATTATTCGACGCAATCTATCACCAGGCCCCGGGCATTCACTCCACACAATCGTGCTCGCGTGGTCAGTGGCAGCGTGAACGCCAGTCCACACCCGCGGTGCAAACTCGCGTCCAAGCCGTTGCGCGAAACGACGGACCCTATGGAGTTTGCTGCGGAAACGTGTCCAAGGTTCCTAGCGCTGAACGGCTGGCAACATAATTGCTTTAGACTCTTCAACCATGCGCCAATCGACGTGCCTCTTCGTGACAACGGTCGCTCTTGTTTTCGAGGCTTTCGCCGTCGGAGACGCTTCCGCACAAGAGCCGCCGCCTTGGTTCGAGCCAGCGCCTGCGGGTACTCCCTTGCCTCCCAACATCACGCCGAACCCCGATGGGACCGTCACGGTCACGCGTACCCCAGAACAAGGCGTCGATGCGCATGCCACGACCAGTGACGGAACGGTTCACGCGTATGGCTGTGACCGCGTTGATGTCGACCCGAACGCGCGTTCTCAAACACCGCCTGGGCCTTGTCCGCTCGCGCATTTCCCACCACCGCCGCCTCCACCGCAGTTCATGTACCCGCCCCTGAAAAACCCTCCGCAAGCGATGAAGCCGCGGTGGGCGCCTGATCCGAGTCGGCGTAATGCGCTCATTGGCTCCAGCATTATTTTCGGCCTGGGAACGATGCTTTCCGGCTCGGCCTATACGGTTTCGCTCATGACGTCGGCGCTCTGTAGTGACCGACTGACGACGTGGTGCAACGAGCCGTCGAAGCCAGCGCTGTACGCAATGGGCGCGTTTCTCACCTTTACGCCGAGCATCCCGCGGTTTGTCGTGGGTGACTACGGCAAAGCGATTCTCTACACGGCGCTTCGAGGTGGATCGTTTGCCGCAGGAGCGTTTGTCGATTGGAACGATCCGTCGTACCTCGTTCCGATTACGTTTTCATTTATCGCTCCGCTGACGCTGGGCATCATCGATCTGGCCACGACGCCTCATCGTGAGCAGCTCGAAAATCGGAGCGCCGCCAGCAACAGTTTCCAGTTGCTGGGCCTTGGACCGACCGTCGCGACAGACTTCCGCGGCCGGTCCATTCCTGCATTTGGTGCTCTCGGAACGTTCTGATCAACCCAGCACGTACGTCCCGACAAACCTTACGAATTAGCCTAGAACGCCGTTCAGTTTGAATCCGAGCCTGGATTTG
>JANORL010000310.1:0-3898 GCA_031415295.1 Polyangiaceae bacterium | reverse complement strand
CTTCGGTCGGTTCCGCCTTTGTTACGAAAATGGATTGCGCAACAATCCGAACTTGCAAGGTCGTGTGTCGGTTCGTTTCGTCATTGGTCGTGACGGCGCGGTATCGAACGTCGGTAATGGTGGTTCGGACATGCCGGATGGCGGCGTCGTTTCTTGCACGGTGCGTGCATTCTATGGATTGTCCTTCCCCCAACCCGAAGGCGGCATCGTAACCGTCGTTTACCCCATCATGTTCAGCCCCGGCGGCTGATCCATGGTTTGGCAGGGCCCGTCGCCAGGCGGGCCCACCTTCTCCGTCACGACTTCTCCGCAACCACAATCAAATCAGTTTTCTTGGCCGCTCGTCACGAGCGGACAAACCTTACTGCTACCATTTCTAACGTCCCAGGCTTACGCTGAACGTTTTGGGTCCTCATGTACCGCGTCGAGCTACCTATGGAACGCTCGGGAGGACAAATCATGGATACGGCCAAGCTAGTGGACAAACTCAACGACCTCATCAACCTCGACGTCGATGCGATACACGTGTACGATCAATCGATTTCGGCGTGCACCATGGACGAGTTGAAGCGCGGCCTTACTGATTTGCGCGGCGACCATGACCGGCACGTGCGCGAATTGAGCGATTGCGTGCGCCAGTTCGGAGGAAAACCCGATGTTCGACGCGATCTGAAGGGGTTTTTCATCGGCGGTTTCACCGCAATCGTCAGTCAAGGCGACCACAGTTCGCTCGTCGCGATGCAGACGAACGAAGAAGTGACGAACGCGTATTATCGTCGAGCGCTGGAACTGGAGAACTTGCCGCCCGACGTGCGTACGTTGCTCGAGAAAAATTACGCCGACGAGCAGCGACATCTAGCCTGGATCAAGGATCAAATCGCGGCTCGCGTGTGGGAGCGACGTGCTGCGTGATTGATTCGGCTGTGTGAAGAAAGAAAAAGAAGGCCTGTCGTTTGGTCTGGATTCGTCGTACAATCCGCGCCATGGAGCCGAAGACGCAGGTCGAGATCCAACTTGGCCATATGTGCAACAACCGTTGCGTCTTTTGCGTAAGCGGCCAGGAAACCGCGCTTGGTCGAGCCGGACCACTCGATCGAGAACCCATTCTTGCGGAGATACGGTCTGCATTCGCCGCTGGGCATCGCAAGATCACGTTGCTCGGCGGCGAACCTACCCTACAACCGGCGTTTTTGGACGTCTTGCGGGAAACGGTTCGTCTCGGTTTCGAAGAGATCGTCATCTTTACGAATGGTGTAAAAACGGCGCGAGCGGCATTTGTCGATGAAATTATCGCGACAGGCGGTCGTTTTACATTCCGATTTTCCCTTCAAGGCGCGACGGAAGAAGCGCATGAACGAACGACGCGTAAAGATGGTTCGTTTGCTCGTCTGGTTCAATCGATGAAACACGTGCACGCACGTGGGCAAACGCTCACTGTCAACATGTGCGTCGTGCAATCGAACTACGAATCGGTGGATGTTTTTCCGGCCCTTCTTTTGCCGCTCGGCGTTTCACAGTTGCACCTTGACATGGTGCGTCCACTCGATGCCGGCGTACGTACCGAATCCGAATTCTCGGACATGATTCCGCACTATTCGGCGATGGTTCCAGCGCTCGAACGCATGATTCGTGGTTTTCCTAAGGGATTCGATGTCAACATTGGCAACTTGCCGTATTGCATCAGTCCGCAACTTGCTCCGTTCATTCATCACGACGGCGAAAAAACGATGACGATCGCCGTCGATGGCGCCAAGAAGCTCAGCAAACCTTGGGACAAGTACCTCGTCAAACGTCGTGACAAGTCCAAACCCGCACCTTGTAAGCAGTGTGTATTCGATGCGCGTTGCAGTGGTGTTTTCGAAAAATATCGCGAAATGTATGGGGATGGTGAATTTAGTCCGGTTTCTGCGGAGAAACTCGTTGACGTCGATCCCCAACGGGTTTTGTTTTCTGTACATGCCCGGGCCCTCGTAGGACGAGCATTTCGTGATTTCGTGCCACCTCCACCATTTACCGCGCTCGAGCTCGAAGAAATGGGCGAAACGGCCGTATCCGTGAGGCTTGTGGGCACTGACGAGTTGACGTTCGAGCTTCGACCGCGAAGTGCCGGGGAGGGGATTGGCGCATTTGAATGGTTTTCTATTTGGATCGTGAAAGCTCCGGCTGATTCCTCCATTGCCCTGGCCGGACTTCGTGCGATTCGCGAACAATTGGCTATCGTGGCCAACATGGTGCATCCGATGGCCGAAGATTCGCTCCTATCGACGAGTCGATCCATTGCTGCACGGCTGTTGCTGTTGCGAAAGCGTGCGCCGTTTGGCGCATTGAAGTGGACGGATATTCGCGTGCTCGATGGCGGAAAACGAGCGGAAATGCGACTCGAAACGCCTTCCGGGGACGATGTGTGGGTTTGGCTGGGTGAACGCGATGGGCGGCCCGTTGGTGGATATCGCCTGCCGGATGGTGCGGTGTCCGATGCGGTGAAAGACGGATTACGCGCCGTATTGTTGGTGCTCGGACCTTCGGACGGCACTTCGAAACGCGCAGTTGCGTCACGTGATGCTCGCGGTTCGTGAGGTAAGTGAACGTTTGAGTTCTTATGGAAGCAACTGGGCCCTCATGTGCCAGACTGTGCACGTGTGCGCCTTGTTTTGACGACGTTTCTTCGTAATTGCCGCACGAATTCCGCAGGCACGTAGTATGCTAGTCGTTGGCTTTGCCGGAGGTTTTTCCCTATGAAGCTTGCTCACACACTGCTGTTGACCATTCCTCTTCTTGCTGCAGCCGTTATGCAGACCAACGATGCCGCTGCTTGCGGTGGTTGTGCTGTTCCCACGGGGGAACCGACCCAAGTAACGGGTCATCGGATGCTTTTCTCCGTTTCCAAAACATCGACGACGTTGTGGGATCAAATCGAATATTCAGGCGATCCATCGTCGTTTGCCTGGATTCTTCCCATCAAGGGTCAAGTCGAAATCGGTTTGTCCTCGGACGTGCTTTTTGCGCAACTCAGCACGTTGACCGCAACGAGCATCGCGCCTCCTCCTTTGAATTGCCCTCCGCCTCCTGCGTGCTGGGGTTGGGGTGAAGATGACGGTGGTTTTGGTTCGACGGGCGGCCCTAATTCGGGGGGTGGCGTCGACGTTATTGCTCAGCAGGTCGTTGGACCCTATGACACCGTGCAACTTTCGTCCAACGATCCTGGGGCGCTCAAGTCTTGGCTCATCTCCAATGGATACAACGTCCCGCTCGATGTTGCGCCGGTCATCGATGCCTATGTCAATGAAGGATTCGACTTCCTCGCCCTGAAACTCATTCCCAGTGCGGACGTGAGCTCAATGCGTCCAGTGCGCATTACGGCGCAAGGGGCCGCGGCATCGTTGCCCTTGCGTATGGTCGCTGTCGGGACCGGCGCCATTACCCCGATCACGTTGTGGATGATTGGCGAAGGGCGTTATGAACCCTCGAACTTCCCCTGGTTTACCATTGGGCAACAAGACATCGTGTGGAACTGGGACACGTCCGAATCGAATTACGCGAAACTCAGGGACGACGGTTTCAAGAACGCCAACAATAGCAATTGGCTCATCCAACACGCGAAACCGCTTTCCGAGTGGTCCCTTCGTAGCCCCCTCGAGCAAGTCGTGAACATCTTGCCGGATCAAAGTGGTTATGGCGATCCAGCTGATGGTTACGCGAAAGCTTTCGAGGAACTGCAATCAGATATGGACAAGGCTTTCGGAGGCCTCAACGCAGATTCCATGTGGCTTACGCGCATGAATGCCGATTTGGCGCGCCAGGCATTGGGACAGGATCTAACGATGGGCGCATCCGCGGCGCAATCGGAGATATCGAGCTTTTATCAAGCGACAAAAGCCATTGGTACACCGCCGGCGTG
>JANORL010000309.1:0-11956 GCA_031415295.1 Polyangiaceae bacterium | reverse complement strand
GACAACCATGTCCGATTCGGGACGGACGGAAGGTTTGTCCGGCTCGTACCAACTGCCAAACAAACTCGTCTGCGATGCCGGCATCAAGTTCGTTGCAAGTGTTCGCTCGGTCGAATCGAGAAATGCAGTCGCCAGATCGAGTGAAGCTCGGGCCAACACGAGACTCGCGCGAGCAACGCGCAGCTTTGGCATACGCTCCGCCAAACGTGCCGAGTTTTCCGTATATGTGCCGGCGGCATGAAAAGCGTCCGAGAATTTGTCGGAAGTCGTCATCCCCGTCAAATCAATGGGTACCTTGGAAATACCCACCGCGGGCAACGCTATCGTCATTTCCTCGGCGGCTCGTCGATAGGCTCGAAATGCATCGATAACGGCGAACCAGCGCGTCGACAAATCCGCCGCGGGACCCTCCATGAGGGTCGCCCACCGCAATATCGTGGTGAGTTTCTCGAGTTTGCCGTAACCTGGCAATGCGGCCATCGGTTGCAATCGAGCATCGAGCGGTTTGCCAGGATCGACTTGAGGACAAATCGAATCCACGCCACTGGCCGTCGCTTCGGAAAATCCGGCGCATGCTTGCCGAGAAAAACCTCGGCCTACTATCGAAAAACAAGCCGGCGAATTCGCAAGCGCAGCAAGCAAGAGCGCTTTCGGCTCTTCCATCGGGCCGGGCTTGGTTTGCCGAACCAAATCACCGTATTCCTGAAACACGTAAGGAATGGCCGCGGCACACGCCAAAAGCTCGAGCCTATCGCTATAAAATCGGCGGGAAGCAGAAGGAGAAGAACCAAGCGTATTGATACGTGCGACGTCACCGGCCAAGTTGTACAGCGATAACGACGCATTGGCGCCAGCCGTCAGATTTTTGGCAAATTTCGCACCGGACAAACGCACTTCACCGGCAACACGACATGCCTCATAGGACTTTCGGCGTTTATCGCACGCGACTTTATCCTTGTCCGTTGGTGCACACAAAGGAGGCTCGTCTGAATGGGCATCGCAGGCCAACAAACTCGTTTCGACCTCCATGTCGGCCCATAACGTAGCTCCAAAGCCCATGCCCAAAGCGGTGCCGTGCCAAGTGGAAACGTCGGTGGCAATGGCGCCACGCAACGTGCGCATGAAATCTGCATCGCCATATTGCATGAACTGAATGGATCCGCCGGCAAGCGAGCATGTCGTCGGAAGCCAAAACGACCGAGCTTCACCATAAACACCGGCATTCAAGGCATTGCCACCACACACGTCGTCGTGGAGACGCCGAGTCAGCCATACAATCGATTCTCGTTTGGCACGATCAACAATCAAACTCGCGACCGCCTTGATACCAACATCGAGAGCACCGAGGGTAAATGCCGCTACGTCGAGTCCCGTATGTTGTTCTTCGAGTACGCGTACCGACGCATCAGCAACTGCAAAGATGGGCGAAATGCCTGGTTCTGCGTGGGCCACTTCGGACAAAGACAGCGATTGCTTGGAGGGCAAAACAATTTGGAGCGCGTCAAATCGATGATTGATATACGTCGCTAATGCGCGAACTGATTCTTCGTCGGAAATGACCGCGGCGTGGGCCAACGCTGGAGACGAAAATGCACACAAATTTACAGGATGCGTTGATTTTTCACCGCGTCCGCAAAGTTCGGAGCACAACGACGAACGCAGCGCCGTGATGTTGCGAGCCGCGTCGCCGAGCTTGCCCGAAACGTCGCGCGTCGCGGCATCCAGTGTGCGCTGTTTGTTTTGGACGACCGTCGCCAATTCGGCGCGAAGACGTCCGTCATTGGGCCGTTGTGCCGTTTCCTGACGCAATTGTTTTTCGCGTTTTTCGAGATCGGTAATGCCCCGGCGCAACGCGATTGCGCGAATGGCCGCACGTTCGAGCAACGTCTTGTCGACATCCGAGGACGTGGGCGTACACGCCAAACCAAGTGAACGGGACAAACTCGTGAGTGACGCGACTCGGGCGGCATGCACTTGCACGCCGTCGCCCCCATCTCCCAGCGTCGATGTAGTGGCGGCGGGCGCGAATTTCATGGGCGCGGCTTGCACGGACGAGGCGGGTTGATCCGAACCGACATCGATAACACTGATTTGCGCCGATGCTACGCGTGCAAGAACCAACACGCTCGACAGCGCCAGAACACGTACGGGCCAGGTTCGTCCAATCATACCATTCTTCATGATGACGTTCCCGAAGGCGACTCACAGGCACTCATGGCTGCATCTTTGCTGGCAAACAAGGCGTCATCAATCAAGAGATTCGCTTTGGCTCCATTGGGTGATGTTCCCAAGTAAATGCCGACAGCGGCCAGCGGACTGCCAGTGTTGGAAATGGCCACGACAGGTCCGCCGCTCATTCCGGGCCTTCCTGATCGCTCGAGTTTGAGCGTGCCATTAACGGGTTGGGCACGACAACCAACGACCAATGGCGAAGCGGATGGTCGACCAACGGCCAAAGGATATCCCCAAATCTGAACACGGCTAGGTTCATCCATTGTGGCAGCTTCGAGGGTGCTGGTGCAAGTTCCATGGATCCGCACGATTGCTACGTCGGGAATCGCTGTTCCGCCCGAGGGAAACGCGATCGTTGTGACTTCGAACCGGGACCAAATTCCGTCAAGGAATGCTTCGACGCGGACATCGCCCGGAGCAATACCTTGCGGTAGAGCGACGACATGCCGCGCCGTGATGATGGACGACGGCCACTGCCGAATGACAAATCCTGAACCCCACGCGGCCCATGTATTACCAAAACGCGCCTGAATCCGCACGACAGGCATGGCCATCCTCACGCTCGGAGAATTCGTCGTCGGCGCGCGGAGCTGCTTGACGAGTGGGTTCATGAGGTCCCACCACGCTCGCAAACGGCCACGAGTAGCGACAAAACGTGCACGAGCGTGATGATAGCGCGGCGCGGGCCAGAATGCGCGAAAGTTGCAACGATTGTTGCGCAAGGCGAAAAGACAGAAATCGAAGGGACTGCAAATACGTGCAGGTCCGAGACGCGCGGTCAGCGTCATGGATTCGCTTTGATTGCTGGCCAAAAGGGACTGCTGGGCCATTTCTCCATTGCGTCAAAATAGCGGCACTTGTTGGGATTCCCGCAATAACCTCGTCGCAATACAGTGAGAGCTGCTCGAATCTTCTTTCTATCCTCGCCAAATGCCAGCGCTCCCCGCACGGCATTGGCACCCATGGAGCGAAGCATGCGGACGCTGGATCCTTCCGGTGGAACGGTGCTTTCGAAAAGCGCGTTCATATCGTACGGAAAATTCTGTCGGGCATAAGCTTTCGCCGCTTCGTCCGTTGGTGTGAATTTCCCGTCCGGCAATGCATGGTACAGAAAGCCGGACGGACCTACGATACGTGGCTCAACGCAGAGGGTATTCTTCTTGGGAATCTCGCAGGGAGCTTCGAAAGGACCCATGCTGAGCAAATCCGGGCGCCCATCGGTGTCGACATCCTCAATATCGCGCAGCAAGGCTCCCGCTGGAATGCCGTCATAAGGCTGAATGCGACCGTTTTTCCAGGCCAATACCTTACATTCCCATTGATATTCATCGTCGAGATTACCACCACCCGCCGATAAGCATAACGCCAACTCGGCAATGCCGTCTCCGTCGAAATCGAACAGGATCTGCCGGTCAAACGACAAATTGCCAAAACTACCGATACTGAGCCAATGACCCATGGCCAAATCGGGAGCAACTCCGTTCTCATCGATAAACACCGCTTCCAGCGCGCCAACTCCGAAGTTCATGAAGATGGTGCTTCCCCCACTCGGCTCAACAGGCATGGGCACGCTCATCAACGTTCCGAGACGCACCGCCCAGGCACCTTTGCCCGCAGGTAAACACGAACCTACTTTTCTTAGTTCTTTCCTATTGCTTTCGTCAAGCGGTGCATCCCCCTTTTCGGCAGCGATGATCATGTCCTCGTGTTTCTTCTGAACAACCGCACACGAGGCTTGCAGAGGAGTGCTCGGGGTGGGCACGACGAGAGGCTCCTTTGGCACCAAACTCGCCCGATCTTCCTCAACAGTTGACGTAAATGGAGGAATGATGGGGGCCGTTGGGCGCGCTGGAACTGCAACTGGAACCGGCTGTGACGTTGACGAGCCACATGCGGCGAGAACGACAAGGATAAGGAGCAATGATACGCGCTGGGACATAGAATGGATATTCCTAGCGCATTATCATAGAGCAAATCAAGCACCTACTGCGCCAACGAACAGGCCACCCAGCCCGAGGCATCCTGGAGCATCGATAATGTCAGCCGCTCGCAAACTTTGGTCGTTATTATTCCCCTTCACGCGCACCCGCAGATCGGGTTAGGGTCACGCCATGCGACATCTCGCCGTCTCGATCCTTTTACTCGCCTTCGGCTGCGGTGGCAGCAAACCCGCTGCGGACACGCAAGACAAGGCTTCTACGGATGACAAGAACGCCTCCGCGTCTACGGACAAACCTGCCCAAGACAAACCGCAAGACGAGCCCGCCGAGGACGATGGCAAAACCATCCCCGAAGCATGCGCCAAGGGGACGAGCGGTGATGGGTGCATAATGCCCAAGGCGTTCGTCAAGCGTCTGTGTGCGGGCGTGTACCCGGAACTGGCACTGATGTTCTTCCAAAAAGGAACGCCGTGGAAACGCGCCTATGTGGCCGTGAAGGAGCAGAATCCTTTTAATGGTTTCAGTGGTCCGAGCTCGGAAGAAAAACTCGGTTTCGAAGAAGAATTATTGGTTTTGCTCGCACACAAGGCGAATACGGGCGGAATGCAAGTGAGTGGTGCGGGGGGAGGGAGTTACGACGTTTTGCGTTGGGACGGTTCGTGCGCGACGCTTTCGAGCGAAGAAGTTCGGCTTGTTGCGCCGCCGAAACCAAAACATGTCACGATTCCGTGGCGAATTCTGGAAGATGCGACGCAAGAAGCCTTGAAGAAAGACGAAGCACTCGCAAAAATCGCTGCGGAACGACGCAAAGAATGCAAAGGGGCGACGATGGGTGCCGTTTCGGCAAAATGCGAAAAAGCTGATAAAATGCTCAACGATTTGGTCGCCGACGCAGTTCGGAATGGAACGACCGTTCCCAAACCCGTCAAAGTTCCGTAATCACGAAGCAGCAAACACAGGAAGTAGGAGAGGAAAATGTCGACTGCAGAACTCCAAATTGAAAAAATCGTGGAAGTCCCGGGAGATGGAGCCATCGCGAGCGCCGGTCATACGGTGCAGGTCCATTACACCGGAACGCTGACGGATGGGACGAAATTCGATAGTTCCCGCGACCGCGGCAAGCCATTTCAATTCAAGCTCGGCGCAGGCCAAGTCATCAAGGGTTGGGATCAAGGCGTCGCGGGAATGAAAGTCGGCGAAAAGCGAAAATTGACCATTCCTGGCCATTTGGCGTATGGCGAGCGCGGTTATCCAGGGCTCATTCCGCCCAATGCAACGCTGGTCTTCGACGTCGAACTAGTCGGAATCCTCTAAACGTCAATCGAGTATCTTCAAACGCCCCTGCTCGACTCGCAAATTGCATAACGCTCGGGATAACTTGTCGGTCACTTCCCGACCGCGGGGAATGATATCGGCTTCCGCTTCCCCAGCCGTATCGAACGACCACGCGAGCACCGATCCATTTTTGTCCCACGGCAAAAAACGCGTCCGCCCTCGTAATGGGGTCGAGCCGACGATTTCGCGACGCTGAATGTCGAGTGCTGCAACACGGTCAATCGATAACAACAGCATCGATTTTCCATCCTGAGCGAGGGAAATGTCTTCCCATACCGTGGCCCCCATCGGTTCGAGCAAGCGCGCGGCCGATTGTCGCCCCAGCAGCACGACACCCGTCGCGTCTGCATACACGAGTTCACCGGGCGCCGGGCCATCCGTCAATGCCGACGCGCGCGGACTGGCATAACCCATCACGCGCACGGAATTGGTGTTTTCATCGATTCGAGCCAAAGCTCCGGAACTCAGCGCCAGCCACAATCCCGGCCCTTCGGATTCGCGCGCTAGGCTTGGTCGCGTATCGTACACGTAACCATCGGCCTGCGCCATGACGCGATATGCGGCCGCATCGGCTTCGAATGGAGCAACGACAAGCATTCCGTCGACGCGTTGAAAATACAAATTGCGACATGCAGCATCGACACCCACGACGAACCCTTGTTCGCGCTTGATCGTGGCCATTGTCGCTCCGCTGCGAGCATCGAAGATACGCCACGATTTATCGTCACGTTCCCATGCCGCCATGCGTTTGTCATCACAACGACGCAAAAGTTTTCCTTTGCGCGTCAGCTCGCGTTTTCCCGTATCAATACGGTAAAACCGCATTTCGCCATTGACTTGGAACGTTACGATTTCATCGTTTTCGCGAAAAACAGCGCCAACGGCCGATGGAGGTGCGTCGATTACTTCGGGCGCCGATTCACCTCGAAAATGTACGAATGACCCAACTGCAGACCGATTGCCCGCCAATAAAACGAGATCTCGCGTGAGGAATTGCCCTCCGGCAAACCGAAATCCACCGAGAAGGTCTCGAGTTCCCAAAGATAAATTCGACCAATCTCGAATGTCTTCTTTCGAAGTGGCCAAGACGGGTCGCGTGGATCGTGGCGCCGCTTCGCACGGTTTTCCTTTGGGCGCAACATCCGTCGGCGCTCGAAGCCCTTTACGCAAGTAATGAAATTGCCCGGAGACAGATTGTTCGCCAAGGTCCGCTCCGCAAATTGCTAAATCGAGCCCCCCTTCATCCCACCGAATAGACGTTGGAACACCAATGCCTGTATCACCGACAACCAATGGTGCGTCCGAATGCGCCAGATCGAATACCTCGAACCCTCCTGTCTCAGCGAGCGCCAACATTGTTTCCCGCGGTCCGAAACGCCCGAGCTCTACAGAATGAAGCGCTTTGATTTCGATCGTTTGCTTGTTCGAAGGCCGCCACAAAAGTACTTTTTGATCGATAGCCGCCGCTACCCATTCTCCGTTCGGAGATACATCGAGTGGATTTCCTTGAAATGGCTGCGTCTCGACTTTGTCGGCCTGCCGCATATCCCACCGCACGAGACCCATATCGCCCAAACATGCCAATACCGGCGACGCATCGGCCACTTTGAGCGCACCGGTACACCTGGCCGGCATCACGGCTGCAAGCAGAACCGAACCATCGGAACGCAAACGAAATACGCGCACTTCCCCGGTGGCAGATCGCGTCGCGAATGCCGTATCAAATGCGAATTGGACACGTTCGACGAACGGCGTTTCATGCGGCCGCACAAATGTCGTATGCGGATGAAGCTCCGGCACCGGCTCGGCCTGGACAGGACCGTCTTTTAATGGTTCCTGGTAAAACGGATCAAAATGGAAATCGACCACGATGATGCCCGTCGTGCCGGCATTGGCAAGAAGCCAGCGATCACCCCACGGGAAGGAAAGACTCGTCGACGGAGCAAGCGTGAGAAACGTCGCTTTCGGCAAATTGGATGTCGTGCGAAAAAGTTCGAGCGGTAATGCCGCATCGGAAGAACCGCGATCAATCGCTTCGTTCAACCAAGCCGTGCGCACATAAGGATCATCCGCCAACCGCGAGCGCGATATGACATCCGAAATATATGCTTGCTCGGCAGCAATGGCCCGCGCCCGCTCCGCCAATGCTTCACGCTCCTCCATGGCCCGATTCGCAATGACGATAGCAACAACAGCCGCAATGGAGAGAAACACCAGCGTTCCGCGAATGATCATCCGCCGCCGCACAAGCTGCCGACTGGCCTCGACAAACTGCTTTTCCAGAGGCGAAATCGCCCCACGCGTCCATTCCGATCGACGCATCACGTCGTCATAAAAAGAACCCGTAAGAAGAAATTCTGGATGACATCCCGAACGGTCCCACGCAATCGTCGCTTCATGCAGCCGCTCGAGAAGAACAAGACGACCGGTGTTCTTCAGCCGCGCCTCTTCAACAAGTGGCAATGACGCCAACGACGCATGCGTAAACTCTACGTAACCGTCTCGACGACGCAAAATGGCTTCGCGTTCGAGTACGCGAAAAACCATCAATGCTTGCGCCGCATCCGGCGCCACCGCCGCCACCAAATCCGCTTCGTTCCACCGAATCGGCTTACGACCCGTCGTCGCCAATCGCAGCATCGCCTCGATCGCCACCATGCGCGCATCGATATCCAACGCCGCAAGCACGCGATGGGCGTGCGTCGACAACGCTCCAGCAACGCCGCCAAGAGCACGCCAACGATCAACCGTCAGAATCAACTTCGTCCGCTCCTCGGGATGTGGCGCACGCGTCTCCCAAAAACTGCGCAACGCAAGCGACACAAGCGGCATGCAATCGTCGGCTCCACGCAACTCGTGCTGCACCTCGTTCACGATCGTTTCAGCACCAACGAGTCGCACACCCGCGAGCCGTATGGGACCCGTAACGATCTCTTGCACCGCAGCAGCAGGGGGCGAACCGACGAAACGTAACGCCGGACGAAGGGCGGCAAACGTAGAGTTCGTATCGACAAACAAAGCAACAAACGCCTCGCCAAGCACTCCAAGGACACGCAGCCCCGGACGAACCATTCCATCTGCCGAAGCCGCAAGAAGCGCCGTAAGGCGATCGGCTGACTGCGGCGGCGCCAAGAGAACTTCTTCGAGTGGATCCACGAGCAGCGCAAGGCCGATTCGCGACGAACGTGCGTACTGCTCCAACGCTTCGGGTGTCGCCCCGACAAGACTCGCGTGCACCTGCTCCAATGCTACGTCGAGCGCGTGATCGGGAGCATCGCCCGGACGAACATGGACTTCGATCCAGTCATCCTTTCCATCGACGAATTCACGCGCGAGGTGCGGAACGAGAGCAGCGCGAGCGAGCGAGGTTTTCCCAACGCCTCGTGGGCCATGCAGCACGACCATCGGCTCGAAAGCGAGCTCGCGACCAAGTCGCGAAACGTCGTCACCACGGCCGAAGAGCCATCCTTCTGCACTTGCGGGAAGCGATGCGAGGCCGGGATACGGAGGATCAATGATGCCGTGCGGACGCTCGATCACTTCGTCGAACAACGCAGCAAGACGACCCGTTTGCACACCACGAGCGAGTGGATCCACGGCCAACAATCGATTGAGTAGCGTGACGAGACCCGCGGGCATGGCCGCAGCATCAGCCGACAGATCACGCAGCTTCCCACGCAACGTTGCATCGCGAATGTCTGACCACCACGTGCTCACGACCGCTGGATCCGAA
Source organism: Polyangiaceae bacterium (assembly GCA_031415295.1). Taxonomy (GTDB): domain Bacteria; phylum Myxococcota_A; class Polyangia; order Polyangiales; family Polyangiaceae; genus Polyangium. Next base: position 2,716 of record JANORL010000309.1, on the reverse strand, counting down.
CCATCCGTAGGTTCGTCGGCTACGTCTTCGTAGTGCGTTCGACCTGTCGTGAGTTTTACGATCGTCGCAGCCAGCGCATAGGCGTCTGCTGTCGCTGCGGGTTTCGCCAGCTCGAGAATCTCGGGGGCCATGAAACCTGGAGTGCCAACGATCGCGTATCCCATTCCATGCGTGGCCGTTGTTTCTCCGGACGAACTCTTTTGTTCTGCAACGAACATGGCGGTGTCGAGCGCCGCATCGGAAGAGCGAGCAGGGACATCTTGCTTCGCAAAGAACATCGCAGTGTCGAGCGCCGCATCGGCAGCGGGTTGACCGGCAGGACGTACGACCGTCGGCGCTTGTGATCCCGCGCGACGCGAGATGCCAAAGTCGAGAACCTTGACGGTGTCGTCGTGGGTCAAAAATAGATTGGCCGGCTTGAGATCGAGATGGATAACGCCACGTACGTGGATCACGTCGAGCGCTGCAGCGACTGCGCGTGCCCACGCGAGTACGCGACGCCAAGGAACTCGTTTACGTTCGGAAAGAACATCTGCGAGGGTTCGTCCCTCGAGGACTTCCATCGCGACAAACGGCATCGTTTCGGGTTTGGAAAGAACACCGGCCGCGTAAATCGTGACGAGCGACGGATGTCGAAACGATGCAAGCAGCTTGGCTTCTTCCGCCCAATGCGCTGCGTCGTGAGCATTCTTCTGAAGCAGTTTCAGCGCGACCGTGCGTAATGGAGTGCCGTCGGGCAGCAGTTCTTCGGCCCGCCAAACATCACCAAAACCGCCGCGTCCAAGCCGCTCGATGAGCAAAAATCGCTCGTCGAGACGATCGCCCGGAGCGTACTCCCTCGGCGCCGATTCGCTCACGCCGCGAGGGTATCACGCACGCGCGGACCTAGGCTGCAGGGACGGAGCGGGCAAACGTCTCGGCATTCGCCATGGCGAGTTCGGCTTCTTCTTGGAGGTCGTCGGGTGTGGCAATTTCTTTGCCGTCCTTTTCGACTTTCCATCGAAACCCCCGGCGCTTCCCGGTTTCTTCAGGCTGCCAGATCAGCTTCAGCGTGCAGCCGTTGAGTTCAGCGGAATAACTTCCGTCATGATCCCGCTGCCAGATCGACACATTCGCGTGCGCGTGCATGCGTAGCCTCCAACTTGGTTCAGGACGAAGTTTGCGCTCGTTCCATGGCGAGTCGCAACAGCGGCGGCAAACGCCGCACGTCACTCGGCACCTTGATCCCAGGACCTCCAACGACTGAACCCATCACCCACGTTCCTTGCCTCGGGAGGTGATCCATCCAGTAGAGGTCGAACTTGTCTTCGTGCACAACGCGGCGCAAAAACGGATCCAGCGGTAGGAGCAAACCTTCGCGCCACCGCGCCAAATACACGACATTCGCGAGACGAGCCGGACTGTTGAGTCCGAGTTTACGACGGGTTCCCGTGTTGAACGAACCGGTGTGATCGATGAACTCGACCGTCTGCAACTCGCCGTAAAGATCCGGTTCCGTTCGTTCGACGGTCACGAGGGTCCATGCACCGAGCGGTCGCAACGCGCGTAACAGCGTGCGAGTCATTTGCTCGAATTCGGGCAAGTCTGCACTTGCACGAGCCTCGTTGTAGTGCCCGTGGGCAAACCCATTTCGCTCGACCTGCATGAGGTTCGAGAGCGTATCGAACGTTTGATTTTGGGAGAGACGAACCCCAAGCACTTCTTTCACGAGAGCGCCAATCGGGTCGTTGTTCCCGTCAAAACCTTTGGCCACACAACGAGCGATTTCACGCCATGTGCCTAGGGCGAACCCATCGCGCGTATAGTTTCGCCGATAGATTTCAACCATCGCATCGAACGCCGGAGCTGGTTCTCCACCCTCGACAGGTCGTCGCGCGAAGTATGCGGACAGCAGAACGGTAGCGATGAAACGCCACGTGCCTTCGAGAACATCGAAGAGCATCTTCACGCGCTCGATGGAACTCGAAGCAGCAATGGCAGCATGCACGCGTCCTGCGATCGGATAGGGCAAACCACCACTCAAAGCCGACAAAACGCCATGCGGATCGGCGCACTCTCGCGCGAGTTCCTGGCCGCGCGTTTGAGGATCCGTTCCGTGGAGGATTTCCCAAGACAACGTGCGCGGAAGTTCAACTTTGCCGTCGAGGATCGGAGGCCGCGCATGCCAATCAGATTGCACAGCGCTTCCCAGGTTCACTGGGTCGACCTTCTTCGCAATGCTTGCCGCGACGATGCCTGTCGCAACGCGGGCAACCATCGCACCTTGTCCGGAGTGTGTCGCGACAACCGCTGCCAGTTCTTTCTCGAGTCCCCCAACGATGTGAGCACCAACGTTGGCGAGTGCGCTCTGTCCTTCGATTCCAAACAGCAACGTGGCGCGTTTGGCATCAGTCGATGCGCCAAGCAGTTCAGGCATCGTCGTCACCCGTGCACCTTGTGTGGCTACGCGTAACGCGGTGATCGTTTGTCCTGGTGAAAGCTGGGCAAAAGCATTGACGGCATTCAGCGCAAGTTCCATCTCGCGCCCCGCATCCGTCGCTTCCCCAGCCAATGCCCAATGACCAGACGAGAATCCGCGACCTGAAGCTGCAGCTTTGGCCGCCTCCATCATGACGCGTCCCTTTTCGACGACCTCCGCGGTTTCTCCTGGAACGAGCACCGCAGCGATCTCGTCGATGAGCGCCACTGCAAAACTTGGAAACGCCCGATGTGCTGC
>JANORL010000308.1:0-5658 GCA_031415295.1 Polyangiaceae bacterium | reverse complement strand
TTCGTGAATTTGAGGGCGAAGCCTAAAGAACTGCGCCGACCGTTCTGCCCCCATACTCCCCAAAGCGCTAACCCCTCAATTCTCTCATCCGGCGGGGTTTGGGGCGGCAGCCCCATCGTCAAATGGGTTGAGGGAAACTGCCGAAAGCTGCGCAGCGGCTTGTCGGCATGTTTTCCTGACTGAGGTTGAACGCGAAGCGTTCAACCGGGCAACAAGTCGAATTTCTTTTTAGGTTGAGCGCGAAGCGCTCAACCGGTCAACAAATCGTGGGGGGACGAAGGGGACGAATCAGAACTTGACGGCAGCCGTCTTCGTTTCGCCGGCCTTGACGGTCACGGTGGTGCTCTTCTTGCCCTTCTCCGGGTGAATGAAGACAACCGTGTGCGAACCGGCCGGAACGCTGATGCCAACCTTGGGCGTGCTGCCAATCGGTTTGCCGTCGAGGATGACCTTGGAGACAGGGATCGAGTTGATGTTGAGCGTGCCGGTGCCCGTTGCAGGCGGCGGCGCCTTGTCTGTCGCAGTCGCTGTCGCAGTCGTCGTGGGCGTCGTCGTGGACGTGCCACCTGAAGACGTTCCGGTCGACGTCCCACCGGACGATGTACCCGTCGACGCGGGGCTGGTCGATGTGGAGCCGGTATCGGTGATCGAGCCGGATGCAGAGCCCGTCGTCGAACCCGATCCGCTATCCGCCGTGGCAGCTTTCGGATTTGCCAAGTCGATACGGATGGGTTTTTCCGCGTTACCGTCGTCAAACGCGAGGTCACGCGTGAATTCGTCCATGCCTTTTTTGGTCGCGACGAGTTTCCAACCTTCGGTGGGATCGAGATCGATCTTTACCGGTTGGGTCTTCCACTCCTTCTCAGGGATCTTCTTCTCGACTTTTTTGGCGTTGACGAGTTTGACTTCGGCGCCTTCGGTGGCGAGTTCGAGAATGATCTGACCCTTCAAGACCTTGAGCTTGATCGGGCCGATTTCTTTCATCTTGCCCGCTTCGACATCGACGGACTGTTCGAGACGTTCGTAACGATCGCCGGCATCGAAACGCAGCTTGTGCGAGCCGGGTTTTACGTCGGAGAGGTCGGTCGGAAGCGAGCCTTTTTCGGTTCCATCAAGAAAAACCTTGGTGTTTGGCGTAGCGGCCAAGATTTTGATGCCCGTCGCGGAGTTTGCCGCAACTGGAGGCGTCGTTGGTGCTGATCCAGCGCCCGAATCGATCGGGATCATGACTGGAATTTCTTTGCCAGCTTCGACGGTCACGGTGACTGGTTCAACCGGTCCCGCGTTCGGTATGATGACCTTGACGGTACGTGGACCTGGGTCGAGGTCCGCGACGATGCACGGCGTGATGTCGCATTTCTTCTGTCCATCGACGAAGATTTCTGCCTTGTCGACACCACCGCCACCTTTGGCCTGCAAGTCGATCTTCAAGGTGCCTTTCTTCGGCATGAACATGAAGACGGCGAGACCTGCAACGACGAGGAGTGCAAGCACGGAAAAGACGAGGCCGACTTTGCTGCCACCCGACGACTGCTGCTGTTGTTGAGGCATCGCGCCGAGCAGATCGGGGATGTGGCGAACGGCTGTCGACTCCGATCGTGCCGTCATAGGACCGGACATCGGAGGCATCGAAGGCAGCGGCATCGAAGGTGACGCGAGCGTTTGCGACACGTTGCCGTGCATCATCGGTACGGCCGACGGAAGCGGCACGGCCGAAGGCATGGGAACGCCGCCGGGCAGAGGCACAGCGGACGGAAGCGGTACGGCGCCAGGCGGCGGCGGAAGCGGGGCCGGACGAACCGACGCTCCGGAACCCGCCAGAAGTGCAGCCGCCGCGTTAACGGCAGGCATGCCAGCCGCGGGTCGTGGCCCTGCAGTTGGACCAGCGGTTGGTGGCCCTCCATCGCCGGGCAGCTTGCCGTCGAAAACGTGTGTGGACTCTTCGTCGTCGTCCCAGTCCATGTCGACGGATTTGTTGGGACGAGCGGCTACCACGGGATCGATCGGCGCACCCACGGGAGGCGGCAACGGAACGGCCATGGCTCCACCTGGCGGTGGTGGCAACGGCATCGATCCTACGGGCGGCGGCAGCGGCATCGACACGCTACTCATCGGAGGTGGAAGCGGAATCGACATCGGCGGCGCAAGCGGCAGCGACGAAGGTCCGGCGCCTATAGGCGGCGGAAGCGGCACTGCGGCACGTTGCGAAGGCATGCCTGGCATGGGTAACGAGCCAGGCGGCGGCGGGAGTGGAGCAACTCCACCTCCCGGCGGCGGCGGCAACGGAACCGGCGCAATGCCGCCAAGCAGCGTGCCTTTACGAACTCCGCCCGACGGGGGAGGAGGCACCAGTCCCGGCATCGTGCTGCGAGGACCCTTCTTCGCGAGCCCCTCGAAGACGTCCAAATCGCTGCTGCCCTTATCATCGGCCATGTTCAGCCACTCCTCAGGAGATTGCGGTAGTTACCGCGAACGACGGGATACACCCTTCGCACATCGCGTGTGACGCGAGTAGAGGTTCGTCGCTGTTCCTCGAGCAACGACGCTTCGCGCACACAGAACGGAAAAAACAGACACCACGAGACTACTCGGGCTTGGAGAATTTCGCGAGTTTGTTGCGCACTCTTCACGCGAGGAACCAAAGGTTTGGCGGAAACGAAGCGGGCCACCCAACAGTCGCCGGGTACCACGAAGCGCACGAATCGGCACGAAATTCAGTTTCCTGCGGCATCTCCGCCCTCGGTTCCTTCGGTTTTCGGTTTCTTGAAATAACGAATGCGCTTCGCTTGGAGCGGGTACCACGTGGTGATGGGCACGACGGGCGTGGCTTCGTGAATTCGTTTCGCCCCAGGAGCATCGATACGCACGAGTCGTACGGCCGTTGGCGTGGAAGGCGGATGCACCGCAGTGCCCGCCAAATCCGTGTCGCCACCAAGAGCCAACGCGAGAGGTTTGGCCAGAAGAACTCGTGACGATGCGCCTGCATGCGTGAGCAACTCCTCGAGTTTTTTTGCAGCATCGGCCGGAGCTGGTCCGCTCGTCGCAAGCTCGGCGTAAAGCAGCATGCCGTCGACATCGAGCACGCCGACCGCGGCGACGGCGGACTGTGTTGCGGCTGTACCCGTAGCGATACGCAAGGCACCTTCAACCGGTGGTTCGATGCCGATCGCGAATGCTCCTGTCGAAGCCCACAAAGACGGCGCTGTGGTCCCAGGTTCGGCAGGTCCCGCATCCATCACGGCGACGGTTTTTCCTGTCGAACGGTTTGTCACGGGCGCGGCGGAAACGACACGCGGATCGATCTTGACGAGACGTACTTTCGCATCTGGCACGGACGCATCGAGACGCACGTCCGTTACGGCGAGCGCATACGGAAAACCATGTTGCGGCAGATTCTTCACGCGAAACACGCCTTCGCCATCTGCGGGTGGTTGAACGATCGGCGTGATGTTCGACCCGGGCAACATGTGCCGCAGCGTCATGTAGAAAAAATCTCGCGCCTCGCGACGAATGTACCGAGGGAAGTTCATGAGACCCATGCCCTTGATGAATCTTCGACCACGGAACTTGAAGCCGTCGATGCCTGACACAGTGCCTTCGGCTTCCCACCCGTTGTCCAGGGGTCTGCCCAAGGGCGGCATGTCTTCGGTTCGTGCAACCGTGTAAAACTCGAGTCCGCTGTGACCCGCGTTCATGTCGAGCGCCATGCCGTAGGAACAGCGTGTCTGGATCATCGCGTGCGCCAAACCTTCGGGACCAAGGTCGGCGCCGTAGAAGTACGCGACAAACTTTTCCTTGGTAAAACATATGCCGGTACGAACGGTGTGCGTTTTGTCCGGCCAACCCGGAGGCGTACCGCCCCACCATGTACGACCATACGGATTGATGGCTCCGTCTTGCACGAGCACGGTCATGTTCTGGCGATACGACAACACATTCGACGGAATGGATTGATCTTCCGGCCATGAACCAAATGCCGTGTTGCCATCACGAAGGACCGCAACCGTCGCTGCGTACGGCTTGGGAGGCAGATAAACAACGCCATCGGCCATCATGCCAAACTCGCCATGGAGCGCTTGAAAGCCTGCGTTCGATGCCGCAACGACTCGTTCGAGCACCGCGGGGTCACGCGGAATGAGCCCTGGACCTGCTTCTCCGGTCGCACCTTTGGGCTCGATCGTACCCGCCATCATGTGCAGCTCGACCTGCCGAGGGTCCCACACGGCGACAAACACACGCGTCACCATGCGTGATTTGTCCGGACGAATGTACGTCGTGACAAACGCTGGTGGTAACCCTTCGGCGCGACGCACAAAAGGATCCTTGTCTTGGGGGTTCCACTGTCCTTCGCCAGCAAGCGCCGGAGTGATCAATGCCTCGAGCGGCGCGGGGGGCCAACCGATTTCAGGGTCTGTGGGAATGACCCGTGTGGGAGCTGCAAGCGTGACTTGACCAAGGTCGTCCGCGATGTCTTGCGCCGCTGCGTTCTCGTCGCGCATCCCTTCCCTTTGACGCAAAACGATCTCGAGTCCCGTGAACGCAACGGCCTTGATCGTTTGCATGGCTTCGTCACCCACGACATTGCGCACTCGATCGACCGCCCATGTCACGACGTTTCCAGGCCGCGACACTTCGTGATCGACGACGCTGATCCACCCCGGAAGAGCGGGGTCACCCGTGAGCGGTACACGCGCTTGACGACCTTCGTCGATGACGACGAGCGTGTCGCTCTCGAGCACGCAACGTACGTGCGACACTGGAAGCTCGACATCACTCGGAGCGGGCGTGGTGTCTGTGGATGGATCGGCGTCGGTTATTTTCTCGGCACCATGTGCTGCATCCGGCGCGGGTTCGTCTTTTGAAACAGCAAAGGTTCGCTTGCCGATGCCGCGCGATTGGCCCGTATCTTGGGCGTTGGTGATCGACAACTGCAGTCGTTCCATCCGACTGAACTCGTCCGCTCCACCAGATTGGCCGGACAAATCAATGACGTGGATGGTGGCGTGACTACCCGCGACGAGCGGATGGGCGACGTACGCAAATCGTTCGCCCTGGACCGTGGGCACTGATTCGTCGGCACCACTTGTCTCGGTGATGTTGTACATACCGCCCACATCGAGCAGCACGCCTTCGGGCGATAACTTCGCGTAGACGAGGAACAGATCGTTTGGATCGCCCGCGACAGGTGGCGTACGCACGATCGCGCGACTCGTGGCCCCAAGCGCTCCCATCACTCCACGCGGCGGATCGACAAATGTGACGTCTTCGGCACTTGTCGGAACGCCGCGTCGCGTGAGCTCCGCAGCAAGAGCAGTTGACCGTTCACGAACGGGAGCTGGTCGGAGTCCGTGCACGAGGACCGCCAGGAGAGCTGCCCCAAGTGCCGTAAAAGCAACGTGATGACTACGGCGCTGCGGGGACCTTTGCCGGGACCAAAAAGGGGGGAGCTTGACCATACGGCTCAAATACGCTCGGCGTTCCGTGATCCTGCCCGGATCGGCTACAAATGAGCAGGTGGCCGCATTATCACCGCCCAACGTGCTGGGCCACCTTTCATGCAAAGCGAGTCGCTGGCGCCTCGCGTTATGAAAGCCGGGCTCGTTCTCGCTTACGCTCGAACGGCCCTAGTCAGTGCATTCGTCGGGCTCGCTTCGCGAC
>JANORL010000307.1:0-9729 GCA_031415295.1 Polyangiaceae bacterium | reverse complement strand
CGAAGCGTCGAGCGAGCGGTAATTGCCTTCAATGACATATTGAGCGATAGGCGTCACCTTGTCTTGGCGCGGCGGGTCAATCCCTCGCAAATCCACAGGATAAAGCTTGGCGCCAAACGCAAGCACGGCCGAGCCCGTGAGACCGCCGGCCGCGCCAATGACGCCCTCGATCTGCTCGATTGCCCGTACGATCTCCGCAGGACGGTTGATACGAAGTTGCCTATCGCTCGGCGTTTCGTGCGAGACGCGCGCTGCGACAAAGTCCCCAGTAAATCGCGCGAGAATGCCAGGCGAAGGACGGAGTTGTTTATCAAATATAGTGACATGCGGGCTGATCTTGATGATGTTATTCAAGAACTTCTGTTGAAAGCCCTGCATAATGCCGCTGATAGCGATCAGCGTGAGCACACCGAGCATGACGCCGAGGACCGCAATGCCATTGAGCAATTTGCGATCCCAGAGCTGGCGCATCGCGATAAAAAAGACAACACGAGGCATCATGGTCATTTCACCGACGCGCCGACTGGTTGCGTTTTATCAGGCAAAGGTGCAAGCGGGTCGGGCTTTTTCACCGTAGGATCCACGCGTTTTCCATCTTCAATTTTGTCCTGACCCTCGACGACCAAGAGATCTCCTTCGGCCACGCCCCCGAGCACCTCAATGCGGAGCAAATCCCGAATTCCCATCGTCACAGGGACACGATGCGCCCGTCCGCCTACGACACGGTAGACGGCACCGCCCAAATCGGCTTCACTCGGTAACAGAAGCACGCCTTCGTGCTCTTCCGCGACGATATTCACCTCCGCACTCATACCGCTGCGAAGCCCTTCCGGCGGTTTGTCAAGGCGAATTTTGGCTAAAAAGGACTTTCTGACACGATCGGCGTCGGGAAGAATTTCAAATACTTTTCCAGAGAAAATTTGCCGGCTAAATGCATAAAGACTAACGGCCGCGATACTTCCCTTTTCGCCATCTCTGACGCGCCCCACGTCCGCCTCGTCGACCGAGACCTCCAAAACCAGGCTCTTCGTATTGCCCACCTTGAACAAGGTTTGGTTCACCGCGACAACCTCACCCAGTTCCACCGTTTTCGTGAGCACGACGCCATCAAGCGGCGCACGAATCTCCGTATCCGATACGCGGGCCTGGAGCGTTTCCACATTGGCAGAAGCGCGCGCGGCGCCAGCATTCAGATCAATCCGCAGCGCCCGACGTTGCGCTTCATTGGCTGCCATTTGCGCCTGGAGCTGCAAGACCTTGGCGTTGATACGCTCCAGCTCCGTCGACGCCAAACTGCCGGACTCAACGAGCGTTTTGGTTCGGGCCAGATCACTTTTCGCGGCCCCGAGTTCCGCGTCAATCGCCGTTGATTGAGCTTTTAACGCGTCGATTTGCGGCGCGTTCGACGAGGCTTGCGCGCTCGCGGCGTTGAGGTCCGATTTGCCTCGTTTGAGGTCAAACGTAACGGCAGGGTTATCAATCCGGGCGAGCAAATCGCCACGTTTGACGACGGAGCCTTCTGTCACAAAAATCTCGGCGACACTGCCGCTCGTTTTCGCCTTCACCTGCACGCGCTCTTCGGTCTCGACGGTGCCTGTTGCGTAAATCGCGTCGATGGCTTTGCCTCTTACGACAGGCGTCACGACCACCGGAACAGGCCTAAATCGAGGCACAAGCACGGCCGCCGCACCACCACCCACCACCAACAACCCAAGCCCGATACGAAGCCCGAGTTTTCTAAATCCAGACCGACGACCAGCAGCAGCCATAGGGTGTTATTCTAGGACGTAAACGCAGCGCGTAAAGGGCTCTTGTACCAGGTTGAGCGGTGTGAGGTCCGGAAAGAAAGACAGACCACTTAGTCCAAACAGAAGTTGCTACAACAGATGCCATCGACGCAATCGTTCTTCGCTTGGTTTATACAAGACTATTTCGGATTTCACACCAACTTGACACGCAAAGTTTGAACGTGGCAATTTGTTTGCCCTTGGCGCCAATCTCTTGGCCATACGGCGCGACGTCATCTAGAGTCTGCAAAACAAACATGAAACTGCGATGGTTCCAGGTCCAAGGCTACAAGAATTTCACCAGCCCCATTCGTTTGGACGACCTGGGTCCGTTCAACGTGATCCACGGTGACAACAACGTCGGCAAGTCGAACTTGCTGGAATGTTTCGGGCTTTTTTTCGTCGCGATGCAAGCGTTGCGCAAGGAAATCCAGGGCGGACCGAGCGTGGGTGAGCGGTACGAACAGCGTGCGAAGACCATCGATCCCGCGTCGATTCCCGCACCGCAAGGAGGACGGCCTCGCTGGGCGTTGCGTTCGCACAAGTAGTTCACCGAGCAAGGTTTTCCTCTCGACGAGATTTTCAATTTTCAGCAGCCAGCCCCCATTGTTTTCGAAGTGTGTATCGAACTCGAGCATCGGGAAGGGGATCCGCCGGGGGTCGATTGTCCCGCCATTGCTCGAATACGTTTGGAACGCATCGAGGCTTTTGCTCCTGCACATCGCATTCGCCGTCTTCTACGATAAGCCCAATGATAACAAAATGTTCGGACCAAAGTATCGGCAAGTCCGCCTTGTACAGTGGATACTCTTGGGCAAGGCAGTGTGCCGCTACCGTGACGGGCGCGATTGGTTTTTCCTAGCATTCTGAGATAAGGGCGAGGGTTGCACGAGTACCCGGAGCGCGTCTTTCATCGTGGCGCGAGTTTCAATATGCCCAAGCCCGACGTCGAGGGAAATGATGGCGCGGGCGACGTTGGCGCGAATGCCAGCCACGATAGCTCGTGCACCCACGAGTTCGACCGCGCGTACGATGCGCCCAATTTGTTCGGCCGTAACATTACTAACACTCGAAACGCCCGTCAAATCCAATATCGCGGAGCGGATGTTACGTTTGGTGATCGTTTCGAGCAATACGTCCATGATTCGGCTGGCGCGATCTTCGTCGAGTTCCCCGAATACGGGCATTGCCACGACGCCATCGGAAACGTCCAAAAGCGGTGTCGAAAGCGCACGTATGTCGTCCTTTTGGCGCTCGATGATCTCGATTTTGTCACGGAGCGTTTTTTCACCTTGTTTACGTTCCGTGATATCGAAGAAAAATCCGGACAAGATTCTCTGACTGTTTTCCTGCTCGACCGAACCAATCACCATGTGAAACCAAATAGGATCCCCGTTTTCGGCCAAAAAGCGGAAATCAATTCCCGGGTGTTTTCCATCGACACAAGCTCGGGCGAATGCGGCGAGGGCCTCATCGCGATCTTCCGGATAAAGGTAGTCACGCAAAAAATTTGGGTTTTTCCACAGACTCGCAGGCCATCCGAGGCGTTTTTCCGCCTGGGCCCCCAGGAACGTGAAGGAAGCGCTATCCGCATCGATTTCCCAAGGAATGACGTCGGCGATTTCGACCAAACGACGCAAACGCTCCTCGCTCTTGCGCAAGATTTGCTCGGCTCGACGCCGTTCGGTGTTTTCTCGCGCGAGGTCGGCATAGAGTTTGGCGTGCTCCAATGAAATGGCAGCTTGATTGGCCAAGAATTCAAGCAATGCCAAGCGTCGCGGCGTAAAAATGCCCCGCGCGGCGTTGTTTTCTAGGTAAAACATGCCCACCATGGTCGATTGCCGCATGATCGGAAAACATACGACCGAGCGTGGACGATTCGATGCAATGTAAGGATCATCTGCCCACGTGCGGTCGACGACCGCTTCATCGAGACAAACGGGTTCGTGAGTGGTGCGCACGTGCTCGATGATCGACGCCGGAAGAATATCGCCAATGGACTTGACGGTGGGGCCAGGCACTTCAATTTCGAGGCCCTTCGACGTTGTGACTGCTTTGCCCGCATGGTTCAATTCACCGTCGTCGAATTCCAGCAGCACATGGCACCGTTCCGCGGCCGCGTGTTCAGTGACCAGTTGCATGAGCGTCGTGAGAAGCCGGCGAAGAACGATTTCTTTCGATACCGCTTGCGCAACGTTGACCGCCGTAAACACGTCCATCTCGCTCGAGGTACGAAACGATGGGGGAGCCGAATTTGGCGATTGCTCCGTTCCGCCGCTGAGTTTGGGGTAGCGTCGATCGATTTGCTGCACTTTGGCTGCGGCGCCCCAACGGCCGTAGGCATGACGGGCTACGCGGAAATAGGTGCCGGCAATCAGAGGGAAATCACGCGTCGAGTAAAATCGGCTCGTGATTTCGGCGGCCAACGCTTCGAGCTGCGTAAAACCATTTTCACGCGCTTCCGTGATCGATTGATCGTACGCACGCATCGCGTCCATATCACGGCCTTCGAGTCGCGCTCGCTCCGCCGTCAGTAGCGCGTGCTTGTGCTGAAATGTTTGCGGACAACGATCTGCCCAACGCTCGAAATCGCCAATGACTTCATCGAATCGGTCAGGCAAACCCGAAGTTCGCATCGACGTCGCCGCGAGCATCGACCAAAACCAATATTCAGATACGAGAATTTGTGAACCAATCACAGCCATCGATTTGTTCAGATGCGAACTTACGAACAACGCCGCTTCGTATTCGTGCGTGAGTACCAGCGAAATGAGATCGAGCACGCGAGATGCCACCTGCCCGAGGCGCAGATCGTTCGTCAAAATGCCGCTTTTCGCACGGCGCTGCGCTGTGCGACCCTTTTGCTGTTCTACGAAACGTTCAATGGATTCGCACAAATCGCCCATTCCCTCGTCGTCGCACGTCTGGCTTCGAATCGACCGACGACGTCGTACTGCCTCCTCAGAGACTTCATCGAGCGACGTACCTTGAAGTAACGTGAGAAGTGGAATCATTGCGGCGAGCCGGTTTCCCACGCGTCCGTCGCCGCACGCCATGGCGATATCGTACGCGCGTGTGCATTGATCCACGCTATTCTGATGTGGATGCGTCCATATCGACATTTCCGCCGCAAACTTCATGGCCACGGCTGCACGATGTCGATTCGATCCCCGCTGTTCGCATAATTGAAGTGCAACTTTGCCAAATCGAGTTCCCGTGCCGTGATCTTTTTGGCGCGCAATCACCGCCGCGCCAAACGCCGCATGCCCGACACTCGACGCATCCGCATTGCCGTGAAGAAGCGCCAGCCGCGACAAATGACAAGCTACGAGGTCCGCCGGATCTGCTCCCAGAACTCGCGCACTTGCATGCACGACAAACAACATCTCCGTGGCGGCGAGCGCTTCCGAATTGGTCATCCGCTCCAAATCGTAAATCTCTTCAATCGCGCGATCTCCAAGCGCATCCCACACCGCGTCGAAGGCGTTCTTCACCACCACCGCAGATGGCGCAGCAGCAAGCTGTATGCCGTATGGGGCCAGCGCTTCGGCCGCGTATTCCACCGCTTGACGATGGTCGCTCGAACGCATCTGCAGTTCCACCAGCCAACGCCACGCTGCCGGTATTTCCGCAGCATTCGGATTCCGTTCGCGCAGATGATCGAACAACATTTTTGCCCGTAGACGATTCCCATTGGCACATGCGCATTCGAGCCGCGCAAAATCAATCCGTGCCGCAAGATCCGAAAACGGTCCTGACCAAACATCTCCATCGCTCGGCGCCAACACGCGTCTTACCGCTTCGAGGTATTCCTCGGCAACGGCATGCCCCGCCATCTCCATCGCTTTTTGCGCAGCGTCGAGCAACACTGCCGCAACCTGACTTCGTTCCGCATCGTCGCTGCTTCGAAACGCATCGTCTCCAATGGCCGCCGCTAACTGAGCAGCCGCGACAAACTGCGCAGAAAACTGGCTGGAACGAAGTTGATCGGAAGCGAAGAATCGACCAATGCGTAGATGCATCTGCCCACGCAACGGTGCGTCGATTCCATCGTGACAAACCTGGGCTCGGAGCGGATCCACAAACCCGTAGGTGGTTCCTTGCCGACGAAGCACGCCCGCCTCCACGGCTACGAGAATCTGATTCATCGTGTCTTGTGGGGAATGCTGGATCGCCGCCGCGATCGCTTCAATTTCGGCTGATTGCCCGCAACAAGCCACTGCTTGGATCGTTTGTCGCGTCTCGGGAGCGAGCACCGTTGCAAAAGTTCCCGATTGTGGTTCGATGTCCTGGCGACCAGCGGTTTTCATTTCAAAGTCAAACCGTTCGACCACATACTTTTTCCCATCCACGAAAGAACTCCAAGCGTTTTCGTGGCGGGGTTTTTCCAGGGTATCTACAAGCGCTACGACGGCCAATTGGCGCGTTTCTGCGTGAGCGAGGATTCGCGACAAACTTCGTAGCGTCGCGCCATCCGCTCGATCCGCATGACGGAGAAAAATGACGACCGGTGGTTCGGCAGGCGATATGGCCGCAAAGACACGCACGAGCAGCGTTTCCAGACGAACTCTCGCAAAACCAAACGACAGCGGTTCAGGCTCGATTGTGGACTTCGCGATGGATGCAAACGCGGGACAAAAATTCGCGAGCAACTTTCCTGTCGGCGCAGCCGCTTGCGACAAACGATGACGAATCGACACGCCAAGAGAACCGGAGTCCGCCGTTATGCGCGGAGCAAATGCCGTCAATGCGCGCAGCAACGGTCCATGAGGCCCTTCGAGACCAACGACATTCGCGTCCGCATTCATCGACCATGCGCCGCATTCCGCCGCGTTTGCTTGCAATTGCTCGAGCAAACTCTCTTGCGTTTCGGAACTGTCTGTGCGGACGAGCATGAGCACCGGCTCAGCGGCGGCCCACGCTCGCTGCAACGCCGCGGTCATCACCTGGATCGTCACGTTGTTACCAGCGTTGTTGGCCGCCAGCAGCGCCTTCAGGCGTTGGGTCGTCGTCGATTTCAAGGAAGTACCTCATGCGCAACCGTCGCTGCGAAGTTCATCCGCTACGTACCCATTCCGTCCTATGACGGATCTCATGAGCCACCACGGAAGAAATTGGGGTATGGTACCCAACGGATCAGGCCGGCGTCAACGCCGCGGTCAGTCCGGTGATTTTTCTTGGATTCTTACTGGAAATCGCGAGGATTTCGCCGTCTCGGACGGAGCCACAACCCGAGGACCGGACATCGCGTCAGTGGATCGCTGCCGCTGTCGCTTCCGCAGATTTGGCGCGCTCTTCCGCCGTTTTTTTGTGATTCGTGTCGGTAAGCATGGTTGCTGCGTTACGATAGCGTGACGCAACGTCGCGAAAGTACGCCGCATCTGCGCCGATCGGAGCCGTAATGTGGCGAACGAGCGCAGCGTCAAAGGCGGCCATCCCAGCCAATGGGCCCTTGGGCTGGGTACTCGAAAATGCATCCAGTGCCTTGACGTCGCCCATTCCGAGCATCGGGACCGGCGCGTTCCGCACCATCACCGCGGCGTCTTCAGGACCGTTTCGCAAGGCTTCGACCAGCGCTTGCATGAGTTTGTCTTCGTCCGTGCGTTCAGCAGCGGGCAAACCCGCAAGCAGTGCAGCGGCTTGATCAAAATCGAGTGCCCGCAAGTGCGTCCGGCCAAACTCGAGCCGCGCACGTGCGTACAGACGCCTCACGTCTGAGGACAACTCGCCATCACGCAGCGCGATTCGATGGCTCAGCGGCACACCACGTTCGATGAGCGATCGGAGAACGGCTGCCTTTTTCGCTGCGTCTCGAGGCACGAGCAATCCAGCGTAAAATGTAGGCAACTTCATCGCGAGTCGTTCGTGCACGTTCGATGTTTCCGCTTTTCCGAGCGGCGGAACGAGCAGTGCGTCGAGAGCATCGATGCGTCGGCCACCATAAAGACGCGCAAGCAAACTTCGGGCGCGATCGATTCGTGCGTCATGCAAAACCCCCACTTGCGCCAGATCACGCAAGCCCACCAGCGTTGCATCGCGGCCACGATCTTTACGGGGATCGAGGAACTGATCAAGTTGTGCGTAGTAGACGTTGGCCAATTCCGTATCCTTGGCAAACTCGGCTGGCACCGGTGCACCACGTACGGCTTCGACGATACGCAACTCGGCCATACCTGCTTCGAGTGCCGCAATTCCTCGGGCATATGACGAAAGCTTCAAGCCTTCTTTCGACAGCGTTTCGATGGCGGTGGCTTGGGCCGACATCCATTCTTTCATTGGACCACCAACGAATTCTTCGACCCTCTTGCGGTCAAAAGGCGGCGCGAGTTTTGGTGGAGTCGTTCCTGTGCGCGCGATTCGAGCGGCCGTGGCCAGACCTCGAAGGGTCGCATACACCGCGCCATCGATGCCGGCTGGCGGACTCTTGACCATCGCTTCGACAAGCGCATCTCCGCATTCGAGCGGAGCCATTTCTGCGCGTAACGCACGTGCAAGTCCCGTGGGCAAACCCGCGCAACTTTCAAGTCCTGCGAGTTGAGCGTCACGTTTGTCTGGTGCAGCTACCGCGAGCGCTTTGTCGAGTGCTTCGAGCGCTTCGTCTCGCGTTTTGCACGTGGGCGCAGCGGCGGCTTTTCGCGACACGAACGCGTTGCACGCCTTGGGTGGTTCAGCGAGTCCCTTTGGTGCGGGATCGAGAGGAGTCACCTTCGCATCCACCACAGGTGCTTCGTTCAAGGGTTCTTCCCGGTACAACGGTTTGGCCGGGGCGGGTTTGTCTTGCTTGTTTTCTGCAGACGTCGCTCCACCCTTGTCCGTCGACGACGTGGTGGTGGTCTGTTCCGTGGAATTCGCCGGCGTTTTGGGGCCTGGCGTCGATGTACCCGCGCTGCTGGTACAGCCAGTCATCGCGACGAGAAGAGCAATGGGGAAAAGCTTGCGCATGGGACCTCGTGAGAGTGCAGGGCGTTCCTTGCTTAGGCTGGCCGGTGCACGGCGACAACAACGTCGTTGGTAGAGTTCCCATGAAGTGCGCAGCGGCACTTACGTGCGCATCGCCTCACCCAAAATGGCCGGGCGACAATCTGTCCTTCATGTGCATTGCGGCAATACGTCTTGCACGCTGCTTCTACTGACGATTACAAATTTTTGCCCCGCCTTCAAACCCCCTGACCATTTTGACGAAAAGGCACCGGTTCACTCGTTGGGCGACAAATGTACGGCCACGAGCCGCTTGACGGCAGCCGCCGACTTCCCCTACTCTCGCCACCTCACCGCACCAACGGAGGGGGTCTGTTATGGTCTACCGCTTCATTTTCAGCGTGCTGATCATGTTCGTGATGGTCGCATGTCGCGATTCCGCGTCGCGGGAGCCTGCGGCAAAGCAAGGAACCAGCACGAATGCGATGCTACCGACGTTGCCGCCCGATCCGATTTTGCCCGCGGCATTCACTGTGGATACGTTGCCGCAATCGTCGGGGGCTTCTCCGTCGGGTGAATACCAAATAGAAATACCGATCGATATCCCCGCCGGTCGCGCCGGGATGGCGCCGATGTTGTCTCTCGGATATTCAAGTAGCGCGGGGGTAGACAATGTGGGATCGGGTTGGTCCTTGCGAGGCGCGGCATCGTTTGTTCGAGTTTGCGCGCCGCCATTTGCGAGCCGTGGAATCGTCAAGCGGCCCGATTCGTTTTGCCTTGATCAACAAGTGCTCGTTTCGATTGCTCCTGGCGAATGGCGTACCGAGAATGAATCGTTTGCAAAGATTGTTTCGAAACCCGTTGACGCGATAGAGCCCACGTCGTGGGACGTATGGGCGAAAGACGGCCGCATTCGTTCGTATTCCGCCGTGAAGTACGACGGGTCGAATACACGTTTCTGGGCGCTTGCCTCCGAGCGGGATCGCTTGGGCAGTCGCATCGACTATTTTTATCGTCACGAAGA
>JANORL010000306.1:0-2362 GCA_031415295.1 Polyangiaceae bacterium | reverse complement strand
GCGTATCGACGTGCGGCTCGGAAGAAACGAAAGAAGAGAGGCCATCGACAATGCCCCGACGAACTGAACCCGATCCGCAGACCGCAAAGATTGGCGCACGTTTAGCCGAACTGCGACTCGAGCGCAACATGTCCCGCAACGATCTCGCGAATGCCGCCGACGTGTCCAAAGGGCACCTTTCCAGCATCGAAAACGGTTTGGCTGCAATTACAATCCAAACCATCTCGCGTTTGGCCAAGGGTTTGGCATTACCGCCCCTTTACTTGTTGGTATCGCCCGCGGATGACGATCGCGATCAAGTGGTAGAGCTGGTCCGCAAATTGCCCGCGCATGAAATCGTGAAGCTTCGGCGTGAACTCGTGAAAACGGCCAAGGAAACTGCAAAGACGGCAGCCAAGGCAGCACGCTCGCGATCGTGAATCGATGCCGAGGAAACGACCGCCCACCTCCGGCGTGTATGCCATCGACAAACCCAACACGCTTCGTTCATTGCTCAAAATGAACGGACGCAGCAACGACGTCGACACGCGTTGACGCCTCGTAGTAGCGTGCGCGGATATGTCGTGTCGTACACGAAAGCGTCATTTGACCGCTTTTCTTTCGGCGCTCGTGTACTTCGGACGAGCGGGGGAAGGTGCGGGACAAACGCCAGGTCCCACGCCGAGCGCGCCATCGACCGCTGCGGATTTCGACGCGCTTGTCAAAAAAGGCGACCATGCACGCATCGCGGGCAACTGGTCGGTAGCGCTTGAAGCGTACGCGAAAGCGCTCGAACGACGAGAAGATCCCCTCGTGGCGGGACGTGTTGGTCTCGTGCTCAACGCGCTTCACGAATACGAGGCGGCGGCGGGAAAACTGTTTCACGCGATCGAACGAAGCGCAGGCATCGACTACGCCGAACGGACGAGGTTTTTCCAAGCGTTTGTTCTTGCGCAAAAGCAGACGTGTCGGCTCGACGTCACCATCGTGCAAACCGGCGTAAAACTTGAAATCGACGGCGAAACGCGATTTGCGGGACGGCGCGAAGGGTGGACGTTCGTCAAGCCAGGAAAACGAACGGTGCACGCAAGCCTCGAAGGTTTCGAGGATCAAACCATTGAGATCGACGCGCCCAAGGGCGGGCAGGTGCCCATCAAGATCGAGTTGCGTCCGGTCAAACCTCCGGAAGAGCCTGCAAAAGAGCCGGAACCTGAACCGGCAAGTAAGGCGACGGATCCTCCGCTGCACGGCGACAAACCTGCGGCGGTGGTCATCAAAGACAAACCAACGGCCCCGACGAACCCGTCATGGAAAAACGGTTCGTTCGTCGTGGGGATCGGCGCAGGCTTCGTCTTTGGGGCAACGCCTACGCCTGCCATGGGTCCGCATGCCTTCATCGCGTGGCGATCGCGCTCGTGGTGGGAGGTGGGCGTCGAGGGACGGGTTGCGGCGACGTTCGTCGAGGACGAACGTTTTTCTACGACGCAGTTTGTCACGTGGTCGGCGATGGTTACGCCGTGCGGGCGATGGTGGAAGCAGCGGCTCCTCACATGCGGACTTGTGCAAGTCGACGGTGCACAACGAGCGGACGGCGGGGGAGGTGGACTTCTTCCGGCATTTGGCGTACGCGGAGGTCTGGAATTTGGCACTCACCAACGGCTAAGTCTTCAGCTCGCGGGTGATCTCGCCGTTCACTACCGTGGTTTTACGTTTCAATTTCCGGAGACGAATGACCCGTGGACCGGATCGATCGTCACGGGAACTCTCGGACTTCGTGCCGTCATCAAGCCGTGAAGGAGATGCTATGCAGTCAAAAGGTTTGACCTTTCGCAACCCCATTTTCGCGATGGCTGTCATCGTATGTGCCAGTTTTTCCTTCGCGGCATGCGGCGTGGATTATGACTGGGGGGGCGTCGTCAAAGACGCTTACCCATGCCTTACGCCGTCGTACGGCGACTACCACGACGAAGGCTGCGTGGATTGGCGATGCAAATCTGGTCACGCGATCCCAGAAGACAACTGCCCCGATGGTGGTTCGTCGGAGGACGGGGGTTCGTCCGCGCGTTGTACGGGCACGTGTGTTCCGAACGCGCCGAACGGGTTCCACAATCCGCAACCCGTGTACATCGGACCGAACAACGGGAAGTACGACGGTTGTCCGGCCGAACTTGGCGAGTTTGGCGGCGTTCAGTATTCCGGGCTCAACGTCTTTTCGTTCGGTTGTCCCGTGTGCACGTGTGGGGCCCTTGAAGGTGCGTGTGCACCTCCTGCGACGATCAGCGTGCGTGCAGGCATGTGCAACGATCCTCAAGCAACGTCGATCGACTTCGCGGGACCGACAAACTGGGACGGATCGTGTACCAACATCAACGCCGTCCAAGCG
>JANORL010000305.1:0-5566 GCA_031415295.1 Polyangiaceae bacterium | reverse complement strand
CGTTCTCGGGGGTTGGGGGGCGTAGCCCCCCATCGTAAACTGGCTAGAGTGCAAGAGTGGGGTCGCGATGCGTGCCCGACTAATGCACTGACAAGGGCCGTTCGAGCTTAAGCGAGAACGTGCCCGGCTTTCATCGCAGGGTGTCAGGCGGTGAGGTGTCAGTCTCTACGACGCTCCGCCCGGCGGCGTAACCATCGGGAAAAGCAACGGGCGGTTTCCTTTGGGACGCAATCCGAGCTTGTGTTCGACGATGAGTTTGACGCGCGGTCCTGTACGCATTTCGAGTGGACCTCGATGCTCGTGAATATCGCCATCGAGCACGTATCGAACGATGCCGGAACGTCCGTGCAGAGTGGCCTGGGTCGTGACGCTTTCGTGCGTGTGTTCTTCTCCCATGGGTTTTGCTCGCCAAACGTCACCGAGTTTTTTGACGAACCCAATGGGAGTCGTGTGAATTCCCAGGATGTGAAAGCAGCCAGGGGCTTGAGGTGCACGGTAAAATGGGCGGAAACCAAGCCCGATTTGATCCACCGTTCCCGCGGCAATACAGAGGTAATCGCGATCGGGAAAGTTTGGACCTTGTGGAAACTCGACCCGACCTTCCCAACGTTGCATGACGGGTGTGGGTCTGTTGAGTACGACGCTGCGACAAGCATCGAACAGCGTTTTTGCGGCATGGAGCGGGTTTGGCTCGGGATGCCGGTAATACTCGGACATGTATCCGTGAATCACGCCTGTCCCCATGAGGAATCCATACCGATCCCCGACACGCATCACATTACGCTCGACGACCTGCAGCGGATTCTCCATGCGCTCGTTGTACCGAGCGATCAACGATGCAAGCAGTCCGTCGGGACGACCTTTGGGAACTCCGATCGCGTTGGCAACCGTGTTCATCGTGCCGCCACGCAGAAACGCGACGGGAGGCAAAGGTTCGTCACTATAAACTTCCAAAAATCCCGTCAAAGTGACGTGGTTGGTGCCGTCTCCGCCTGAGATGCCCAAGACGTCGATCTTGAGTTTGCGAAAGTCTTCAGCGATGCGTGCAAGTTCGTCACGCGTTTGTGCCGTACGAACCACACCGCAATTACCGAGCTTTTTGGCGAGTCTCGATGCCGCTTCGGGGTCACGACGGTTCTGACGTGAACGCGGATTTAAAACGACGCCAATACCAGCCATGCAATCATCCGTGACGGAGTCGTGACGGGACGTCAAGCATTTCGCGACGTGCGAAATACCTTCATCTAGGCTGCGAAATTGATTTTACGGGGATGCGGATCAGGTTACGCGGCGGAGCGTTGTCACGCCTTCGTCACTTCTTCGCGCGAGGGGTCTTCCAACGCGGTTCGAGGTGCACGCGAATGATGTCCGCCATTAGGCCGATATGCGCGCAATGATCGGGTTTGTCGTCGCCCGTGTATCCGCGAACGTGGAAATCACCTTTGTCGAAACGTCGGATCATGTCGAGTCCGAGAATGTCGGCACGTTTGGCTTTTTTGGGTTTTCCACGCAGTTCACTGATGACGTGGCTGGCCACTTCCGTTGTCGATGCATATCCCGGAGGGATGATCGACGAGTGGCTCATGAACATGAATGTTTGCTTCTTCGCGGCGCGCTTGGCGTAGTCGATGAACGGTGCGATCTGAGGTGTTTTTAACGTCTTGGCATGTTCGTCGACATAACCTGTGTGCAACGAGTCGAGCAGCACGACGGCTTCGACGCGTTTACCTGCAGGCTGGCGCAAGATCTGTTCGATCGCTCCATAACCCGCGCTCCATGCGCTGAGAGCAAGGTGCCGGACGTGGGCGTTCTTGTTGCCCGTTTTCTTGGCCATCGCTGCTTCGACGCTCGTGATGAGATTCGTAAATACCTGCGGTGACGCGAAGCCGCTCGCGTACGCGCCTGAGCCAATGCCAAGGTCGATCCCGACGAGGACGGCACCTTTGGCTGTTTTAACAAACTCTTTGCGAATGGGCTCGTGACCGTGGAAGTGAACGATGAGGTCGAACGCGCCCGTTTTGGTGACGCCGCCTTTGTGAGGAGCGACCATCTGGCCGATGCTGGGAGCGTTTGACCAGGGATCGTAAAGGCCCCAGCCTGGATCTGGGGTCATGCACGGATGAATGCCGCCGCGCCGCTTCTTCGCAGGAGTGGAGCGCTTGGGGCTGGCCGGAGTCGTCTCCGAAGATGTTGGCGCGCCAGGGACTTGCGCTGTCGTCGTTGCCGCCGGTTCCGCTGGGCTGGGCGTCGTGATGACTGCTGTGGGTGTGGTTTGTCCTGTAGACGGGGCGGGATCGTCGGCGGATGCCGGGATCGCACAAAGGAGTGAGGCCGCACTGGCGAGTGCCAAGAGCGCGGCGAATCGAGCCAACCCACGTGATGAAAAAGGAAGAGGGCGCATCCGGGTCATTTCCACTTCCCATGGATACGTTGGAAGGTCGAATTTATTGCTTTTGGGTCAAACTTTGCCCGGATGGGCATGCAGGGCGGGAGTGATCAGTATCCAGGAGGCATTCCGCCGCCACCTTGCGGGGGATAACCGCCGCCACCTTGCGGGGGATAACCGCCACCTTGCGGGGGATAACCGCCACCTTGCTGCTGGGGGTAACCGCCACCTTGCTGGGGGTATCCTGGGCCGCTTTGGCCGGGCATACCGGCCTGCATGTTCGGGTTGTTCTGCTGTGGCATGGCTTGGGGCGGCATGCTGTTCGTTGCTTCTGCTGCCGCGAGGATTTGCTCTTCGGCTTGCGACGCGAGTTGCAAGACGGTGTTGGCTTGTTCTGGCGGTGAAAGATTGGCGAAGAAACCCCAGAATTCGGCTTCACGACCAACGTGCACGGCACTCAGCACGAGCACGATCGGAGCCGCGGGTTTTTCGATTTCGGCAAGCTCTGTGGCGCGCCGTCGCCATGCGCTCATCCCCTGGGACAAGCGCAAGGACCACTGAATTCCCAAGCCAAGAAGCAGACCGACCATGACACCCGCGACGAAAATGTCGGCATCGACGGGGAAGGCGAGTGCTGCGGCGAGACCTCCAAGACCTGCTCCAAAAACGAGGCCCGGTTCGCCACCGTTGTGACCGGAAGCAAGCATCAGGATCGCGGCGGCTTGTAGTCCGGGCTGACCTTGTTTTGCGGCTTCACGCAAGGGCAGGAGCATCGACAAACGGCGCGATGCGGCAGCGCGTACGCTGAGGAAACTGGCGAGAAGCGTGATGACGCCGATCAGTACGCCGATGCCAATGGCCAGTTGTCGCGGCAAAAGTCCCGGCGGCAGGCCGTCACGAATGGTTGCCGTTTTGGCTTTTTCAGCTTCGGTATCCCACGTTTTCTTCAGGTTTGTATCGGCCGCCTTGATCGCTTCAAAGAGTTTGTCCGTTGGAGCCGTCCCAAGTGCCGCGACCAGTTGTCGAGCTGCGTCGACTTTCGACTTGTTCGTTTCGGCAGGAGGGATGGCTGCTGCCACCGCCACGCCATCCCACGCCTTAGTTATCTCTGCGTTTGCTTCGACAATCCCTTCGAGGGTCGCGCGACATGGTGCGAGCAGTTTCGCTTGCTTCGCTGCCTGATTCGCCGTCGGCCACACCAATTCACCGTCCGGTTCCTTGACGGGTGGTGGCGCCGGAGGCTTCCGACCTCGCGGCGATGGCACCGTCGCCACGGGCGCTGGCGTGTCGAGCTTCAATGCTCGCAACACCGGAAGTTCCTTGTTCAAATTGTCCGCAGCTAGGTGGCACGCCTTCGCTTGCGTCGATCGCGTTTCGGCGTTCTTCGCTGAAGCAAGTGCTGCCGGATCCGGGATGAGCGGACCCTTCGCTGTCATGAGTCGTGCGACCGACCCACCGGTCGTGAGCACGAGGACTACCAGCGCCACCAGAGTCCAGCGCATTTCCTCGCGTCGAGTGTAGACGTTCACCGCGGTTCCCTCGATGCCATGGGGTTTGGGGCGAAGGGCGCCGGAGGCGTCCCGCAGCCCCAAATGTTCAACCTGGAGATCTCTGCTCTACGACCGTGTTTGCAGAGGCCCAAAGGGCAGCGTCCACCTGTACCCGAGATGGCCGAAAACTACCATCTCTTGACGTTCCATCGCGTGAGATTCCCGGCGACGCCAAAAGCTGGGCCATTCAGTACGTCCTGTAGTACGGCCAGAATCGTGACCAGTGTTCAGCAGGCCTTCCCACCGTCGACGTCATTGGCGTCCAGTGCTGCTTCGAATTCCGCATCCGTAGCGGCTCCCAAACCGCACGTCGAAACAGGCGAGGCCACTGGGACCCTCAAAGGCGGTGGCCTCGGTTCAGTGCCTTGGGTCGCGACTACCTATTACGGCGAAGGGCTTCCCTACTCGATCGTGCATCAAGTGAGCGCGGAGCTGTTTACTTCATTCGGCGCGAGCCTCGCCGCAGTTGGGTACACGTCGCTCTATGGGCTGGCGTGGAACTTGAAGTTTCTCTGGAGCCCTTTCGTTGATTACTTCGGCCAGAAACGGGCCTGGGTCGCGGCAACGCAAATCGCTCTGGCAATCGCGATTTTTGCGATTGCCATACCTGCTCAGCATGGCGATCTACCCACGGTCGCGTGGGGACTCATCGCTGTGTCGGTCTTGGCTGCAACGCAAGACATTGCCGTCGATGGGTTTTACCTCGAAGCTCTCCCGGACAAACGCCAAGCGGCTTTCTCTGGACTACGAGTAGGTGCGTACCGAGTGGCGATGCTCGTTGGCAAGGGAGGCCTCGTCGTTTTGGCGGGTTTGGCGGGTGGATGGAAGGCGGCGTTTTTCGCCGCTGGGGCGATGATGCTGCTGCTCGGGATCGGGCATGCGCTTTTGCTTCCACGTCCTGCGAAAATCGAGCGGACCGAACGTCATGTGTTCAAAGCATTCTGGCGTGCGTTCGTTTCGTTTCTGAAGCAGCCGAAGGTTGGTCTCGTCCTCGCGTTTACCCTGACGTACCGTGCCGGTGACGCGCTCATGTTCAACATGGGTACGCCGTTTTTCAAAGACCTCGGTTTGTCGCTCACGCAACGCGGCATCGTCAACGGGACGTGGGGAACGCTTGCGTCCGTCGGAGGCTCGATGGTGGGCGGCGTCATCGTGTCGCGGTGGGGTTTGGAACGTACGCTCCGCCCGATCGCGACTGCCCAAGGTCTCGCTATTCTGCTTTACGCGTGGCTCGCGTTTGCCCGACCAGGTTTGTCGGCGATCATCGGCATCGTGCTTGTGGAACAACTCGTTGCAGGCATCGGTACCGCGGGGCTGATGGTGTTTCTGATGCGTCGTAGCCAAGGTGCATACAAGGCTTCCCACTTCGCGATCGCGTCTGCACTCATGTCTGTCGGGACAACCGTTGCAGGTGTCGTGAGCGGCAAACTTGCTGCGCGTTATGGCTTCGCCGTTTTCTTTTTGATTGCGTTCGCTGCCGCGGTGCCCGGCATGATCCTGTCGTGGTTCGTTCCAACGAACCGCGCGGATGAGCGCCTCACCCCCTAACCTCCTGCTATGAAAGCCGGGCACGTTCTCGCTTACGCTCGAACGGCCCTAGTCAGTGCATTCGTCGGGCTCGCTTCGCGAC
>JANORL010000304.1:0-3491 GCA_031415295.1 Polyangiaceae bacterium | reverse complement strand
GGCTCACTCAGCGGACGCAAAAGCCAACGAATGACGTCACGCACGCCGTTCCGTTCATACGAGGTTAAAGACATACTCGTAACGGCCGCCAATGTATTCGTATAGTCGAACTTCCCCCCAAGCGCGTAACTCACGTCCCACGAAGAACGCTATTTCTACCGGCAACGCCATACCAAGATGAATCGTCTGCACATTACGTTGACGCAATTGGTACGCAAAATCGCCGACGTCTTGCAGAATCGGTACGACCTTCGCGGGTTCGATCAGGCTGGTTTGTTCGGTCAAACGCAAACGGTACTTGTGCTCGGTTTCGACAAGTTGGCCATCAGCAGCGTAAAACGCATTTACATCGTCGGGTTTTGCGCGACCGAGCAAATCGACAATCACGACCGCCTCTTTACCCGTCTTCGCGAACTTTCGTGGCAGGGGTGTCAACAACGCAAAATCGTTCGTATCACTAGGCCGTCGCAGCTCATAAGGCGCGCGATACGCGACCGCCTCCGCCTCCGCCGTGTCCACGTGTCGCATCTGTTGGGGCACAACACGCATCTGCCACGGCAAATAGGCGCCCAACCAGGTGACCAACGGAAACTGCGCACGAGCAACCAAATCAATTTGCCCCGTTCGGGAACGGAGGTCGTGCTTGTCGATTTCTTTACGCCATTCGTCCTGCGCTTGGCGCAATTCGTCCACGGAGGCGCGTCGACCATCGCCGAACGCGCGAAGGTCTACGTGAATGATTTGTTCAGCATCGTAGTCCATTTGGTCGCGTAATGGTTTCGCCAGTGCATACGCGTCGGCATTGAGACTGATGGCCAACAAACGCATTTCGGGCGTTGCAAGACGCGATCTGTCGCGCATGGCGATGATCGCATTCGTCAATGCTTGCAACAGCGCGCGCGCTTCGCCCACGAGACGCCCATCCAGGTACGGCGGCCCCAAACGATCCAGCAAAGGAAGGTCGTGGTCCTGATTGGAAAGCGTTCCGGTTGGACGGAGCGCCTGACTTGCAAAAAGGTTTGCCATGCGCCCCATCTGCGCCGCGATGGCCTGTATACTTGCGGGTAAAGGTTCCGGCCCGTAATCGGCATCCCTGGACTGCTGCTTGTCCGGAATGAGGATTTGCCGAAATAGATCGGGTTGTGTCAACAAGGTTTGCAATACGTTGAGCTCCGGCCGTTGCACATCGACGGCCACGCACAACGAAAAGACCGCGTCGACGTCCTCACGCACGATGCCAATCGAGTTTCGTAAATCGTCTTCGAGGCGCAAGCGCCAGGGCGCATTTGCTTCACCATGCACTTCTCCCCATAACGAAACAAGACGATTGTGCAAGGCAATCAATCCACGATACGTCGTCGGTAACAGCGGCTCCAACGATTTCTCTGCTCCGCCTTTGACTGCCGCATCCTGCCAATAATATCGCAACGCAGATTCGTCTCGCTTTGAATCGTCCTTCCACAACCCCTTGAACCGCATATTGGACGTCGGCGCCGGTACGTTCCATTGGTAGGGCACGTATTTCGCGATCAACGCTCCCGCCAAACCCGTTTGATTCAAATGCCGCCGCTGAAGATTATCCGCAACGCTCCGCAACATCAAATCGCGATCCGCCCCCACAAGGACGACAATGTTCGTGCGGTGCAGAAAAATATGCAACAATTCGAGCAACTCGAGCGTGCGGTGCGGTTGCAAATCCACGTCGTCAATCGGTAGGATCAGTGTCGCCGGACCTTTTTGCTCGTCGTTCCCACCACCCGAATGCGGACAACTCGTGTACAGTTTGATGATTTCTTCAAAAGACTCGCGCAAAAGCGTCGTCGTTTTTGCGGATTCCTCGTATTGCTTGACAAGGTCCTTTGGCACCTGATTCGTAGACGTCGCCGTTTCCTTGGCCCAATCGAGCATTCGATTCAGTTCTTTCCGATGAACCTCGGCCCTCCTCGCCATGTCAAACGGCCCCTCATTTTTCTTGGCGACATTCGTTCCCTCGGGTCGATAACACTTTTGAAGGTGGTCGAGCAGGCCAAAAAGCAAATCGTCGCAATCACGCGTTTCCGCCGGCGAATAAACGCATCGTGCGAAGTCGTAATCCTCTGTCTCGCACACGGGCAATACGCACGGCGACATCTTCCCTGGCTCACGCTTCTCTGCTCGAACCCGAAGGCCATCGAGAACCGTATACAAAACCGACGTTTTCCCACTCCCCCGGCCACCGTAAACCCCGATGACCCGTGCCGTCTGTTCTTTCTTGTGGGCGTCTCGTGTCGCGTGATTCCAAATCCACGTCGCGATGTCGTCCGCTACCTTGAACGCGTGGTCGTCGTCCTTCTTCAGCAGCCGAGGCGCTTCTTCAATGAATCGTGCGTGCATGTCCATGATTCAGTCTGCCCTACCGGTCCGCGAAACCAGAAAAATACCCGTATCCCGCCGAGGTTTTCGCGCCAACCCCTCCCAGCTCCAGGGTCTCTTTCAACAATTTGCCCGCCATTTCCGCTCGTTCGATTCGTTCGGATGCGTTTCGTTTCTCGCCCGGCTGCGGAAATACTCCGACCGAGAACACAAAGCGCGTCTTCACCACCGACAAAAACGTAAACGGTATCGGATCCTCCCACTCGACCGGCGCTTGTTTGCCCTGGTAATACTCCTGGTGATGCGGCGTCAATACATCCATCGCCAATTCAAACGATCCATCGACCGGCAATGCATCGTAAAACGTGATGCATCCAAGCTTCAACGGTTGCGTTCCAGGGTCCGAACCGAAATACGTTTCGATCGTGTCGTGTAACCATTCACCGCCCAACAACGCATAGGCACGCGACGCACCCTTCAGCGCCGAACCTGGAATGCGCGGCACGCCCCACATGCGGTGAAACGAAATCGCCACTTCCGTCGCCGTTGCTTGCCCATAATCGACGAGCAAACGCCCCGTGACGTTCGCCTCGAAACGACGATATGCGCCGTCTCGATGCAAATCCTTCAGCATGGCTTCTTGACGTACCCCGGCCTGTTTGCCCATTTCGCTGGTCCAACGTTGGCAATATCGTCCGAAAGCTCGCACCCGGTCGGCCTTTTCAATTTTCCACGTTTGCCCGTTCCGCACGACATACTTGTCGAGCCACAAGCTGACGTTGTCGTCGCCATTGCGCGGTCTCAAGCCCGGCGAAATGCCTTCGATACGCTGCCGACGCTCTTGGGAAATCGGCAAGACCAACGGTTCATCGCTCCCACCATCTCTACGACCGCGCTCTCCACGCGCAATGCCGCTCATTTCTCCTCACCCAACTCCACCGGTCCAAAACGACGCAGCCATTCCGCCATACGCATCGCTTCATGCGCCGCGCGACGGCTTTCGTCCACGGATAAGCCCACGAGCGTTTCCATCATTTGCCTCACCGTGGCACTCGCTGGAATCAAGTCCGTCGCGCCCCGCTTAAAATGCTTCAGGGTTTGACGCGCCAATTGCTCGAACAATAGCCCCTCGGGTTTTT
>JANORL010000303.1:0-1729 GCA_031415295.1 Polyangiaceae bacterium | reverse complement strand
CGCAGGCGTGACTTTGCCGATGATTCGATCCGCAAAGGAAGCATTTTCGAGATAACCGGGCATCGAACACGATTTGGCGAGCAAAGATCGTACGCCCTTGCATGCACTCTCGCTCATGTACGTAATGGTTCCTTGCGGATTGAGCGTAACGAACTCGGAAAACGCCTCCTTGTGCACGGGGCTCTCGAACATGAAAAGATCATCAATCTCGACAAAGATTCGTCCTTCGAAGTGCGCACCAGGCAATCGCTCGTAATGCTCGGCTGGACTTACTGCCCGAGCGCACCCGAAGATTTTCCCGCCAAACCTCTCCGCATGTTCGACAGCTCGTTCAAGATGAGCGACAAGCTTGGTGTTTCCACACAACTTCGCCTCTTTTCGAAGGCGGATCGCTCGCGCCTTGGCCGAGATGGCGTGATAGAAGAACACCACGTCATCCTGCAAAAGCCACTGCGGCGCTGACCAAGCGAGACCCTTGATGTTGCGTGTGGTCAGCAATAGTTCCATATCAGTTACTCTGCGACCGAAGGCGTGGTCATGCCCTTGAAGCATTGACTCGACCTGTTCGAGTTCTTCGGGAAACGAAACGCACGTAATGCAAGCGGAAACGATCTTGGTGGTCATCGAGCAATCACTTATTCCAATGCAGCGGTTTCGTGTCGAATCACCCAAAGCCGGTGCAATCGCCGCCGACTGTCTTCCGCAATGGCTCGACGACCGTGAAGAATACGCTGATTGTCGACGAAAAGTGCATCGCCCTTTGCAAGCCGGATATCGATAACCTCATTCTTAGCCGCCGCGGACAAGAGTTGGCGGAAATCGTCGAGTGCTACTTGATATTCGTCGCTCCCGTTCACGGACTGAAGCCACGGCGAGCAGAAAACGAGGTCATAATCGCCAGCAGAGCGCAATACGGGGAACCGTAGCGTTGGGGAACCGCCCGCCACAGGCGGACATGCCAATTGCACGCGTCGCAGAAACGCACGTTTGTCCAACGGTAACGAGTCAACAGTGGGGCGAGAATCCAGCAACAAGGAAGCCCCGTCGCGCTCATCCTGCTCGATGCACAACCAACCAATGACCTCTATTTGAGGCTGATCGGTATGCAATGGCACGGGCCCCGGTTTCGCAACGTATGCGTGCGCTCCCGGACGTAGCGTAATGATTTCTTCGCCGACAATGACGCCCAATGCCCGAGCGATATCTCGATAGGATGCCAGATCGAGAACACCTGGAATATGGGCGTAGCCATGTCGACGAAGCTTTGCATCGATATCTTGAATCGCGACCACGCTCATTGCACGTCTGAGCAAGCGTGCCAGCACCGATTCTGGCAATTATGCCAGCATGCTGTCGGGCCAGCATCACGAATCCACACGCCATCCTCACCGTAGGGCTCAGCATAAGTGTTTTCCCAAAGCTGCGCAGTTTCTGTGAAAACGCGCTGAAGCTCGGGCAACTCGTCGGGGGTATTGCCAAACCCGCCGTCATGATCCAGCACGCGCCCAAAGAGCGTCATGCAATCGCGATGATAGGCGACCGGCGCGAGCATGTGCAGATGCCAAAACATATCGATGTCCCTTGTCGGCGCGAGTCGATGGGTTGGGTTCATCTGCTTGAGACGAAGCCACTTCCGATACCGATCGAGCGACTGACGACGCTGTTCTTCGGTCCATTCCTGGGGAAAGGATTCGGAACGGTATGATGCGCGGAGCAAATCCACGCTCAC
>JANORL010000302.1:0-38200 GCA_031415295.1 Polyangiaceae bacterium | reverse complement strand
ATTTCGCGCAAATCAAGTGCGCCATTGCCCTACATGATCACCTGAAACGCTCATCCCAGAGTTATCGAACCAGCTCAAACAGAGGCTTGTCCGGAAGGTAGCGCTTGATCTAGGCCTAGTGCCTTCGGAACAGCAACTCCGCACGATCATCGAGAATCATGGCTTCGTACTGAATGCCAAAAAGACTCGAAAACAGCCCATTGGCAAAAGGCAATACGTGACCGGGTTGACCGTTTGCGATGCCAAACAGCCACGTATTCCCCGACGCATGAAGAAGTTCCTCCGACGAGGGCTACACTGCGCAACAATAGTCGGACTGAAGAGCCACTGCGCACGTTCCAAGACAACAGAGAAAAGATTGAAAGGGTTGATTTGTTACGTCAATTCTGTAGAACCTGAACTTGGAAAACGCATGCTCGATCAATTCAATAAAGCGAAGAGCATGGACGAACCCAAGCTCCTGAGTTCTCAAGGATAGACGTCTTCGCTAGTAAAGTTGCGCTTATCATCATTGTCATAGATGTGTGCGAATTTGATGCGAAGCCGATGAAATGTTGCGTCGGGTGCGACCACTGCCAACGCTAAAACTTGCGCCATCAACTCAGCGATACCCAAAAGCGAGGAAGATGTTCTTGGTTCGGCAGCAACATTTGGAACCGCTTGACTCGGCCTTGATGCAATCCATTCAGCATTCGTAATGTTCTTCAAATCGGCAATCCACGAGGATGCACCCCGAACGCCGCGAAGTGGCAAATCACGTTTCTTGAACCGCTCGCGTATGAGATTTCCAAATAATTTTTGACGAATTTGGCTTTTATTCGCAGACGATTCACTTTTGACGACAATCGCGTACGCACGCAAAGGTGCCGTCTGAATGAAGGAAATTACGGCATCGCGAACTTGTGGCGAATCGATCGACGGTTCAAAACCTCGTGTCGTGAGCCGGTCGGCAATCTCCTGGGGTATGCCCTTCGTGCGCGCAATACGACCCATGGCCTCGCCAAAGTCTGATCGGACCTTGTCGGGCGTATCAACGACCAGACAAAGAGCCACTGCTTTCCCACCTTGCTCCGAAGCGTCCCAGTATGCGCAAACAAAGTCCTGTTGTTCCACTGGCGGGTCATTGGCGGGTTTTGACGCATCGATATTGTCGCAGGCTTCTATCATTTTGCGTGCCGCCGCTTCCCAAGTAATGCCAGCGTCAAGGAGCCTCTGACGAAGCGTACGAACACGCATGCGTGCGCCATCGGGGTCTTGTGCAATGCGTTTGAGCGCTTGCGCCACGCGCTCGACATCGTCGCTATTGACTGCTTCTGACACGTCAGCAGTAGCCTTCACCTCAATAGCCTCGACGAGTTGGTCGACTTCTTCTGCGCCAAACATTTTGAGTAGCTGCTGATATGCGCCAGTCGTTCGAGAAACGACCAAAGGCACGCCTGCCGCAATCGCCTCCCATGCAACGAGACCAAATGCCTCGTACCAAGACAACATCATCACTGCACTCATTTGCGCGACCTGTGAAAATAAAGCTTTCCGATCCGTTTCATATGCCCGCAGCTCAACTTGCACCAGCCTGTCTGTTTGCTCCTTTAGCCGCATTTTGACGCGCTGCTGCACCCCTTTCTCATTTTTCCCATCTACCCCGTAGACGGTCAAAATTGGTTGGGAACCCAATGGCCCACTCAGATCCTTTGCGGCTCGCCCAAATGCGGCAATGGCCAATTCAAACTGCTTTGTTCTTGCTGCCTCGTCGAACCGACCCATGATGAGTGCGTTGAACTTGTTGGTGCCATCGATTAACTCAATCTGCGCAAGCCCAGGAACGATTTCGACGATCGGGGGCTTCGACGAGCTGTCCTGCAATAAATCTGCCGCAGACTCGAGCAATGATGGTCCAACGGCTACGACCAGATCTGCTTTCTGAAATATCGCTCGTTGGGCTTTGTCGAGATCGTGTAATTTGGCCGAATTCGCTCCCTCGAGCCACCTAAAGCTCCGCCGGTGCATGTGGTGCAGAATGGCCACTCGACCACCTGCACTTCGTGCCAAACCAATTGCAACATTGCCGGTAATGGCGTCGTGCCCAATCCACCATGCGACCTGGGGAAAACCCTCGCGACGAATCAGCTCACACAATCCATTTACGTCCACTAGGTCGGCCAATTCTGACTCCGAGGAAATCAGAACGACTCGCGACGCCTCTGCATCGCAGCGTGCGATTTCATCGGCATTCTCGACAACACAAACAACTTGAATGCCTTCCGCGGCAATTGCAATACATAAATCCCTATTGAGTGAATTGATTCCGCCCTTGATGGATCCCCACCCGGTCGCAATGAATACGAAGGTTCGTCTAGACGGCACGAGTTTCGCTCACCCCCCCGTCAAATCACCCAATGCATACCGACACGCCAATCGAATCGCATGCGCTTGCCGCGGCGTCAGTGGCGTATTACGATTGAGCCCCACAATGAACAACGTATTGCCAGCCTTGAATCCAATGATCTGGTAAAACGGCCCCTCGCCTATGTGCAATTCGAATTGCGGCGACGGCGTCCCAGGTACCTCCGCAGCTAATGTCGCAATGGATGACGCGACGAGTCCAGACCCCGCCAAACGCGTTTCGTTTTCGTCCACTGAGCCCGCCAAGGGCAAACCTGCCGCGTCGGCAAGAAATACATTCACCGCGCCCGTCGCATCCCCGATCCATTGCACGATTCTTTCACACCGTTCGAGCATGTTCTTCACATGCGTCAAATCCGGCAGCTTCGGCAAATTACGCGACGCTTCGCTCGGTGCCGAACCATCAATGCTCGGCGGAGGAATCGACAACGACGGCATTCCCGGAGGACGCGGTACCGATGCCGGCGAAGGCAATGGCTCCGAATGCGACACGCTCGGTACATTCGGGGCACTCGGTACATTCGGCGTACCGAAAGACACGAGACCCGAAGGCATAACCTCGGCTCCCGTTACTTTTTTTGCTTTGTCATCCGCCGACAACGACGCCGCTGACGCAATGGCCATCGATAAGTCAAAATCAAACGAGGAGCGGGATCGGGCCATCGTCCTCCTCCTTTTCACCCCTCTCCGCATCGAGACGATCGAGAATGTCCGTGGCGAGCTGATCAAAAAGCCGAGCCAACGGCGGAGGGCGTTTCTGCATGAGCAACAGAGGAGAACCTCGCAACGACGCTTCGAGAAACACTTCGTCACGCGGAATCACACTCTCGAAAATGAGTCCCGCGGGAAATTTCGTCCAAAGCGTCTCGGCCACTTCGAGCGACGCAGACGCTTGACGATCGAACATGGACAAGACAATCCCGAGCAGCACGAGGTTCGGGTTTTTCTCGGCACGTATACGATCCACGAGCGCTAGAAACTGTCCCAGCGAACGGAGTGCCAACGGCTCGGCTTGCAGCGGAGAAAGCACGTGCGTCGACGTCTCCAGCGACCGCGTCGTGACTTTGCCCAAACCCGCCGGACAGTCGATGAGCACGATATCGAAGTCACCTTCGAGCTGTTTCATCATGCCCGAGAGCATGCCCGTTCGTGCAAGTGCGTCCTCGAAACCCGCCACTGTCGTCGGATCTACCCGACCTACGCTGAGTACATGAAGCTGCGGATCACGGGTTTTCATGAGCACGTTGCGGACTTGTTCCGCACCCGTGAGCACCTCGGCGATCCCTGGTCGCGCTCGATCGGGCAAACCCAGGGACAAACACAAGCTGCCTTGGGCATCGAGCTCCATCAACAACGTGCGGTTGCCAGCGCGCGCAAGGGCAAGGCCAAGGTTGAGGGACATCGTGGTTTTACCAACGCCCCCTTTCTGGCTAGCCACGGTGATGATGTGCATGCGTCTCCCAACCGGTGCGCGAGTGTCGATTTGTCTCGACAAACTCGTGGCTCGACTCGACCCAAATCGTACTCACATAAGAGCACGATCTGCGGGCATCGTAGCAGCAACGAAGTGCAAAGAGTGAAGGGCTTCGAGCCCAACACCGTACGCGTGCATCATCAAAATTATATCAGGCTGATGCGTTTCATGAGCGACCCGCAAAGGTCCGACTGCGCGTTACGCGCACGCTCGAGCCGCAAACCCTCACGCATAATGGTACTGGCCAGTGGTTCATCGCCCAGTAAGACATGGCAAACCCCGAGCAATTCGTGATCACCTGGCTCGGCGAACTTCTTGACCAACTCGGTCAGTTGGTCCGCGGCTGCCTGATGCGCCTCGACCATCATCGGCGTCGGTCGTTGCGGTACACCTTTGGCCAAGACCATAAACTTCAGTGCGCTGCGCTGATCTTCCGGACGATGCTCGGCAAAATCTGGATTCGAGAACAAGTCGCGATAACCCGCGTATGCTTCGTCGAGATTCCCGGACCGCAACAAGCCCGCAATCACCTTGACAGTTTTAATCAGTTCGTCCTTGGTCGCCATTCCACGCACAATACACAATTGGCGCGAGCATGGGGAGGCCGAGTGGTCGGCATCGATTCATGAATCCGATAGCAAAGATCGGGGGCATCACAGGACGAAGACGCCTATGCTCAGGGTAGAATGTTCGTCGACTTCCTGTACGAGCTGCGCAGCCGCAAAGTGCCTGTAGGAACGCAAGAAGCGCTTGCACTCAGCCAAGCACTTGCCGCTGGCATCCACGAATCGTCGCTCGATGGGTTTTACCACGTCGCTCGCGCGCTTTGCGTGCATTCAGAAACACAGCTCGACGACTTCGACCTTGCATTCGCCAAACACTTTCGAGGTGTTGCCGTCGAAGCCAAGAAGCTCGCGGACGAACTGGCTGACTGGCTAAAAAACCCCAAAAAATTACGGGAACTGAGCGACGAAGAAAAGTCGATGCTCGAAGCCCTGGACCTTGAAGAAGTGCTCAAACAGTTCGAGGAGCGGCTGAAGGAACAGAAAGAACGTCACGATGGAGGCAACCGCTGGATTGGTACGGGCGGGACATCTCCTTTTGGACGCAACGGGTTTCATCCGTCGGGGATCAGCGTGGGTGGAGGTTCGGGCGGGCGCAGTGCGATCCACACCGCGGATGCACGCAAGTACAAGTCGTATCGCGCCGACATCACGCTCGATGTTCGGCAGCTCGAAGTCGCCCTGCGCAAGCTGCGAGGTTTTACCAGGGAAGGCATCGATGACGAACTCGATATCGAAGGGACGATCGATGCGACGGCACGTAACGCTGGGGAGCTGGAAGTCGTCACAAGGCCTCCACGTAGGCCCAACACGCGCGTCATTCTGTTGATGGACGTGGGCGGATCGATGGACCCCTATGCGCACACGGTGTCGCAACTGTTCAGCGCCGCCAAACGCGCGACGCATTGGAAAGAACTACGCACGTACTACTTTCACAACTGCGTGTACGGGAAAGTCTTCAAGACTGAAGGCTTCAAAGACCCGATTTCCGTTCGCGATCTGATTCATGAATGCGGAAAACACTACAAGCTCGTGATGGTCGGTGATGCCGCGATGGCCCCGTACGAACTGCTTGGATCCGCGGGCTGGGGCGAAGAGGCCAATACCGCTGGGATCAAGTGGCTCGCGATGCTCCGTGAACACTTCGAACGAAGCGTCTGGCTCAACCCCGACCCTCCCAGCGGTTGGTCCAGCGGAACGCCCCAAATCATCCGCGACGTATTTCCGATGTTTCAACTAACACTCGAAGGTCTGGGCGAAGCCGTTACGCAACTCGTCCGTGGCAGTCGCACGCGGCGTTAAGAAGTTGTTGATCAGGCTGCTGCGCGCTGCGCTGCGGCCGTCGGACTTGCTCAGCGTACGACGTACGCTTCCGCCACCGCTCTAGCATTGAGCTGCGATCCGCTCGCAACGCCTACTCGACAACTTCTTGTTGGACAAACTCGCAACAAACGAGCGCCCCACCCGAGGGCGCTTGCTGCACGTAGATGTCACCCCCGTGCACGCGTACGATCGCTCGGCAAAGCACGAGGCCCAGACCCGTCCCCGTCGATTTGGTGGTCACTCCAGGCTCGAACAATCGCTCGAGTACGCGTGGATCGAAACCAGGTCCGTTGTCGTGCACTTCCAGAACGAACCCATGTTCGTCAGGACGCACGCGCACGAGAATCGTGCCGGACGAACCTTGGTCCAAGGCTTCCGTCGCGTTGACTAACAAGTTGGTGATCAAACGTTCGACGAGTAAAGGTTCGCACGAGACGTCGAGTTCTGGCGGAACGATGTCGACGTCGATTCGTACGGACGAACTTCGTACGTTACGTTGGGCTTCGGCGACGACATCGGCAATGCGGCACGATTCGCGCTGGATCGGTTCACCTCGAACGAGTCGCAACACACGTTCGATGACGTCTTGGGATCGTTGCACTTCTGCTTCGGCCGAATCCAAATGACCGACCAACCTATCGCGTTTGTCGACGTCACGTTTGGCGAGAAAAATGGATGACGCCACGGACGCGAGCATGTTGCGAAGTTCGTGCGCGACGGCGGCTCCGAGCACACCGGCAACGTCGAGCGATTCATTGCGTAGCGGAAGATGGGGCGAATGGGGGGACGTCACGCGCTGAATTCTAAAAGCCCATCGCCCCAAATCTTGAAATGATTTTGGGTTCGACCGCGCCTCACCCCCTAACCCCCTGCTATGAAAGCCGGGCACGTTCTCGCTTACGCTCGAACGGCCCTTGTCAGTGCATTCGTCGGGCTCGCTTCGCGACCCGACTCTTGCACTCTAGCCAGTTTACGATGGGGGGCTACGCCCCCCATACCCCCGAGATCGTTGTGATCCGCTTTCATCTCTGGTGGGTGAGGCGAAGCCTCGTCGGGACTCTCCACGCAGCGCTGTAGGCGCTACGTGGAGAGGGGGCTGGGGGGTGAGGTGCTAATTGCGGGCAAATCCTGTTGAACACTCGCGGACGAAACATCAGGTCCCCGGCGGCGGCGTAGTCATTTTCGACTGGGTGCGAACCCCTGCCGCACACGCCACCGCCGGGCGACCGAAAACAAGCGAAGTAAGCCAAGCCTGGAACGCTCACGCGCTCCGCCCAACAGACTCAGCAAGAGCAGTGCCGCACCGAGAATCGAGCAGAAAACGTCATCAAGGTCGGGACGAATGTCAAGCGCCCCTGACACCGGTGTCGCACCATCGCGGAGCGTTACGCGCACGTCCGCAGGATGGACAGACAATGTCACTCCGCATCGATTGCTTGCATTTGCTCGACCGGAACGGTTTCACGCACGGGTTCCGAGCGCACGGACGAACGGCGAAGGGGCAACAAATCCAGGGGCATCAGGCGTTTGTCCGGGGATCCTCCGAACAACTCGAGGCGCACACTCCGATGCGGCGGCGGCGTCACACCATCGCCCATGATGACTGCGGCGATCTCGGACGCTTTCGTTGCGCCCGAACCAGTGATGGAGGCGAGGACGTCCAGCGTCACGATATCCCCCACGATGCCTGCACGACGAAGTGCCTCTTGTGCTTCGGCACCACCCACGTCGGCCCGTACGAGGTACTGGCGCACGTCGACTGTTTTGCCGATGCCTTCGATGCTGCGGCGAATGGGCAATGTTGTGGCTTCCATCGCGCGGCGAGCGCGTTCAGCAAAGAAATCTTCAGCCGTTAAACCTTCGGGCACGTCGATGGCCGCACGTGCAAACGCGATGATGTAACGAGCACCGATGATGACGCGGGAGATGGCCGGGTCGTCGGCGCCGAGAAACGCAGCACCGAGGAAGCGAAACCCAGCCGGGCTCGAATCGTTCATACGTGAAACAAGTGCTTCGAGTTCGGACGAATTGATCTCGCGCGCGAGGCGAATGTCGACGTACTCGTCGAGACTCACGACACCAAGCGACAACGCCGGACTAAAGATCATGTCGGGCTTGGGATGAAACCCTTTGGTGTAGACCATGGTTTCGTTTACGCGACGAAACACGCGGGGAAATTCGCGGACGATGTCGAGGTGTCCGAGCAGAGCCATGGCGCCGGTCTTCGCGAAGCGGAAGCGATACCGAAAGCCTCCACGGCCTTGAGGCGCGGGCGTGGGTGCTTCGTCGGACAATGGAGGTGTCGTGACGACGACGGGCTTTTCATCCCGTTCGACCTTTTCATCAAAGAGGGGCAATCGCCGTGTCGACCCTAGTTTGTCTAGGAACGTAACGCGATCATTACGCATCTGCGACATGTCGCAAGCGACGCCACAGTCGTAACAAACGAGTTTACGTTTGTCGGCGACGGCGTCCTCGGTGTTCGTGTGGTGGATGAACATGCCCGCGGCTTTTCCACACGGCGGACTCAATCGACTCTGCAGCGCCTTGCGGTATTCGCGCGCCAAGAATCCATCTTCGAGGCCGACGTCGATGTGATCCCAAGGCAAGCGCGCGGTAACGGGAATTGTCCCGAGAAACCGCGAGCGATCGATACCGAAGTGCGTAAACGCTTCTTCCCACACGCTGAGCCGCAAGCATTCGTCCCAGGAATCGAAACGAGCGCCGTGCTTGTAGGCATATTCGAGAACGTTGCAGAGTGAACGATCACCTCGGGCAAACACGCCTTCGAGAACGCTCGCCACGGCGTCGTGCATCTTGAGTTTTATGGCGCGGTGATTTTTGGCAGTTTGTCGGAGTATGTTTTGCTTGTGAGCCACTTGCTCGCGCGAGTCCATGGCGGCCCACTGAAACGGCGTATGCGGCTTGGGTACATGCGTCGAAACGCTCACCGTGACTTCCGCGTTTTTCTTGCCAACCTTTCGACCAACTGCCGCGGCTCGCGCCCCCATCTCGACGATCGCCGAAACGTCTTCGTCGGCTTCCGTGGGCAAACCGATCATCGAGTAGAGCTTCATGC
The DNA here is from genome assembly GCA_031415295.1 of Polyangiaceae bacterium. Taxonomy (GTDB): domain Bacteria; phylum Myxococcota_A; class Polyangia; order Polyangiales; family Polyangiaceae; genus Polyangium. The sequence goes on along the minus strand of JANORL010000302.1, from coordinate 29,358 downwards.
GATCCCACCCGCGCGAAAACACGCGTTCGGCGGTTTCGAGCAGTTGCTCTTCCGTGACGTTCTTGTTGACGACGTCACGCATGCGCTGCGAGCCAGCTTCGGGTGCGAACGTGAGACCTGATGCACGCACGCGGCGTAGTTCGTCGAGCAAATCCGAATCGAGGCCGTACGCACGCAGCGACGCAACGGACAAACTCACGCGTTGTTGAGCAAGTTTGTCGGCGATGGTCTTGATGAGTGGCGAGATACACGAGACGTCGGCAGTGCTGAGCGCCGTCAGTGACACTTCATCGTTGCCGGATGCTTGCACGGCCGCGAGCACCGTATCGATGATCTGCTGCGGATCTCGCTCACGAACGGGCCTGTAGATCATGCCCGCTTGGCAAAATCGACAACCTTCCGTGCAGCCTCGAGCAACTTCGATGGATACGCGATCAAAGATCGCTTCCGGTCCGCCCGTGGGACTCGTTGCGGGAAACGGATACTTGTCGAGGTCCACGAGGGCGCGACAAACCGGCATCGGTAATCCAAGTTCGACCGGACCAACCACCACTTCGAAGCCCGTGTCGGCGTCGACCTCCGTTCGGTAAAGTGACGGTACGTAAACTGCACCAAGCTTGGCGAGGGCCACGAGACGTTCACGACGGGGCACGCCTTCTTTCTTGAGACGTACCCACGTGAGGGCGACGGTCGTGGCTTTCTCTTCGCCGTCGCCAATGACGATTGCATCGATGAATGCCGAGATCGGTTCGGGATGCGTCGCCGTGGGACCTCCAGCAATGACGAGCGGATCCTCCTCACCACGATCCGCAGATCGTAATGGAATGCCGCCGAGGTCGAGCATCGTGAGGACGTTGGTGTAGGTCAGTTCGAATTGGAGGGAAAAACCAACCACATCGAAATCGCGCAAAATATGGCAGGTTTCCAGCGAAACGAGTGGAATGTTTCGGCTACGCAATTCTTTTTCGACGTCGATCCACGGCGTGTAACAACGTTCGGCGAGCGTGCGAGGATCGCGGTTCAAGATGTCGTAGAGGATCTTGAAACCAAGGTGACTCATGCCGATGTCGTACACATCGGGGAATGCAAGACAAACCTTGGCTTCGACGGTCGACCAATCTTTCGCGATCGAACCGACCTCACCGCCCGTATATCGGGCGGGTTTCTCCACTTTGTCGAGAAAATCCGCATAGGGGTGGGCGTCGAGAACACTAGGAGCGTTGGCTTGCACGGGAAAAACCCTCCGAACTTGGTTCACCGAGGTAGCACGCGAAGCGGCGAGGGAGAAGGTCGACGCTTCGTCGAATGTGCTCGGGTTGCGCATCGGGCATTCGACGACTACGGTGCGATCCCCTGTGTCAAAGCGATTTGAGCTGGTTTCGGGGTTTGAGCCACGTGGTGATCAGCCGCGGGCCATCGAAGAGATTTGCGCAACGTACGCGCGAAACGAGACGTTTCAATGTCTGCTCGGCGTAACGGGCAGCGGCAAGACGTTCACTGCCGCAAAAGTCATCGAGCGGTTGCAACTACCAACGCTCGTGATGGCTCCGAACAAAACGCTCGCAGCCCAGCTTTACGGCGAGCTTCGGGACTTGTTTCCAAACAATGCCGTCCACTACTTCGTCAGCTACTACGACTATTACCAGCCCGAAGCGTACGTTCCATCGAGCGACACGTTCATCGAAAAAGACTCGATCATCAACGACGCGATCGATCGCATGCGTCACGCAGCCACGCACGCGCTGCTTTCGCGTCCAGACGTACTCATCGTCGCATCCGTCAGTTGCATTTACGGCATTGGTTCGGCGGAGAGTTACCACGGCTTGCTCATCAAGATGGAGCGCGGCCTAGAGATACGCCGGGACGAACTCCTGCGTCGGCTCGTCGACATTCAATACGATCGCAACGACATCGACTTTCACCGCGGCACCTTCCGCGTTCGTGGCGACATCGTCGAGATTTTCCCGGCATATGAAGAAAGCGTTGCGATTCGTATAGAGTTTTTCGGCGACGAGATCGAAGCCATCAAAGAGGTCGATCCGTTACGGGGCAAGGTCATTCGCGAACTGGATCGCGTCGCAATTTATCCTGGATCGCACTACGTCACCGAACAGCAGCAGCTTCGAAAAGCCATCGGTACCATTCGCGAAGAACTACGCGACAGGCTCGACTACTACGACAAAGCAGGAAGGTTTCTCGAGAAACAACGCATCGAACAACGCACGATGTACGACCTCGAAATGCTCGAGCAGATGGGATTCTGCAACGGCATCGAGAACTACTCGCGGCATTTATCGGGGCGCAAAACGGGCGAACCTCCCCCCACACTGATTGACTACTTCCCCAAAGATTTCCTGCTCATCATCGACGAGTCTCATCAAACGATTCCGCAAGTTGGCGCGATGTACAAAGGCGATCGCGCGCGCAAAGAAACGCTTGTCGAGTACGGATTTCGGCTTCCAAGCGCACTCGATAACCGACCTCTTCAGTTCAACGAATTCGAGGGGCACTACAACAAAGTACTGTTCGTCAGCGCCACGCCTGGGGATTACGAGGTTGTGAAAACGGGTGGTGTCGTTGTCGAGCAGATCATTCGTCCTACGGGACTAAACGATCCGATCATCAACGTGCGGCCTGTCACGGGTCAGGTCGACGACTTGCTGGAACGAATTCGAGAACGTGTAGCCGACAACGAACGCATTCTCGTGACGACGCTGACCAAGCGGATGGCTGAAGATTTGACCGAGTACTACACGGAACTCGGCGTGAAAGTCCGGTATCTGCATTCCGACGTGGAAACGCTCGAACGTATCGAGATTCTACGGGATCTACGGCGCGGGGAATTTGACGTGCTCGTCGGAATCAACCTGTTGCGCGAAGGTCTCGATCTGCCCGAAGTGTCGCTCGTGGCGATCCTCGATGCGGACAAGGAAGGGTTTCTCCGTAGCGCGCGTTCGCTGATTCAGACCATTGGTCGTGCGGCACGAAACGTCAAAGGCGAAGTCATCATGTATGCGGATCGCGAGACGGATTCGATGCGCCGTGCGATTCAAGAGACAAACCGTCGTCGGGCTATTCAGAAGGCGTACAACGAAGAACACGGCATTACGCCGACAACGATCGTCAAAGCGATCTTCGACATGTCGCCGACATCGGGCTCACGCGACTATTACGCAGTCCCCAAAAACGCGAGTGGGTCGGACAAAGGCAACGGGGCTGGGGCGAACGTGGATCTGGGCGAGCGAATCGAAGCATTGCGACAGGAGATGTTCCTGGCGGCGGAGAGCTTGGAATTCGAAAAAGCCGCGCGTCTTCGCGATCAGATCCGCATCCTCAAGGGAGAACTCGAGGACAGCGACGCGGGAGCTTCACAAGCAGCGGAAGCGAGTCGTGGAGCAAAGGGTCGTGGCAAAAAAGGCAGTGGTCGGTCGGGAACGGCAAACACGCGCGGCCGCTCCCGCTAATTGTCAAGACAAACAATTCGTCGCCTCTCATCACCCTTTGGAGTGTGTTTCGCAGGCGTCGCAACACGCAGCAGTCTGCGGAACACTCTCTCTCAAGATTGCGTGCGTATCTGCGGGACGATGTTGGGGTCGATTTGCCCCGACCTCTGTGAAGTGACCTCTTCGAGCTCGGCGTGGATACGTTCGACATCGGCCACGAGGTCAGCAACAGCGATACCGAGAGTGCCGTCGGCTGCACCGTGAAGCTTGTCGAGAGCAACTTCGAGCAACTGCGCTGCGCTGGCGGGACTTTTGGCGCGATGGAGTTTGTGCATCGCCGTAGCGATGAGAATCAACCCCTTGAGCAGTTCGCGCGTGGTCTCTTGATCTTCGGGACGCTGACGACGGCTTTCTTCCCAGAGTTCGTGAGCATCGAAAAAACGGCCATTGCGATACGCATCGAAACCTTCGGCCAAGAGTTTTTCCGGATCCGCGCCTACGGGAACGGCGGTGCGAGGTTCAAGTGCTGGACCAGACTGAATGACTTGCAACGGGGGGATGAACGAGACAGCGAGGTCAACGCTTTTGATCGACAAGAGGCGTGCGACTTCGGCCAAACACGATCGAGTGGCATCACGAAACGTGGCCAGATCGACACCGCCGTAGACGTCGGGTAACTCGTCGAGCTTGAGCAATGCACGTTCGAGGAGGTGCAGGGCTCCGCGTAGTTCGCCGTTGTGCCGAACTTTGTGCATCGCGTTGGTGACTTGAATCAAAGCTTGGAGAAAACGACGGGTGGTCTCGTTTTGCTCGTCTTTGCAAACCACGGTCCAGATGTCGTTTGCATCGAAATGGGCCAATGCGCGGTAGGCGTCGAGACCGCGGTGAAACTCTGCCTCACGATCGATGTGTGAAGCGCTTTGCGTCTCAGTCTCGCGGGCGTCGTCGATGTCGCTTGCGGTCTCGCTCTCCATGGGGTTGCCGCATGATACACGACGGAGCGAGCGATTCAAATCGAAGCACGAGAGTGGACGTGATCGTGCAACCGGGCTACACGTAGGGTCGTGACAAAAAATGCATCCCCACGCAAAGCGCGGAGTGGCAAGTCAACGCGTTCCAAGTCATCCGCAAGCTCGTGGGGCAGTCTTGTGGCTGCCGGGGGATCCATCATTGTGCTCTTGGGATTGCTGTATGCGTCGTTTAAAGGGGGTCCTCCGACTCCTCAACCCGAGCCGCAGGTGGCTGTAGCGCCAGCTCCGCCCGCGATGCCAGCTTCGCCACCGACAGCAGCGACAACAACAAACGCGGCGGTACCCGCCGCAAATGCTCCCAAGACGCAAAAGGAAGACTGGAACGACACGGGGATAGCGTGGCAATCGTACGAAAACGGCATTTCAAAAGCGAAAAAAGACAACAAACCCGTTTGTCTCGTATTTTTCACGAATTGGTGCCCACATTGTCGAATTTATAGCAAAATCTTTTCGGATCCTCGGATTGTCGCTCGCGCAAAAGATTTCATCATGATTCGCTTGAATGCTGACGACGTGCCTGAAATCAGCAATGCTCATTCGCCCGACGGGGGCTACGTTCCGCGCACATTTTTCCTCGATCCGGAGGGGAAAATCCTGGCCGACGTACATGCACAGCGACCGCAATACGTGCATTTTTACGACGAAAACAATCCCGAATCGTTACTGTCTGGAATGGACGCGGCACTCAAGAAGATCCGCGCAATGTAATGAGGGTATTCCGCAGGCTGCTGCGCATTGCGAATCGTCGGTCGGACTTACTCAGCGTACGATGTACGCTTCCGTCGTCCTCCCTAGCTTCGCAACGCTCGCAACGCCTGCGGAACACCCTCATAGGCTCACGCAAGTGTGCATCGCCCGCTTCGCGGTCAATGCACAATGATTTCATTTATTTTAAATGCCCCTTGACCCATGTTTGCATCGCCCGCTTCGCGGTCAATGCACAATGATTTCATTTATTTTATGAGACCGTCTTTTTGGAGGTCGCTCAGAAGACGTGTGGCTTCGCGCTCCGCTTCAGCCATATCGACATCGAACGACGCACAGAGACGCTTGGCTAGCGTTGTTATGTCGCTTTCCCCCTCGCCTACCGCTTTCCACACAACAACGCCAGCTTGATTCAACGTGTAATAAAGCCCCGAACCGAGATGGAGCAAGACGCCGCTGCCATCATCGAGCTGCGTAAACAAGACATCGCGACTGAGACAATATCGTTCCTTCATGATTGTGAACTCGTCGAGTGTTTCGCCGCTGATGGCTCGTCGGGATAAACGTACGTGACGACCAAACGTGGGTCCAGCGCTTCTTGATACGGCGCTCCGTCGAGCTGCACCCACGCATGCGCGGTCAAGTCTAGACGCGCCCGTGGATCCATTCCCATGACGAATGACGCTGCATGACCTGACTGACGTAACATCGCATAACGCGTCAGCGCTCGATATAAGCATGTATCGGGCAAAAATCGAGAACGGCGACAGATTGCTTCGACGATTCGCATTACACGCCATATTTCGGACGCACTCAAAACAACCGGCGGCAAATACGTGGGCGTCAATTCTTGGAGAATACGAGGCAATGGAACCGACGGTATTCGGCGCAAAAGACGAATTCGAAGTTCGAAGGCTTGGGCGGCCAAAGCTGCATGAGCGGATATCGCGGTCATGGTCAGCATGGGCACCGAATCAACCGCCAGATAAGCAGGATAGCTCGACGATTTCGCACAACTTCGGCAACGCATCGAGGCACGGGGTAAAACGAAGATCGTAGACGGGAAGGCGCGAAGCAACATCAAAATATCGCGACATCATGAGCGCATTACGTTTGGGATCGGATAGAATGAATGAATAGATATGCGGAAGGACGGTACGAAATGCATCGGCCGAAGAAAGCCGCCGCGCTTCGGCATGGAAGTCACCCGATTCTACCATTCCCCCCGGATATCGCTGAAGAACGACAATCGCGGAAAGCGGGGCGGCATCGGTTCCGCGAATGAATTCGACAGGTTCGGTCGACGCAATTTCCACACGCGGTCGAAACGGCAAACGCAACGCTTCGAACATGTGTTGATGCGGCAAAAAAATGACGGAATCGTCCGCCCAATGTCGGTACTGCTTGCTCCTCAATGCAAACGCAAGCGTGGATTTGCCCGTGCCCGATGCGCCACAAAATGCAACGACGCCCCTCGTTCCTTGCACCGCACTCGCATGAAGCATCTCGGCGCCAGCGGCTTGCAGAATCATCGGCAATGCAAAACGATAATAGACTTCTTCCATTAAATGGATTTTGACTGGATCACCTACGATACCTTGCACATGTCCAGCTTCGTTGATGACTCGAATAATTCCGATATTAGGGAGCAATACGCGAGGAAACCCACTTTCTATTTCGCAGATCGCGTGTGTTTCTCCGTCCTCGGTCGTCCATGGAATCGCTTGTGGACCAGGGTTGAAGCTGCCCACATCCATTTGTGGATCGACATCGACAACGAGCGGGAGGGCGGCTCGTCGATGCAGGCTGCTTTCTGAAACGACCGGCATGTCGTGCATCATTCGGCTGCAAATACGGGCAAATCGGGGCCTACGTGAGTCGCGGAACCATACCGACTTGCACTTGCGGCGAAGTCATGATGTCTTGAAATTTGATCTTGCCAGCTCATGGATTTCATGTGTCCTTTCGCCAGCGCACGAGCTTTCCACTCAGCACGAGCAAGCATCACACAGGGACCAACGCTCGATTCATGGTCCGGCTTCGCGTTCGTCTCGGACGGATACTTGGTCGATGTTGAAGGAGAGATTTGCCAGGCGCGTGGGCGGCTGGGCATCATCCCAAGCTGCCTTTACGCGACATTCCGGGGTCCATGTCGAACTTTGAACCGCCTTTGCCAAGACCCTGCACGAAGTCCTCGAGGCGCCCCATTTTCACGAGCAACGGGCGTTCCCAAGCGACTTTCGCTTGACCAGATAGAGTGCCCATCGAAGATTGTTCCTGCTGCATCGCGTCGTCGAGTTTCATGTAAGATACTTTCAGGCTGCATCACGGTCGAGCAAAGCGTGCGGCGAGCCATGCCTCCGTGCTTAGCAGTTGCCACACGGGCACCCAACGTTCAGATCTACCAGAAAAAAAATGATCCATGAGGTCGTCGGTGGCTGCTGGGTCGACAATACCAAGTTCTGCGAGCCGAGTCGCCCCTTGAAGACGAGACCAGGAATTTCTTCCGAATCGACGTAAAACGTCGCGTCCGAGCGACGTAAAATCAACCTTGCGTACCGGCATTGTCACTGACGGTAATTTTTTCGTCACGAGTTCTCGCAAAGGGCCTTTCATGCGGCCGCCTTGATAAAGGTGCCGCGGATGCACGCGTAATGCAAGCTCGACGAAATCCTGGTCAAAAAATGGATAGAGGATGCGAGCACCAAATCGCCCTGCCCACTCGCGCCCCTGCTCCAATTCCGAACTGAGCGACGGCGTTTGTGGCAAATCACGCATAGCTTCCACATAACGACCTTCACCTGGCGCGAGTTCAATTCGAACTGACTGCCGAGCACGATCTTGTAATTCTTCTATCACGGCACTGCGCAACGGTATGGCCAGGGGGTGAAATTGATTTCGCACCGCGCGGAACATGCGGGCACCGGTGTTACCAGCCAGGCGCCGAGCCTGGGCGATGAGGGTTGGCTTCAACGCGGCTTGCCAAAGAATGAAATGGGCGACGCGCAACGCTGAAAATGGCGACGTTCGTTGCCATGCCCGAATAAATTCGACAAGACCCGGCACATCCCCTCGCAAAAATAAGTCGTGCGCATATCGAGTATCCACCACGAGCATTTCATCGCCGCCGGTACCAAAAAGAATCCGGCGCAATCCCAAATCACGAGCCGTAATGAAAAGCGTGGAATATAGTCCTTGCCAAAGGCCGAGCACGGGACTGGAATTACCCGCCGACTGCTCGAGGGCCGAAGCAACGAAATCTTCATCGAGAGCCGCGGGATTCACCGTTCGGAAATATTGCGGCATGCCCAGCACGCGCGCCACTTGAGCTTGCGTCACCTCTTCATTGATCTCCGTATTGGGGAAACGCACGGACAACGCGGAAAGCGGCGCATTTTTCCCTTGCAATTCCGCAGCGACGGCAGCGATCCCCACGGAATCAAAACCGCCACTCATTGCAATGGCTTGCGCGCCCGCACCGAGACACCGGGCGACGGCGCGACGCAACGTTGGTTCGAATTCGGCAACCTCGTCCTGCGTGGCCCATGCAAATCCAAGAGGTAATGGATTCCAATAACGAGCGACCGACAGCGTCGATCCGCGCAGAGCTAGTTTGTGCGCAGGCGGCAATCGGCGTATGTCTTGATAAAACGTTTCATGCAAATGGTGCGAGAACGACGAACCCAGCAAAAATTCCGCGATTCTCACCCCATGAGGTTTCGACCGCACTTCGGGCTGTGTCAGCAATGCATCCACGGACGAAGACACGAGGATCACCCGGTCGTTCCAAAAATAATACGCGGGGTGCACGCCCATTCCATCTCGCGCGGCCACCAAACGAGCGTTTTTTCGGTCCCAAATGGCCGTACAAAACCCACCGCGCAAGTCGCGTAGAAAATCATCGCCCCGCGCTTCGAACACCGCAGCAACCTTCCGCGCCGCCGACGTACCCATATTGCCATCCGCAGGGAGATCAAACAAATACCCATCGAATACGACGATATTTCCTGCAGCCGTTTCGAATACTTCGACCCGATCGAGCGCGTCCCCTTCGCCCACTTCGATCGTTGGTTTGCCCGCATCAGGCTCCCAACGTAGGATCCACGAACCGATGGGCAATTTCGACGAAGGTCGCGCCAATGGAATCAATTCGATCATAGGAGCACGTTCCTCCGTAGATTGTTCGAGCAATCCTTCACGCAACAACTCTTCGACGAGCGAACTTACTTGTTGTTGCAGCAACTCGACTTCCACGTCGAACTTTGTGCGCAAATGATCTAGGCAATGAGCCAACGAATGATGTTGCTCGAGCCAAAGCCATATTTCAGTCCCCGTCGCATTCAACTCGAATACGGCGTTCGTTTCGAGATTGACGAGGAAAAATGTATCTTCGAGTCGGCGCCCGACGACATGCACGGCGGGACGAAGCGCGCTTTGCCAAACATCGACACTCATTCGCTCCCCCGTATGCCCACAAAGCTCCTGACGGACCAAGACAAACCGAACATTCGACGGCCACTACTTGGACAAACCCGAGTCCTGAGGGCACTCCTTTGCGCGGCAATCGCCATGCGGGCACAGGTACCACACCTGATGCGTCTTGAAAAGTACACAACACGCGCTCTGGAACGAATGTACCTTTACCCAGCGAAACACTCGCCATATACTTCGCGCCGCGATGTCGAAACCGCCAATGCGCACCTGGGTTCGTAGTTTTATCTGGCTGGATGCGGCCGTGCAACGTGCTGTAAACCTTCAGGATAGTTTGCGCGACGAGTTATTTTTGGCATGGGTTCCTCCGAACGAACGAACAACACTCACAACAACGCTCTACAGTCGCGAAAGTTCGTACATGCCTGGCCACGGACACGTGGAGCGCGGGCTTTTTCCGGCTGAAGAATATGCCCTTCGCGCCCGGCCACTCGCACCTGGCAGTCGCATTCTGCTTGGCGCCGCGGGAACGGGCCGTGAACTCGTGACACTCGTCGCACGAGGCTACGACGTTGTGGCTTTCGATCCTTGCGTGTCATTTGCGGATGCCGCTCGTGCCATTGCCCCGAGCGCGACGTTCGTGGACGCGTCGTATGCGGATATCGTGCATGCCGTTTCGAATGGCACAGGACCTCTTGCTTTTCTGAATGATGGGCCGCCGATCGATGCCATCGTATTCGGCTGGGGCAGCCTTTCGCACGTTTTGCCACATGCCGAACGTGTGCAGCTTTTTCGCGCATTGCGACGCCTTGCCCCTCGAGCGCCCATTTTTGCAAGTTTTCTCTTTCGCCCCGAGACCACGGATTTCACCCGCGGACGCGCGCGAAACGCGCTAAAACGACTCTTCACGGCGCTCGGCGCTCCCAATACGTCGGAAAAAGGCGACCATTTTTCTTCATATATTGGTTTTTTCTCGGCTCTCGGACGAAAAGAAATCGATGAACTCGCCGCCGAATCTAATTATGACATCCTGCACTTCGATGCCGGTGCCGATGCGTATGCGGTATTCGAACCTCAGAAAACCACGCGCTAAATTCGATCAAGTTTCGGCCAAATCGGGCCGGGCATGACCCATTCCGATGGCCCAACCCATCGAATAACGAGCGTTGATTTCGCACCGTGGATTCCAATGCTGCTTGCCGTGTTCGTCACGCCAGCGAAATGCATCAATACCAAAAGGACCGAAATAGCCAGCCCGCGCCAAGGCATCTCCGGCCGTTTTTGCCGTCGTCGCCAAAGAATACGCTTCGTCCCGACCTAATTCACCACTGCGCACACGCCGCGTTTCCAACCACATACCTTCGTCGGTCATCATTTGCAATGTGGGTTCAGCAAGAATCACGACGCCCGTTGCCGAAACATGACCATGCAATCCGAAATCAGAAAGTCGCTCGACCCAGGGTTCCACCACGAGCGCTCCGAAATGGCGCAACGACGCTTCGAGCCAACTACGAGCGTCCGTCATTACTTCGTCGAGACGCACGCGACGACGTCCCCGCCCGGCAAATCCATGCGGCCTGCGCACGAGCCAATTGCCTCGCGGCGACGGTTGGGACAACGCTTCGCTAACTTCTTCGATGGACGTCACGACACGTTGTCCAGGAAGCGTCGCGCCCAACCCTAATGAAAATCGGCGATCGTTGACTTGACGCAATACCTCGAAATCAGGTACCGACAAACGCGAGGCCCCTGCTCGCGCAAGCGCCATCAGCGCTCGCGGAGTCGGTAACCAAGCGCGACCCACACAGCCCTCGGCCAAACCCGTTTCGTTTTCCTCGCCAAACAGGATGATGTCACTCGGCGAAATGAGGGCACTCAGTTTTTCAGCCAGGTTCGGCAAACGTGCGCGCGTATCAGCACCTATCGTGCGTCGCGGATTTTCGAGTTCGACTTCGGCTCCAAGATTCAGCAGCCACGCGGTTCGGGTACCCATCGCTCCAGTTCCGTCAAAAACGCCTCGGGATAACCTGCTCGCATCCGAGCGGCCTTGTTTTGAGGCGTGCCACGCATGACCATCGGCGACAACGGCTGCGGCAAATAGTTCCGCCACGTTTCGAATTCGACGCCTTCAGTGAACCGCTTGAACCAACGAACTGCAAATCGCACATGCGGAATTTCTTCGGCGCATACGACGGACTGAATTCGCGCGCCTTCCACATCTCCAATGGCAATAAAGCGTTTTTCAAATCGAACGGTATGATCCAAATTTCCGCCCTCGAAACCCATGCCCATCACGGCTACGAAATGCGCAGGCGTCGGCGATTGCGGCACACGTTCCCAAAACCAATCACGTACCGGAAAATCACCAAATGAATGGCCAAGTTTCTCCATGTATTCGAGATACATCTTCATGTGACGAATCTCGTCGTTGGTGATTCGCAAAAGGCCTTTTTTGAAGGCTCGCGGCGCTTCTGGAAACGCCAAAAGCGCCCAACACATGAGCTCCGCGGCTTGCAATTCATGGTGCAAAAATGTATGGACGAGTTCCGCACGACGTGCAGGATCACGAATCGCGTCTGGCCCTGGCGCTTTCGGGGCTCGCGTCACGACTTGGAGGACACTGGGTCGCCCTGGACGCTCGATACGACGCACCGGCGGATTATCTTCCCATAACGACGGCACAGGTGGAGGCGCCAATTTGTGCGCGAGAGAATCGCTCGTCACGTAATCATACGCCCAACGTTCGACCGTATCATCCGCCGGAACCGCGTAAAAAGTCATAACCGCATCAGTTCTTCACTTCAACAGCTTGCCCTGGTGGCAATGGCTCCCAGCGCAACGAATCTCCCAAAAACGTCGATACCCGTTTCGCTCGCCCGCCATCCAAACGCATCACGTAAAGCCCAGGGCCCTCGCTCGACGTGCGCGTCGAGAAAAACGCCACGAGCCGCCCGTCAGGACTACACGCCGGATATCCGTTACGGCCTTGGCCTTGCGTGAGTCGACTCATCCCTGCACCACGTTCGTCCGTCGACACGATATCCGTGTCTTTTCCAACTCCTACCGCATAAACGATCCGAATGCCATCCGGATGATTGCAAAAAGTTGGCGACGAAGCAAACAGGCCGTCCGGCGAGATGGCCTTGCCATCCACATAAATACGCTGCCCCCAATGCCCCTCACCAGAAAATCCAATCTTCCCCGATGGCGAAAACGACGGACGTAGCGCCATACCCACATCACTCACCGGCGCGAGATTCATAAAGTCCGGCCCGGAGAACAATTTTATCGACGTGCCAACCCCAATGGATACCGCCACACGTGATCGGTCTTTCGAGAAAACCAGTCCGTACACCGAACCTTTGACCGGCAAATCAATGGCTGTGCCAGAAGCGTTCCAAATTTTGTATTCGCCCTTGTTCCGACTCGCCGCATAAAAAAGTTCTTCATTTTTACCAAATGCCGGCGACAACGCAATTTCATCCGACGGTGAAATCGGTTTGGCATCGTGCCCATCAGCGTCGATCGTGAACACTTGCCGCAAACTGCTCACCCCCGAAACGAACGTCATTCGACTCGCGAAACTACCATTATTCCCTGTGAGCGCACCAATGATCATGTCGGACAAACGATGCGCTTCTTCGCGAAACGAAGCGCGCGGGACGATAAACCGTTTGTCAAACACTGCCACTGCGCCGTGGTTCACCAAAAACACGCGCCCACGCACCGCAACTTTGTCTTGGCCGTCGATAGGCATTGCCCGCACTTCCACGAGCGCCTCGACTTTGATCTTCGACCACGCAGACACGTCGAGGGCATCGGCAGAGCCATACGTCTCTGGAGCGTCTGCATCCGAGAGCAGGTCGAATTCGCCTGACAAATCCAAATCGCGACGCGCCACATTCCGCAGAATGACGTCTTCCTCGTCGAAACTCGACGATTGCAACACTGCGATACGTGGCAATGTACGTGTCGCTCCTGCTACGACGACGATATTCCCGAGCAAATCTTCCGGCCGTGGTGGTTCCGCCGTGATGGGTGCGTCCGCCCAAACGGGCAAGGCGCCTGCCAGCAAGGTCCACCCTGAAATCAACGTCAGAACGAGCGGGCGGTTCATCAATCGCATCTTTCCGGTGTACACGTGAACGTGAGTGAAATCTGAGTTTGCATGATATCGGGATAATTTTCGGGCGGCGGCGGGAGTTCCTCGCCTTTGGCGCTTTCGAGCGCTTTACGGGCCGCATTGTCGAATGCTGCCTGTCCGCTGGATACAATGGAAAAATCGGCCACCGATCGACCATTCGAAAGCCTCACCGTCGCCGATACGCGAACCTTTACGATTTCCTCCCGGGACAAACCCGATCCCGAAACTCGAAATCGCCTGCTGAACCAACCGCGAATCTTGTCTCGATACAAATCGACCGCGCGTGCTTTGAGCGGATCCATTTCTTTGCCATCTTTGGATCCGTCTTCGTGACCTTTTTCGTCGACATTAGCCGGCGGCTTGTCTTCTTTCGGCACTTCGACGGGCGTTTCGACTTGTTTGGCCACTTCAGCGTCGGGCGGCGGGACGGGCGTATCCGCTTTCGCAACGTCCATTTCTTTGGGCGGTGCAGATTCAGCCGTTTTTTCAGCCTTCGTCGAAACGAACGCTTCCTCTTTGACGCGTTTTTTGACCTTAGGCTTGAGCCATCGATCGGGTAATTTGGCAGGATCGCGTTTTCCACCCAATTTCAAAGTCGGCGCATCGAGGTCCAAGACGGGAATGACTTTGACGGGAATACTCGAACCCGTATCGATTTCTGCCACTTCCGCAGTTTTGTGCAAATTCGATACACGCAAAAGCAGAATCGCACCGGCTTGAACGTTCGCTGCTACGACGAGCGCAAAAATGATTTCGGCCGTCGAAAAATTTCGCGCTGGTTTTTCCGGAACGACTGGCACACCGCGCACGTTCAGATTGCCATCGATTCCCGGCACCCCCGCACTCAATTCGCCCCTCCCTCGATTTCCGGTTCGACGAGCAAGTTGAGACCCAATACGCCCGCCGATCGAGCCGCCGCGACGACCCGCGCGACCGCCGCATATCGCGCGTTTTTATCGGCGCGAATGTAGATTTCTTTTTCTTTCTGGACGCGCGGGTTTGTCGCAAGCACCCCTTCGATGCTCGTTGTCACGTCGTCTTCGCCAAAAAAAACCTTTTCGTCTTTCGTGACCGTCACGACGAGTTTGGTGTCTTTGACGGGTGATTCTGCGGCTTCGACGTTCGGCAATTCGACACGAAGGCCCGTCGAAAGCAGCGGTGCCGTGACCATAAACACGACGAGAAGCACGAGCATGACATCGACGAGCGGCGTCACGTTGATCTCGCCAAACCCTCGTCCTCGCCTGCGCTTCGAACCTGTCGTCATGCCCATGGTGGTTTCCTTCGCGTGATTAGCAATTACGCCGCGGTTGGTCGTCGAACGACGGCTGGTAATTCCGATACCAACGCGACCCAACCATTGCTCGCCGCTTCGATCGACGACATGAGGCCATCGATACGCTTGTTGAGCGAATTATAGGCGACGACGGCAGGAATGGCTGCGGCGAGTCCAATGGCTGTTGCAATGAGTGCTTCACCGATGGCCGGAGCCACGACAGGAAGGCTCGCGCTTTTTGCCTGACCAATACGCAAGAATGCATCCATGATCCCGTACACCGTGCCAAACAGCCCGACGAACGGCGACGCCGACGCAATGGTCGAAAGCGAATTCATGAGCGATCCGGCACGTTCTTCTTGATCGACGAGCGCTCGTTTAGCCACCGACTCCAGCAATTTCGGACTTCCTGCGCGTTTTCCAAGCTCGATGACCACGTGCGCCCCTGGCGCATCGGAATAACGACTGGCCGCGGCAAACAACGCTTCCGCATCGCGCGCCTGTTGCGCTTCATGCTGGAATCGCCGCTCGGCACGCCCCAAACGCCCGAGCTGGAGCGTTTTGAGCAACGCGATGACCCACACGAGAGCCGCCGCTGCAATGAGTACCCAGACGACAACGAACACCGGCCCGGACGAATGCAAGATCAGCGATATCGGGTCGAGTCGAATGGGCGCTCCTCCACCAAGGGCACCGAGATTTACGTCGGTCATGTTTGTTTCTCCTCAATCGGCAAGCAAGACTTCAACGTATCGATCTTGGGCCCAGCCATCTTCATCGAGGCCCGTTGCTTCGATTTCGCCGTGCGACGACGTGTAAACGCGACCCGATTCGAGACCCTTTTTCGCCAGAAACTCCGCCACGCTGCCCGCTCGTTTTTGCCCAAGACCAAAATTGTATTCGGTTTCGCCGCGTATATCGGCATGACCAATCAACCTCATACCCCGCCCCGCAAGCGGTCCCGTGGTAAAACAACGCGCGAGTGCTGCAAGCGATCCGGATGCGTCGGAATCAACTTCGGCAGAGTCGAAAGCGAAGTGCATTTTCGGAATATCGCCACAAGCCTTGATGATGCGATCTTCGATATGCACGACGCCGAACGACGGCGACGTCGAATTCGCTTTTGCCAAGGCTGTATCGGGCGTAGCAACACGCACCACGACGGGCGTCGGTTTGGATTCGGCCGCCGCCGTCTTCGGCAATGCTGCGGGGTCGGCTCCGCAACCCAGTGCAAATCCGGCCATTAGAGTGCTGACGACGATGATGGACGTTTGACCTGACATGACTCCTCCGTCGGATCCGGTGCGAACCGTAAAACCTGCATTGCGGCTCGCCTAAACTGCGAAACAAACACCACGGCCTTTGGGTCATTCGGACCCCCGAACGCGAGTCTGATTCGAGCTTCACCCCGCACTAACCGTGCGGCACTGCCGGGGCCAAATTTGTTGCGAATCTTTTTTTCGTAGCGCCGCAAACGCGCAGTTACACTGCCGATTCACGCGACACAACAGGCCTAGCAACCAGGTTGTTCCCGGTCAAGCGCGACGCCGAAAACACTTTCCACCAAAATCATGGATTGACGGATGCTCTCCTTGGGATTAATGACGAAGCATCCGATTTATCCAAAGGATCGAGTCATGTCGCTGCCCAAGCTCCTCGAAGGTCGTCTTTCGCTTCCCGTCATCGGCGCGCCGATGTTCATCGTTTCCGGCCCAGAACTCGTGATTGCGCAATGCAAAGCCGGTATCGTTGGTTCATTTCCAGCCCTCAATGCACGTCCCAAAGAACAACTCACCGAATGGCTCGGTCGCATCAAGAAAGAACTGGCGCAATACAAATCCGAACACCCGGAGCTTCCAGTCGCTCCGTTTGCGGTCAATCAAATTGCCCACAAATCCAATGATCGACTCGAATACGACATGCAGATGTGCGTGGAGCACCAAGTGCCGATCATCATTACGAGCCTTCGTCCACCACAAGAAATCGTCAAAGCAGTACACGCCTATGGCGGGATCGTTTTACACGACGTCATTAGCGTGCGTCACGCCGAAAAAGCCCTCGAAGAAGGCGTCGATGGCTTGATTCTCGTTTGTGCCGGAGCTGGCGGCCATGCGGGCGCCTTGAGTCCCTTTGCGTTGGTCACGGAAGTGCGCCGCTTCTATTCAGGAACGATTTGCCTCGCCGGAGCCATGACGAGTGGTGCGCAGGTCCTTGCCGCCCAAGCCATGGGCGCCGATCTCGCCTATATTGGTACTCGGTTCATTGCGACCGAAGAAGCCCACGCTTTACCCGGATACAAACAAATGCTCATCGACACGACCGCCAAGGACATCGTGTATTCATCGTTGTTCACCGGCGTTCACGGAAATTATCTAAAGCCGGCCATCGCGGCCAATGGTCTCGACCCGGACAATCTCCCGTCCGCGGACAAATCCACCATGAATTTTGGTTCGGGTGGCAATTCGGCAGCCAAGGCTTGGCGCGATATTTGGAGCGCCGGGCAGGGCGTCGGCAATATCGACGATGCACCAACCATTGCTACGCTCGTGACCCGAATGCGCCAGGAATACGACGCAGCATTCGAATCGCTCCGGGCGCCGAAGTAGACGAAGAGAGTGGTTATCAGGCGTCGCGAGCGTAACGAAGCTAGGGAGGGCGGCGGAAGCGTACATCGTACGCTGAGCAAGCCTGACCGACGATTCGTTACGCGCAGCAGCCTGATAACCACTCTCTTAAAACCGTCGTCCTGACGCCCCGCGTTCGACCGGCACATGCGAACCAGACTCAACGTTTTTTTCCGCGCTCGCACGCGTTTCGTGAGACGACGTCGATTCCGTCGCATAAGAATCGACGAGCGCAAAAGCCGCCAGCAAACCGATCACACCCCCAGCAATCATCAAAAACGCTTGCAACGAGTGCGGAATCGAGTCCATTGCAAAATTGGCGTGTAGCAATGCAGTCTCCTTGGTGAGAAAACAAAACACGGTCCGCCTGAATCGCTGGAACCGCATTTCAGTAAACGCTCGACAACCGAAAGCCCTGCCAAGAGTTTCAGCAGCAGGCACGCTCAACACCGACGAGCGACGCTAATGTTGCCACGATAGACGCGGACGTCGAGACCCAATTCTAAGTGGTCGGACAATCTATGTCCGCCATTGATTCCGCGCGAAATTCCGCAACCAACGCTGCTCGACGTGTTCTACGCTTCACGGTGACAAGAGAATATCTAGACACTTGCGAGTGCGGCTACGGCCACGTGCGAGATCCACAACTCGTGCGCATGTTTGGTGTACGAGCTTTCGATCTTTGCTAGAAAGATTCGCTGCTCGTACGCGAGCGATCAGCTTGGCACCGCGACGAAAGACTCGCGCGGCATTCGCAAGATAGGATCCGAAGCGCGCCAATCGTCGAGTTTCGCCACTGGATGCACCGGTACTCGATATTTTCCCGCCAATATCCGTTGAAAACTCGTCGCTCCCGCACTTATTACGGGAATATGCTGGAACGATGTCGTCAAATAAAACATTCGATAATGAAAGAAGTTTTTTTGGACAATCGCATCCGCTTGGCGAGGCGAAACGCCCAGATCTTCCCAAAAAATGGGATGAATCGGCAGTGGTGATCGTTCGGAAATGGCCACGTGAAACGACCCAATATCGAGTCGGACGATACGCCCATAATCACCGCGACGTCGCGCCATGACCCGTGCATTCACGGGCACTTCGGGCTGACCATATCCAGGCGTTCCTCGCAATACGAGTGGGACGGTCGACCCTTCAGGAACGTCCCAAGTCATTTCAACAGCGGCAGGATCATGCAAAGGCACGAGCACTTTGAGTCCCCGATCGTTACGTACGAGCGCCTGCACGAAATGCGTATTGCCTCCTGGCGCCCCTGCACCAACGATGTCGTCAATATCGACGAGCGTCACTGGGCCAAGTTTTTTCCACATACTTTGTGCGACTTCATCGAGCGCTTCGTCGACGGTACGCATGGACGGGATGGAAGCGTCGCGCTCCGCCCACGCTTTGTCGGCCAATTCGTCGGCCAATTGCCGGGCCAAACCTTCGTCGCCGTCCGTCGATACATGCACTGCCCAGCCCATATCTTCGGCATTCGTATACGGATGCACCATAAAAAGACTCGCCGAAAGCACGCGCGGATCGTCTTCGAGATGTCGCATGAATCGAAAAATTGACCGCATCGGTGCTAGAAAGTCAATCGTCACGCCTCCACCAATCAATATCGGTAGTTTGCGCCAAACATGCACGGGATTCACGTGGCCACGTAACACCCGAATCAATCGATTACCCGCGCGAAATCCGGTCGGCGCCAAATCCCAATGCGGATTGGTCCTGTACGCCACGAGCACGTCCACGGGATCGACAAGGCCTGCGGACAAATTCGCATGCAAATCATAACTAACTGCAATCTTGACGCTTTCTCCCACGACTGCCCGCACACGCCGCAAAATAAACGCTTCGGGAGCTTCGCCCAAGTTTTTCACTTCCATCGATCCATGTAGCGCCAAATAGACGCCATCGATAGGACCCGCTGCTTCGAGCGCCGTGAGCAAATCGTTCAAAAGCCCGTCGAAACATTCTCGCGAAAGTGGTCCACCGGGCACCGCCAACGCCGAAATCAACGGCACAGTCGTGACTTTTCCCGCTGCTCTTGCTGCTTGCACGAAACCGGTCAACTCGGCATGAGGCATGAATGATTTTAATTCGGTACCTCGTAACGAAGTGGCCCGTGCGAGTTCTTCGCCCGTCAGCAAATGCATACGCTCGAAGTCCTCCCGCTCCGTGAGCAGTGGAGAATACGTATTCGCTTCATGGAAGAAACGACCATACGCAATACGCAGAGGTTTGTCTCCGCGCCCGAGTTTTTGCAGGAGTCCATGGATCATGAAAACAATTCCCCCATGAACATCGACAGTAACGCTTGACGAACAGGTGGCGGAGCTGCTTCGAGAATACGATGAATCATGCCCGCACGCGCCGGAAGTTTTCCATCCGTAATTCCCAATTGGGTCATGATGTCACCCGCATTGATGCCCCCACCTCCGTCGCCGCTCACGATGGCTGAAAGCATCATGACGACTTCAGGCGGAGGTGCCATTCTTTCCGGCAGGTTCGCAGCGCATTTTGCAACGTCCCGAGCAAAATCAGAAGCGCGATCGGCATTTCCTGGGTCCACGGTCAAATGAATATGCGCCGGGGATCTGCCAAAGCTGTACGTTGGTTGCACGTACCAACCACATTCTGTGAGACGGTCGGACAATTCGAATACGTCGCCCGTCTCGGTGGTCAATGCAAACACATTGGCGTGTGGACGAGCGACCAAACGAATGCCCGGGGTGCGATCAATGACTCCCAAGATATGCTGCGTCGCGTCCCACATCTTTTTAGCGCGGGCACGATATCCTTCACGGCCTAGGTGCTTGATGATGGCCCAAGCCGCGGCGGTGGCCGCAATTGATTTCGATCCGAGCATCGACGAATTGACGATGGCGTATCCGGTCCAATTGGCGCACGCAAAATATTGAGCATCACGCAAGTCTCGGCGACGTTGCAATAAAACGGAGATGCCTTTGGGGGCAAACCCATATTTGTGCAAATCCACGGACATGCTGGTCACGCCGTCGACCTGGAAATCGAATGCGGGAACATCGACGCCGACATCGCGCAAGAATGGCAAAACACAGCCGCCGACACAAGCATCCACGTGCATGAGCGTCCCGTGTTTTTTGGCAAGATCGGCCAATTGTTCAATGGGATCGACGACGCCGTGGGCATATCCAGGAGCGGATCCGACGATAAGAATCACATCGTCGTTCATTTTGGCGCGCGCATCGTCGACATTCGCTTGCATTGTGACGGGATCGACGTCCACGGAAATGATTTCGACACCGAGGTAATGGGCAGCTTTATGAAAACAAGCGTGCGCCGTTTCGGGCAAAAGCATTTTGGGGGCAATGATGTGCGGCCGCGTTTTTCGCGCGTAGTCACGTGCGGATTTCACGGCAAGAATGACGCTTTCCGTGCCCCCCGTCGTGGCGGTTCCAACGGCGCCAACGGGCGCATTGAGCAGTTCGAGGCACGCGTGAACAACGGCATTTTCAAGGATACGTGCGGATGGATACACCGTAGGGTCGAGACCATTACCTTCCATACACGCGGCAAAAGCTTCCCGCGCGACGGCTCGCGTTTCTGCGCCGGGATCGTAAACGAATGCGAATGCGTGTCCATCGCTTTTGAGGTCCCGTGCGCGCACATCGCGAATGGCAGCGAGGATTTCGTCACGAGATTGGCCGTTTTCTGGAAAATGAAGGCTCATGGATGCTCCGGCGACGGACCCTACCAGGAGTTTGAAACGGTGCCAACTGGATTTGGCGCCTCGACCAACTCGTGAACTGAACCCATGCAACCACGAACACTCCGCAATTCTTTTGCCTGACTCTTCGCTTGCAAACTTCCGGATCTGGTACGCCAATTTCCGCCGGTCAATGTTTGGCCACGCCCGCTTTACACCCGACGATTGGAAAAAGGTGCCCGCCTATTTCTTTTTCGTTGCCCTTCGTCTAACATCGCCTGAACGGCATGGACCAGCAGCACCCTCCACGTGGAAAGCTTGTTAAGCACATTTTGGTCGTCGAGGATAGTACGACCTATGTTTTCGTGCTGCGGCGGATTCTTGCCCAGCTCGGTATCACCATGGTCGTCGCGGGCACGCTGCAAGCGGCGCTGAATGAACTCCGAACAGGTCGTTTCGACGCGGTGTTACTCGATTTGAATTTGCCGGACAGCACCGGGCTCGACACGTTGCACTCCGTACTTGCAGTCTGTGATCGCCCCATCGTGGTGCTAACCAGCAATGACGACCAAAGAATGGCTTCTGATGCCATTCTTGCTGGTATCGACGACTATATCGTCAAGGGACCGCTCGATAGCACATCGCTCGCCCAGACGCTCAACCATACCACGGAGCGTCATCGTTTCCGCGAGAAACTCAGGATAATGGCTGAGGAGCTCCATGCAAAAAACGAGCAACTCAAGGAACAAAATCTGCTGCTCGGAATGGCTGCTCACGATATTCGCAATCCTGTCGGCGTCATGCTTGCGTATGCCACATTTTTGCATGCGGAGGCGGGGCATCTTTTGACTCCCGAGCACCTCTCGTTTCTCGATGGAATCAAGCAATCGGGCGAATTCGTCGTCGAATTGGTCAGTGATTTACTCGATTTGTCCACGATCAACGCGGGTCAGCTCGTCATCGAGCCCGTGTACATCGACATTGGTGCGCTCGTCGCCAAACAGATCGATCAAATCAATACGCTGTCTGGATATGGCCGTGGCCGCGTTCGGTTCGACCAACCACCCGTTGCCATTAACATCCATGCAGATCCGAGGCGCATCAAGCAAGTCATGAACAATTTGCTCAGCAATGCCATCAAGTATTCTCCTTCGACGACCAACGTCTTCGTGCGCGTCAGCAATCATGGCGACAGGGTCGAGATGAATGTCGAAGACCATGGATCTGGCATTCCCCAGGAAGAGATCGACCGTTTGTTTCGACCGTTTTCGACCACCAGCGTCCGTGCGGAGAGTGGCGAAAAAAGTACGGGGCTCGGATTGTTGATTGTGCGGCGCATCGTCGAGGCGCACGGCGGCAAGATTCTCGTCGAGAGTCATGTTGGTAAAGGGACGACGTTTCGCGTCACATTGCCACAAAAAGCGCGCGGCAACCGTAGACCGTCAACGGCATTCATGAATCGGGTGGGTTGACTTGTCCTTGCCCCAAGGCGTCAATCATATTTTCGAGCCACATCCCCCTTCCCTTCGGCACCGCGTCCATGCTACAACCCGCCCATGGCGCTGGAAACTCCCGATCCTATCAACTATGTACACGCCCCGAGGATGACCGTCGAAGGGGGCATGACGTTATGCCGCGTGCTAGGCGATGCATGTCCAGCTTCAATGCCTGCATCCGTCAAAAAAGCTGCAAAGCGGCTCTTCGAAATCGCCGAAGCCGCTCAATTCGCGTATACGTTACGCCGCAAAACGGTCGGAAAAAGCACCATAGACGACACGCGACCCATTGACCGCGGCGCCGATAATTCTTGGGGGGCATTACGCACGCGACTGCAAGCTTATGCCATGCTCCCTCGAGAAACGTATCCCGATGCCCAACATGCCGTAGAAATCCTCTATTCGCTTTTCGGAGAATCTGGTCTGTCATTTTTGACGGAATCCTACCCGGAACAATACGCGATTGCCGATTCCGTCATTCGTCGCATCGACGGCGAAGGACTCGCTACCGATATCGATCGTTTGGCTGGCACGCAATTCCTCGAAAACGTGCGCACGCAACATGCGACTTATGGCAAAATGGTCCAATCCGTTTTGCAGCGCGAAGATGTACTCACCGACGATTTGACCGAACATGTCCGCGCAATGGGACAAGGAGTCGTCGATTACGCAACCAAAGTATTAGCATCCATCGATCGGGACAAACCTGCCACAATCTCCGCCGCTCGTTCGGCGCTTCGTCCCATTGATGCATTTCGGGAAGCGACCCAACGCCGCGCTGCTTCGCTGCCTCCACAAGCCCCTCCGGCCACGCCCGAAGGTTCCTAAACGCTTTCCTAATACCGATCAGCCTGCTTCGACGCTTTGCAAAGACCACAACAAAGCCAATCGGCTTTGGTTATGGCTTTCGAAACGGATTGAGGAGCCCGATCGGTCTGCCCCCTGCGTTTCCAGTGTGTTCGGTTACGCCGAAAGGCTTGTCGAGGGCGTTTGGAAACGGTTTCGATGGCCATTTGGCTTTGTGGGTTACGCGGCGTGGGTTACGTCTTGGCCGCATGCCCGTACATGCGTCCGATCGCTTTGAGTGCTTGCTCTAACTCGTCCTCGAATGCGCGAAATGCGACGAGCGATCTGAGTTTTTCGAGACGTACATTTTCACCGAAAGAACGATACGCCTCGCTCAATGGAATTCGGGAACCGCCGTCGCGAAAGACTTTTCGCAAAAAAGTTTTAGGGTCGATTTCTGCGTCGGGCTGTCCGGGAAGAACGACGGGGGTGGTTTTACCGAGTACACGTTCGAAAGGACCGGGATCCGCGAGCAGCCATGCTTCGACCTCGCGTACGGGGATGCAAGCAACGAGATGAAAGTGTGAATTGGGTATGGCAGAACGGGCAAGTTCGGCTCCGGGGTTGATTTGCGTGCGGCGAGCATCCTCAGGATCTCCCGCGCCATCGGCATGGAGAATGAACAGATCACAATAATCAATGTAATTGACAACGGCTCGGTGGATTTTTTCGGCACGTCCGCCGCTCATTCCGTAAGGAGCGTCGATACCCAGCGTTTCCGCTAGCTCATAATCACCAGAAAACAGTTTTGCGGCGAGTTCATTGAGCAGTTTATTGACGAGCGGCAGCAGAAATTCATAATCGGTACGCCCTCAGCATACAGACCGGCCCTGATATAAATCATTCGGCTGCCTCAGCATTTGCGGAATCAAGTATGGCTTCCATTTCTCGAGGGGAAATAACGAATCGCCCCTCCTGGGGCGATTTCAATGGTCCCACGGTACGCGCGCGTGTGACCCTTTCACCATTGCGACGAATCATATCGACGAAACGCAAATGCTGGGACTGAGACAGCAATGCAGAAAGAATGACGCTGGAATGAGTCGTGATGAGAATTTGGGTGGGCAGGTGATTAACAGTGATACCTACAACCGTGTCTATCGTTTGCCGTGCATTCTCCCATCGCCGTTGCACGTCGGCCGTTGTATCTTCCGCGGTAACCTGCATTAATTTCTCGAGCAATAGCCGAATTCGTCCTGGAAAAATGCCGTTTTCGGGTTCTTCGATACCGAGGATGGGAGAACGAGGCTCCATGTAGATGGCTGTCAATAGTGCGAGAACGCGCAGCGTGCCATTGGATACCAAACGGGCCGGTATGCGTTCTCCTCCGGACAACTCAAACTCGATATGAAAGTCTTCTCCGTCATCAATGATATCGAAAGAGGCGATTCCTGGGACGAGCATTGCAAGATTGGCGCGCACGGCACCCAGAGCAGGATCCGGCAATTCAGCCAATATTGTGGGCAAATTCGACGCATCTGGCGCCAATTCTTCGACATCGGTTCGTTCACTCGGCATACCCAGGTGCAACGAGTCTACTTGTAGCGTCCGAAATGAAGCCATCGTATGGCGAAGTTCAAGGTACAATTCCGATATTGGCATCGCGCAAAGGGCGGTCTGACCTCGTGGAACTTGCAATTCCTTGGGTAATTGATTGGGCTGCGCAACAACTCGACGTTTTGAAGGTTGCGCGTCCGTCAATGTGACAAGGTAGCTTGCGCCTGTCTGCTTATAACCCGCCCAAGATTGGAATTCCGGATGAGCCGTAATCCATTTGTCATTTTCTCCGCGCATCGCATGGATTCGCTCGTCCGTGACCAGCAGTTGCTCTGCACCACGTTTCGTTTCTCGGCGCTCGATCGTCAATTCATAACGAAATCGACTCTGAAATAGGTCCTGTGCCGGGTAGGCGCCATATTCCAAAAATTCTACGGCAAACCGCATCGACTTGACATTCGTCGACCCCGTCCGCGTAAACTGGTCGATCGTCCGTCCACGCCCACCTTTGAACGCTTCGACGATCGACATCCGCGTCAACCGAGAAAGCAGAGCAATCGCTTCCATAATGTTGGACTTGCCCGCACTGTTAGGCCCGATGAACACCGTAAACGGTTCGAGATCCACTGAGAAATCCCGCAGCGACTTAAAACCGTCCACCTCGATGCGTGTGATCATAACGCGAGCACTTTACCACCAAATGCGCCCGACGCACCACAAAGTTGGCCACGCGAAACGCCCCAAATCAAACCGCCAGTCGTTTCCTTTGGCCTGCCCATGTTTGCCCATTGGATAGCGATCCAAACGCACGCCCACTACGCGGCGCATATTTCTTCAATACTGTCGAAACCATCATCAATTGAATCGCATCGGGTGCCGTCACCACCGCAAGCCACCGCCCCGCCTTCTCAATTTTGCTAAACATCTCGCCAACAGCCGCCTGCGTCACCGGCCCCCAGGTCGTCGACGCTTCGACTAAATCCAGAACAACTCCGCGTACACGCATCCACGGCTCCGTCGCCAGCCGGTCGAATACCGTGACCATCTCACGCGCATACGACGCCCCCACTTCACGACTCACATCCGGGCGACGCCACACTCGAAAATGCACCACACCGTCCGTGCCGATGATTACCCGGTAGTTGCCCCCCTCCGCATAAACCTCTAAATTAACCGACATCGCGAATGGGGAACTTGTCACAGTTCTGCACGCGACGGAAGAGGGAATTTTCAACACGATTGCCATAGTAGGTGCCCGGCATCGCAAAGAAGCAACGTGTCATTCCACGAGGGCCAACCCGACAGGTAAGCCTTCCCCATAAAATGCTGCGCGATCCGATTCTTCCATCACAACGACTTCACGCACCGAACGAATCCAGTCCTCTCGCGCGCCCACGTTTTCAAGCCGTTTGATAACGTCCCGCCGCACGCGTTCGGATACGTCACGCGCACGATCTCCCGTCATTCGCGATAGTTCCATGGCCGCTCGCGGGGCCGAAGGCAAGTCGTGCCATTTGTCCCGCAACAAATGATCAATCCAGCGTTCAGCCGTACCCGGGGCCACGACGTGATGCAAACTCGCATAGGCGGGCACGCGCGCACCGATATGGCCAATCGCCGCCCAAACACGCGAATCACGGTTCGTCCACGTACGCTCGAGCAAAAACCCACCCAATTCACTACGGCGCGCCGGGGATACTCGCTCGAGTGACGCGACCAAATCGACGATATCGGCATCGGGCTCGGCACGAATGCCTTTTGGCTTTTTCATGCGCTTTTCAGAGGGCGCCAAGAATGGATCCAAAATGTCGCGCAGATTCACTTGCGCCGCTTCTTCAAGGCCCCCGGCAATACGCCGCCAAGCAATCCAGAATTGTTGCCACGTGCGCGCTTCTTGTGAAAAAACAAGCCGTTCGGCAAAAAGCGAAAACATGTTCGACGATCGTTCGGCGTCCAAAGGATGACCAAACCCCGGGCGTAAACAATATCCCGCCAATTGCCAGAAGACTCGTTCATGATCCGCCGTGCGTTTACGTCCCTTATGACCTTGCCACAATACGTCGAACAACATACGATTCGTTTCGACAGTCCACGTGGCACGTTCTCCAGCGTGTTTTTCCAGCTCGCGAATCAGGTCTTTGACTTCGCGTGGCGTAACATCCGCACGACCTTTGCCATACACGCGCAAAATCCCCTCGCGCGCATCGTCCCAGCGCTTGCCGCGTAAAACCAGATTCGGCTGGCCCCCGCGAACTCCACGGGCGCTCGCAGCAATGTCTGCAATTTCGTCAACGGCAGGGCTTGCTTCCCGTAAATCCCACGTCAATCGAAAACGTCGCGGTTCTTGGACGTCTCCCATTTCGAAACACGACATTTCGAGTGTCCCAATGGCACTGAGTTGTCCCGACAATGACACCGGAACTTCTGCCAGACGCGCCCCAGCCTCGAATGCCGACGATACCGGCGGCAATGCATGAAAACGATCTGGATCGATTGCAATGACGGTACCCGGCAAATCGAGCGCTTCATCCGAAGCGAAAAGCGGAAATCGCACGGGACGGCCCAATGTCAAAACAAATGCTCGCTCCGTAACGTCGTAACGAATGCCCTCGCGCGCACCTCGAGGTACAACACAAACAGCTTGCCGCGTTTGCCCAGCACTTCCTGAAATTCCGACGTAATAACCACGCGCCGACCCACCGCCAATTCGTACACCTCGTCCGAGGAGCGAAAGGCCATACACCACGGCACCTCGCGCGACAGCCAAATCCGGATCTGGATGCGGGAGGATTTCTGGACGAACGCCACTCCAAGAAGCGATCGAATCGGAAAGCCTTTCCACGATACGTTTGGCGCGAAATACACCGCCATTGAGCAATAGCGCCGAAGGAGCCACGGCACCTGCCGCGTGTCGCGTGAAAAAATGCGCCACGTGCCGGGTCATTGCGACGTCTCGTTCATACGGAAGACCAAATGCCACGAGCGCACTGCCCCCGCGACGAGGACGATCGTCGCGCATCGCCGGCGGCAAAAAACCATCCAAAACGATTCGTTCGGCTTCTTCGCGCGTCAATTTCGTCGACAATGACGAACCAATCAATCGTGAACCTGCGCCAAGCACCGTAACGTTGACTTCATCAGGAGGGTTTTCCCCCAGCAATATTTCTTTGGCCGTTCGACACGCCAGCACCAATTGACCAAAACGCGCCGGCGATAAACGATCGGGGGGGTCGATGAGACGTTTTTCACATGTAAACGCCAATGCGAGGTCCATGTTGTCGCCACCCAGAAGCAAATGGCGACCAACCGCCACCCGCTCGACATCAACTCCAGGACCACTTTCCGCAGGGCGAACGCGAACGAGCGATAAATCTGTCGTGCCTCCTCCAACGTCGCACACGAGCACCAACGCTTCGCCTCCGAAACGCTTGCACAAAGCATCGAGTTCGTCCGGCCCAACTCGTGCCATAAAGTCGTAAAATGCCGCTTGCGGTTCTTCGAGAAGCCGTACGTCAAGGCCCGCTCGGCGCGACGCTTCGACCGTTAGCTCACGCGCATCTTCATCGAAAGACGCCGGAACAGTCAATACGACTTCTTGTGTTTCCAACGGATAATCGGGAAACGCTTCGTTCCACGATTTCTTGATATGTGAAAGAATACGCGTCGCTGCATCGACGGGAGACAATCGCGGCAAATCTTCCGCATCTTCCGCTGCGCCCCACGGCAGAATGGGCGCCACACGATCAACTGCAGAATGAGCGAGCCAGCTTTTCGAGGAAGCTACGAGGCGTCCCGGGATTTCTCCACCACGTTTTCGCGCAAATGCCCCAAGCACCCACGGTGCGTCATCAAAGGGATCGGAAACGTTTTCCCCATCAATGGGAGCATACAAAAAAGACGGGAAAAGCGAATCCCGCGCCACTTCAGTCGAACTGACGAGTTGCGGAACGGAAAACACCTCCGGCAGTCCTTTTTTGGATGGATCCGCCCATGCAACGACCGTATGCGTCGTTCCGAGGTCAATACCAACAATGCGCCGTCCGCGCATGAAAACATTCCTCCTTGTTATATACCGGGGTTTCACCCCAGACCCCACGAGGGCTCCCCGCCCTCGACCCGGCAAGGGGCAATGCCCCTTGACCCTTGCATTGGTTCGTCCGCTTCGCGGTCGAAC
>JANORL010000301.1:0-3920 GCA_031415295.1 Polyangiaceae bacterium | reverse complement strand
GGCCTCGGCGCACCTCCCGTCGTGCGCACCGTCTTTGACCTCGACGCACCAAGTTTTCTCGCAGCATCGGCGCTTACCGCAACATCACCCACGTCATTCGTTACGATCATGAAAGGTTGCGACGAACGTTGTTCCTTCTGCATCGTGCCTTATACGCGCGGCCCCGAACGTTATCGGCCCAGCCACGAGATCGTCAGCGAGATCCAGTTGATGGTCGCCGCCGGCGTGCGCGAAGTGACGCTTCTTGGACAAACCGTCAACAGTTACCAAGATCCCGCCAAGGCTCTTGCTCGAGCCAAAGGCGCATCCGTAGACGATCCTGACGAAAGTGAATTTGCGGCGCTGCTTCGATTGATTGCGCAGGATGTTCCGGGTTTGTTGCGGTTGCGCTACACGAGCCCTCATCCGCGGCACCTCACCCCGTCGCTCATCGAAGCCCATGCGGAACTCGCCATACTCGCGCGGCATGTGCATCTGCCCGTGCAATCCGGCAGCGATCGGTTGTTGAAGCGCATGATTCGTCGTTACACGCGCGCCGAATACCTTCAGCGCGTCGCATCACTACGCGCGCGAGTTCCTGACGTTTCGCTCTCCACAGACATCATCGTGGGTTTTCCCGGAGAAACCGAAGACGACTTTGCGCTCACCTTGTCGCTCGTCCGGGAAG
Source organism: Polyangiaceae bacterium (assembly GCA_031415295.1). Taxonomy (GTDB): domain Bacteria; phylum Myxococcota_A; class Polyangia; order Polyangiales; family Polyangiaceae; genus Polyangium. The sequence continues at coordinate 3,253 of JANORL010000301.1, read as the reverse complement.
TCGGCTTCCGAGGATTGTTTGGGTTCAAATATTCCGAACGCCCATTTACCCCTGCGCGAAAACTCGCCGATGACGTCCCGGAAGTGGTGAAAGCTGAACGTTTGGCGCGGTTGTTCGAAGTAAGCGAAGAACTGCTCGGCGCACATTTGCGAAGCCTAGAAGGATCGACGCAACGAGTTCTGGTCGAAGGCGTGGGCAAAGAAGGCGCGCCCGCGTGGACTGGTCGTACGGATCGAAACGAAATCGTGCACATCGCCGCCGCTGACGATCTCGATCTGCTTGGCGACATCATCGAAGTACAGATCACGCGCGCCAACAAACATTCGTTGCAAGGTGAACCGACGCTTGAAGGCCGGTCTCGCGCACGGACACGAACGGTGCCTGCGGTGGCCGCACCTGCGCGTTCCTCTGGATCATCGAAACGTTCGCTGCCGCTCGTTTCCGCCGGAGGTTGAGTCGTGGCGTTGGTCCTTGCCTATGGTGGAGTGACACCGCGTCTGGGTCGCGACGTGTTCGTCGCGCCAAACGCGACGCTCATCGGTGATGTCGAACTTGGGGACGAAGCCAGCGTGTGGTTTGGTTGTGTCTTGCGAGGCGACATTGGATCGATTCGTGTGGGTGCTCGGACAAACGTTCAGGACCTCGTGTGTATGCATTTGACCGACGGTGTATCGGTCACGATTATCGGCGCGGACGTTACGATTGGCCACGGGGCGATTTTGCATGGATGCACTGTTGGCGATCGTTGTCTTATTGGAATGGGCAGCATTCTTCTCGACAATGCGGTGATTGGCGAAGGATCGCTCGTGGCCGCGGGATCGCTTGTGCCGCCGCGATTTGTAGCGCCTCCGAAATCACTCATTCGCGGCAATCCGGCGCGGGTCATTCGTGAAGTAACGGAAGACGAAGGGCGACTTGGGATTGTCGGGGCGAACCATTACGTCGAGCATGCGCGAAGGTATCGTGTCATTGCTGGGTAAAACGTGAGGAAAAACGTTTGGCACGGCGAGCGCATCGCTCGCGTAGCTGCTCGAGTCTGCACGTCATGCTGAAGACATAAAATGATGGCGTCCGCCCCCGAACAACGTGCTACAACCTCCGGTATGGCCTCATCGTCGTTTCCAGGTGTTTTGCCAGCTCCGCGCCCCGTTCCCGTGACTCCATCGGAGGCCGAATGGCGCACGATGACCCCCGAGCAACGCGAACAATTCATCATCGACGTCAACGAAGCTCTTTCGGATCCGGTCATTACGATGTCCGAAGGACGACCTCACAAGAAAGCCAAAAGCAAAGCTCTGGACATGCTCGGCCTGCATTTCCGCACGTTAGGAAAACACATTTATTTGGCGGAAGAGTTGTCCGTGTTGTACCCCGGCGTTTCTGGATTTACGCCGGACGTCATGGCGGTACTCGATGTCCAAGAGCCGGAAGATGACCAACGGATGGCGTGGGTCGTTGCGGATGAGGGCAAAGGGCTGGATTGGGTGCTCGAAGTGTTGTGGGCGGGGGATCGTAAAAAGGACCTCGTCGACAATGTGGAAAAGTACGCCATGCTGGGCATTCCGGAATATTTTGTGTATGACCAGAAGCAACAACGCATTTTGGCGTATCGTCTTCCGGTGGGGGGAAAACGTTATCAACCGATATTGGCGCAAGCGGGGCGGTATCGGTCCAACGTGCTCGGCATTGATTTGGCGATCGTCGGACCTCGTTTGAAGTTTTTCCACGGCGCGGCCGAGCTTTACGATACCGAGCACTTGATCGAGCGGCTCGAGACGATGGTCGCGCATCTGCAAGAACAAGCTGCCACCGCAATGCAACGTGAAGCGAATGCGACGCAACGTGAAGCAAACGCTGCCCAGAAAGCGGAAAAAAGTCTCTTGGGTATACGCAAGTCGGTGATGCGCGTCTTGGTGGCTCGCAACATATCGTGTTCACGCACCGCACTTGCGCGCATCGAAACGTGCACGGAGCCGGATCTTCTCAATGAATGGCTCGATCGCGCATTCGATTCGACAACGGAAGAGGAAGTTTTCGGTACGAACGGGTGAGCAACGTGGTCATTACGTGCGCCTCACCGGCGACGCTCAGTGCGGCACGTCGCATCGACGATCTTGGCTCCTGATGCGCTGTTCGGATCGTGCTGCAGCACGTAAAGCAATCCTTGTCCCAGAATCGCCGCAATCACCTCGGGCTTGCCATGGTCCACCGGGGTTAGAGAGAACGAGAACGTGTGTGTTTCAAACGAAGCTCCAGTTGAATGGAATCAAAGGACTCCGATAAGATTCTCGGAATGTACGTAGGCGTCAAGCACCATTGTCGTCGGAGACGTTATTCTGTGACCCTGTCTGAGCCATAGCTGAAAGAGTCGACATGATCGAACTTGCATCATACACCGTTTCCTTTGGTCCGTCGCACACGCGGGGGCATGGGAGACTGAAGCGCTGGGCGCCAAAGGTTACAGCGTCATGGGTCGATCGGGACTCAGCTTTTTCGCTGCCTGCGCCGCGCAAACGCTGCAATGGGCAAGAGCGAGAGCGCCCAGGCCAACGTTTCCGATGGATAGGCGATTGTTTGACAAGTGCACCCGGAGGTTTGTCCCGGATTATCGCCTCCCGTCGCGGATCCGCCTTCGCCAGCTGCGCCGCCGCTACCGCCGCTACTGCTCGAACCGCTGCTACTGCTCGAGCTTGCGGGTGAACCTCCAGACCCAGCACTGCCTGCTGACCCGCCTCCGACGCCGTTATCGCCGCTTCCACCATTACCTCCAGCACCACCACTGGCGCCTTCCAATTCATGAGCGCCAATGTCAATGGGGCCGGATTTCGGCCGCACCATAGCTGTCCCGTTCGCTTCGATGGCGTGCGGCGGCGGCAGCCATAACGGTTTGGCGAGCGGTTGCGGAAACGGAAAACTGGGCGGTCCGGCCAAAGTATCCGTGCCGGTATCGATGAGCGGGCTCTTCATATCGAGCCGCAGATCATCGGCCGCCTCATTCAAAAAGCCCGGATTGTCACCAAGGGTCGTGACTTCGAAGGCGGGCGGGATGTTTGTCGTTCCCACGATCGTCCAATTGTTGGTCCCGACAAACACGCTTTGCCCCGTCGTCCAGTTGGCTTCGACTTGCCGCACGAGATTCACGAAGCCCCCGATCGAAAAAAACACATTGTTGTGCGCCTCGACGCTCTCCAAGCCATCGAAAAGCCTGAACACCGCGCTTCCGCCAGCCATCGTGATGACGCTATTGTTTACG
>JANORL010000300.1:0-3323 GCA_031415295.1 Polyangiaceae bacterium | reverse complement strand
CGCTGTTTCGTGACGGGCGAAGCAACAACCGCTTCGAACGCGCCGAGCGGCAAGTCCGTGCCTCCGATGCGCAGATCAATCCGGTACGTACCGGGATAATGTTTGCGAATCGACCTATCGACGAGCGACACCTTCGCTTCGAGACGAATACGTTGTTTGGCCCCTAGTTCGACACGCCGCAATTTCCACACCTTCGAACGCGGTTTGCCCGAAGCTCCCGGCAAGTAAACAACGTAATCGACCACGAGATCTTGTGATTTGGCCGATTCCGACACGAGATCGAAAACACACGACACCACGGATCCCAATGTCGCTCGTAAAGGTTCAATCTTGATCGTGTCAATACGCACTTTTGGACGAATACCCCCGCCGAGAAGTTGAATTGCGCCCAAATGACCACGTTTGACAAGCCAACGAAGGGCATGCGAAATGATCCATTTACGTTCCGCGCTCGCTCCTTGGCTCCACTTTTTGCAAACTTCAACGACGAGATCCGGATGATCTTTGGCAATGTCATTGAGACTATTCGCCACGGATCGCCGTACATAAAGTGCCGGATCGTCGCGTAGTCGTTCGAGCAATTCGAGAACCGGTGACGGATCGGCAATAAATCCAGGAAGGCGCACGGCCCATGGCAATCGCGGCCGCGTACCCTCGGAAACGAGACGTCGAACATGCTCGTTGGGATCGTTCAACCAAGTACGCAAAACGGCCAGCGTTCGGGCACTGTCGTGCAGAATGAAATGCCGGATGGAGAATTCCGCAGTAAACCTTTGCGTCAGCGCATGTTGTGCGCGCATCGATGCATCGAAGTGATCGAGTCCGCATTTGGAAACGAACGTCACGTGCGGCAAATAAAAAAATGGCCCCAATGCACCGCCATCACGCGCCACGGGAACATCGAGCGAGCGCAAAAGAACATCGACCGCGCGCTCGTAATCTTTCGGCAGTGTCTTGGCGAAAACGTCGGCGATGTGTTTGCCGCGGTCCAACAGTTCGAGCTTCGACAAACCCGTCGTTGCTTCGGCGATGAACGTTTCCGTCGGAAATTCTGCAAAAACGGGCGCAATTGTGCTGGCAATTCGACGCACTAGGTGTTCGTCGAAAAAATCCTTGAGCGGTGCAGCCATGACGCACCAATGCCTAACTCGAAGCGCCGCGTCCACTGAAATATGCATTGAGTGATCTGTCCGTCGACGCGAGCAGTTTCACGCAAGCAAGCCAAAGAACGAGGCGTTTCATAAAGAACCAGCGTTCTCTATCGGTGCAGAGACACGACGTATGGCGATGGCGCGTTGTACTGAACACGTGGAAACTATGAATTTCCCCCATCACCCAGCATTTTCACGTAGTCTTGTCTTTGCCGATGTTGCCCGAATCAAATGAGACGGCGGACCGGTTCGAGATCCTAAGTCGCGCAGGTAGCGGCGGGATGGGGGACGTCTTCAAGGCGCTCGACCGAACCACGGAGCAACACGTCGCTCTGAAAATCCTGCGCGATAGCGCAAACGGGCCGGAGCGCGTGAGGTTTGCCCGCGAAGTCGCGATCTTGGCAGACCTGCGACATCCCAACATCGTTCAATACATCGCGCATGGAACGTGGCCCGATGGCCGCATGTATTACGCGATGGAATGGCTCGAGGGCGAAGACGTCGGGCAACGCCAACGTCGCGCTCCTCTGGGAATGCGTGATGCGGTCGAGGTCATTCGTCGTTCGTCCGCGGCGATGGCCGCTGTTCATGCACGAAACGTCGTTCATCGCGATCTGAAGCTTTCGAACATCTTTCTCATTCGCGGCAAAGGTACGGCCATCAAGCTGATCGACTTTGGCGTGGTCAAACCGGCAGAGCCTGACGAGTACCAAACCGAACGCGGAACGATCATCGGCTCACCACACTTCATGTCGCCAGAACAAGCGCGAGGAGTCGAAGACATCGATGCTCGCGCCGACGTGTATTCGCTTGGAGCCGCGCTCTTTCGCCTCGTCACGGGAAGAAATATTTTCGAGACCGAACACGTGATCGCGCTGCTCAGTCGTCTCGTGCTCGAAGATCCGCCCAACGCTCAAACGGTTCGTTTCGACGTACCACCAGCACTTGCCGAAGTGATTTTACGCGCCACGGCGCGTGCGCGTGAAGACCGCTTCGAGAACGGTGCCGAGCTGGCACGTGCTCTCGCCCGTGTCGGTCAACTCAACAACGATCCTCCCGCCACCGATCGCAGCGCATCCGCCATCCGTGCTGTCCCTGTAAAACCACCGTCGTCAACGACCATCACGGAAGCAGGCAGCTCCATCCCCGCATCACGTCCCGGTTCTGCCGAACGACGTGTCGTGGCCGTGATGCTTTTTGATCTCGGTGGCACGCGTCTCGAAACCGACGTCGAGCGTCGTGTGCGCGAAGTGCTCGGGGACGATGCTCGACTCGAAACACTGCTTGGCGAACAACAACTCGTTGGGGTTTTAGGCGTCGAGCAGTCGCGTGGCGACGAAGTGATGCGTGCAGCGCGCGCAGCTTTGGTGCTCACGCAATCGATGCCGCAAGGTCGCGCTGCAGTCGCCATCGGCCTCGCCATTCGTGGCCGCCAAGATTTGACCGGACAAGCTCTCGACCGCGCCGTGGCGCAAATTGATCTTACTCCACGAGGAACGGTTCGCGTCGATTCCAACGCCGCAAGTGCTCTCGAAGGAAGGTTTGTCCTTCAGAACGATGCCCGCGGTGGCGTCTTGTTGCGCGAAGACACCCGAGGTTATGTCGCACGACAACTCCTTGGTCGCCCTACGCCGACCGTTGGACGTGAAAAGGAAATTGCGCTGCTTCAAGGCGTATACAGCGAACTTGTCGAAGATTCCGCACCACGCGGAGCGCTCATCGTGGGTCCCGCAGGAATTGGAAAAAGTCGCGTCCACGGCGAACTTGTTCGACGCCTCGAAGTATCACCTAGTCGCCCAGACATTTTGTTGTGCCGAGGAGATCCGCTAAGTCAAACCTCGAGTTTGTCGGCGCTCGGTCGTTCGTTACGAGCGGCGATGGGGCTTCACGATGGCGAAGATCTTGCCGATCAGGTCCTCAAGTGCCGGCGTCACGTGACCTCGCGATTACCCCCGGATCGCCGCTACGTCGCTGGATTCCTTGGAGAGCTCGCGGGTGTCCCCTTCCCCGATGAAGGCGATGAACCACTTCGTGCAGCGCGTGCGAGTGCGGAACTGATGCAGGCGCGTTTGCGTGTGTCCCTCGAGATCTACATCCGCTCCGAAGCGGAACGGTCACCGCAAGTGTTGGTCTTGGAAGATGTGCATTGGGCCGACGACACAACGCTCGACA
>JANORL010000299.1:0-2229 GCA_031415295.1 Polyangiaceae bacterium | reverse complement strand
TTGTCGACGTACAGAGTCTTTTCGCGACGGAGTTGCGCAAAACTCGATTGACCACTGGGGAATCGAATGATGTGCGTGACGGTAGCACAGTCGGCTGCCCACAATCGAGCGTTGCCAGCAGAAAAGAGCGCTTGCACGGACGAACGGCCTGTGCCATCTTCGCTTGTCGCCCATTCCATAAGCTTCCATGACCGCGTCTTCCTCCACGATCACCTCGAAAATTGCTCGCTTTGTGCCTGCATTGGGCGCACTCCGGACGTACCGTCCTGTGGATGCGCGTCACGATATCGTTGCTGGTCTAACGGTAGCGACCGTTGCCGTTCCTCAAGCTATGGCGTACGCGCTTATCGCTGGTTTGCCCCCGGAATACGGCCTCTATACGGCCATCGTCATGACGGCGGTCGGCGCTTTGCTCGATTCGTCGCGACAATTGATCAATGGTCCAACCAATGCCATTTCCATTGCGTTGCTCAGCGCCATCGGTACCATTCCGGATCCCCAAACAAAACTCCAAGCCGCTGTTTTGCTTGCATTTCTAGTCGGATCCATTCAAGTCATCATTGCGCTGTTACGCTTCGGTGACCTTACGCGTTACATATCGAGTTCAGTTATCGTCGGGTTTACCGGTGGAGCCAGCGTTCTACTCGTGCTCGACCAACTCAAAAATTTACTCGGTTTTGCTGCATTCGGCGGACCACACGACCATTTTCTCCAGCGTGTGTACGGCAGTCTCAGTAGCGGGCACATTCATTGGCCAACTGCGGGAATCGGCCTAGGGACCATTGCGCTGATGGTTCTTCTCGGCGCCATCAAGCGAAAAATCGGCTGGAAACTATTCCCGGAACTACTCGTCGGAGTCATTCTCGCCGCGTGGCTTTCGTTTTTCTTCGACTTGCGCGCTTCCGGTGTCGCAATCATTGGGACAATTCCCGCCAAACTCCCCGCATTTCAAGCACCGAGCTTCAATTCGGAATTGATTCGCGACTTGTCATCGAGCGCTCTCGCCATAGCGCTTCTGGGCCTGCTTGAAGCCGTTTCTATGGCTAAAGCCATCGCCGCGGAAACCCATCAAAAACTCGACCTCAACCAGCAATGCCTTAGCGAAGGCGTCGCGAATGTTACGGGCAGCTTCTTTTCGTGTTTCCCTGGCTCTGGATCCCTTACGCGATCAGCCATCAATCAACAAGCCGGCGCCGCTTCTCAATGGTCAGGGGTCATTTCAGCCGTCGCCGTCGCGGTCATCGTGCTCGTCTTTGCCCCGTTTGCGATGTTTATTCCCCGTGCAGCGTTGGCTGGCATTTTGATCGTCACGGCGTTTCGCATGATGAAATTCGATACCATCGCGCGTCACGTCCGAGCGACGCGTTTCGATGCCGTGATCGTTGCGGTAACGGCGTTGGCTGCTATCGCCGTCTCTGTTGAATTCTGCGTTCTCATCGGAGTATTCTTGTCTTTTCTGCTCGTGGTTCCGCGTATCGGAAAAATGCACCTCACTGAATTCGTCGTGGCGCCGGAAGGCCACGTTCACGAACGTTTGCCCCATGACGGTGTAGTTTGTCCTGGAATTTTGATTTTCGGCTTGGAAGGTGAAATGTTTTTCGGCTCGTCTACGAGTCTCGAAGAACACTTTCAGCAAGTCGAAAGCCGAATCGATGAGAAAACAGAAGTCGTCATTTTGCGCTTGAAACGAGCGCGAAATCCAGATGCTGTGGGGCTTGGCATTCTTGATACTTTCATCAAACGCGTGCGGGCTCGCAACGTTCACGTGCTCATTTGCGGCGTACGAGGCGACTTTGCGACAGCCCTCGAAAAAACCGGCATCGATCAGCACTTGGATGCCGGGGCGGTTTTTCGTGAACAACCCGTACGACAAACCAGCACCATGCTGGCGCTCGAACATGCCCACACATTGCTCGTGTCACGGCACGATTGCCCATTGCGTTCGCGAGCGCCAGCAGTTCAGCTCGAAGCGCAAAACGTTCCGGAACATGTATTCGAGTTCGATGTGTAGAACGGCTTCGCCCCAGGAACGAGATCACCGCATCGACTTCGACATCGTGTCTGGAGGCAATGCATCGAGTGGCGGAATGGTGTCATTGGCGTCAATCTCTACAACGGTCTCGACAAACTGCCCACGCTGACTTACGGGCAATCGCACGACGGTACCCTGTTTGTCCAAATGATCGACCACCTCGTCGTTGCGTCGCATGTGTTTTCCCTTGACCTCGA
>JANORL010000298.1:0-2806 GCA_031415295.1 Polyangiaceae bacterium | reverse complement strand
CCCGGTAGCCCATGGCGAGAATGGCGTCCAGGTTGTAGAGGGTGACAGGGCGTTGCACCTCGCGCCCGCCCTCGATTTGAACTACCGAGGATTCCTCGGTAGTTGCCTCGCGGCTCAGTTCGGCGTCCTCGAAGATGCTTTTCAGGTGCAGTCCCACGTTGTCCGTGCTGACGTCGAAAAGCTGGGCCAATTCCCGCTGCGAGAGCCAGACCGACTGGTCCTGCGCTCGCAGCTTGATCTGGCTGCGTCCGTCTTCGGTGGTGTAGAGGATGAGGTCGTTCATGATGTTGGAGGCGTCGGGGGTGCTTTTGGCGCGGTCTTTTTCGACGTTTTTGCCGGAGCCTTATTGCTCATACGCGCTGGGAATGATGGTTGGGCCGTTGACCCAGGGCGTTGCCCTTGGCTGGTATGTGGACGCCCCGTTGGGGCTGAAGATGCGCTTCTGCCGGGCCTCGAAGCAGAAGCCGTGGCCCAGCTCGAGGAGGAAATCCTGAAGACGGTCCAGCAAGGCATCTTCCAGGTCGGACTCGGCCATGACATCCCGGGAACGCAAGCCAAGGAACTCGAAGACGTAGCGTATTCGTGGGCCTTGCAAGGCAGATCCTACGCGCAAAATCTCGCGCACTCGATCACTATCGAGCCGGGGTCGGCGCGGTGTCGCGTGCAGCAACATTTCTACAAGGCTGAGCACGTCGCATCAGTAGCGTGCGCGGCGCAAACCGTCCACGTCAAGCGTGTACATATGCAACCCAAATGTGCAGCGCGGCGCGCGGGGGACGCGCAGAGCCATCCCGCCTCCAGCAATCCCTGCGCAAAGCCGCCCGGCACGCTATTGATGAATTTTGACTGGACGTCCACACCGTCGATCACGTAATCGATTGGCCCATTGCGAGGCAATCCGTCAATCGTGGCGGTGGGTTTCAAGCCTTCGAGTACCTGCCGGGCTCTACGGATTCCGACCTCGACTCGCTCGGCGACTTCGCCGTGTTTCGCAGTGGGATTCCCTACAATCTTTTCAGGTGACCCAATGAAATCCCGAACTCGTCCGACCTCGTGCCGGGCAGCATTCATTGCTGCTTCCTGCCGCGCGATGTCAACCGATTCCGCCGCAGCACGTGCAGCAACGTCCGCGGCAACGAATCCGCCAGCGACTTGGGCGACGAGATGCGGTTCCGACACGGCGGATCGCCTGGTCGTCATCATGCAACCTGCGTATTCAGCAGCTTCGCGAGCGATTGCACGTTATTGACGAGCGAACCAAGCGCCTTCTTCGCATCCGACGTGAATTGGCTGTATTCGCGCGGCGCATACATTCGGAGCCATGATAACTGCGCAAGAGCGCCTTCTGCATGTTGCTTCGTTAGTGAGTGTAAACGGTAGATCTCGGTTCTGGCGCTTTCCAGATCTCGCGTCTTGGCGTGAATTGATTCGGCTGCACGATCTGCTCGTTCGGCAATCGCCGCATTCTTATGGTTGGTCCAGGCCGCTGTCCCGACCAATGCGACCGCACCGATGCCCCATCCAACGGGGCCACCAAGCACCACCAGAATGTTGGAACCGGCCGCCATTCCTCTGCTCCGCATCGAGAATGCGCACTTCAACCGCTGCGCAATGCGCCGCCACGATCACGACACCGGTGGGGCGTTGCTTGCGGGGGTGTTCGTCGTGGCGGCGCGCTGGCGGGCGCCAGGTTCCGCCATGGCGGCCGCCAGGTATCGTTACGTAAAACCATCGAGAAAACGTGAGGAAAAACGTTTGGCACGGTGCGCGCATAACGCGCACGCATGCATTCGTCCGAACGTCATGCGGAACACGCCGAGGTTTACCATTACGAACGTCGTCGGCCTGAGGAAACGATATTGCATCGGGTTGTCTCGACGCACTGGACCGAGTTTCGCGAGCGAGTGGAATCGCTTGGAAGTTTGCCGAAGTTCGTGGTGAACGAAGTCGACGAGTATTTACGTTGCGGGATTCTCGAGCATGGGTTTATCCGGGTACAGTGTACGGATTGCGGATTCGAGCGAATCGTTGCGCTGAGCTGCAAGCGCCGCGGTTTTTGCCCATCGTGTTTGGGTCGGCGGATGAGCGACACGGCGGTTTGGTTGACGGAGCACGTGATTCCGACGGTGCAACTACGGCAATGGGTGCTGACGCTTCCGTGGGAATTACGCGTCCGAGCGGGGTACGACCGCACATTGTGTGCATGGGTCCTGGACACGTTTATTCGGGAATTGCAGCGGAGTTATCGTTGGCGAGCGAAACGTGAATTTGGTTTGTCGAGTGTGGAGGACGCGTTTACGGGCACGGTGACGGTGATTCAGCGATTCGACTCGGCGTTGCGACTCGTGACCGGGTCTCACACCGCTCCCTACGCCCCCCATCGTGAACTGGCCTCGCGAAGCGCGTGTCCCACACGCGCGAAGCGAGCGTGCAAATCACCGCGTGTGCTTTCAAGTCGATGGCGCAGAAATCACCGGACGCGGTCGCTGCAGGTCTTCGCACCGAAGAAGCTGATTGTGGATGGTCATCGAATGGGCAAAGGGGAGTGTGCAGAGACAAACGTTTGGTTTGGAGTTGATCTCCGGGGGTTTGGCGAGCCCCCATCGAGAACAAAGCCTCGCGTAGCGGCGCTTGCGCCGCGTAGCGAGCGTGCAAATGAAGACCTGCTTTCGGATCGATTGCGTGCAATCCACGAATTGATAGCGCGAATATGCGTTATGGTGCCTCCGCAACTTGACCTTTGGGGGGTTTGGGGGGTTTGGCGGAGCCGAACCCCCCATCGTAGACTGGCTAGAGGGACAATGGC
>JANORL010000297.1:0-2553 GCA_031415295.1 Polyangiaceae bacterium | reverse complement strand
CGGTCGCGGTCGTCATCGCGCACTTCAGCCGCGCACGCTCGACAACCCCGCCCACCAGACTCGTACGACAACCGTTTTCCCAATTCTCACGCAGCCTCACAACGGCATCGTCGATCGACTTCTCGGCTTGCGCTTTCTGGTCCGTACTCAGCTTGGGACTCAACACGACCATCTGATCGGCCTTCTGTACGACCCCGTATTGTTTTGCCAATTCAATGCAGTCCCGATCCGTCAGCGTGTAGTCCTCGGGGACCGAGTTTCCGTCGTTCGTCGACTTCGGACCATGCGGCATCTCTTTCGTGTCGTTGTCGGGCTGGTCCGTCTTGCTCTTGTGGGTCGTGGACGAACCGGAGCCTTCGTTCGTGCTCGACGTCGTCGATGAAACGTCATCTGGCGTGTTGCCGCCATCGCGGTTCGAGGACGAACCGCAACCAAAAAGCAACGTCACGGTGATGGTGGTCGATACGAAGAAGTAGGGGCGAACGTTCATGGCAGTCGCCAGCGTTGATCGGTTCTTCTCCTATGTCCATCCTGACCACGCGTTCGCACGCAACAGACGGAGCCAACCAGGACGAGACCGCACGCCAAGCGTTGGCAGAGACCATGCAAGCACTTTCCGAGGGGGCGGAAAGGGTCATGAGATCGCTCTGGATTTACATCCTGCTCGTCGTGGGGACGGCGCTATTCATCAGTTCAATCGATACGGGTGACGAGCGGATTCCTTATGCCCGATTTCGTGAACTAGCCGAGCAAGGCCTGCTCACGGAGGTCGAAATCAAAGGGGATGCCTACATTGGACACACGGCACCAACCCCGAGCATGGCTACGTCGCAAACGTTTCGCACAGGTCGAATCGAAGGGGCCGAAGCCAACCTGCTCGCGACACTCGATGAAAAAGACATTCCATATACGCGAGTCGCCGACGTAGGTTTGTCTTTACCAGTGATGCTCTTGTGGGGTTTGCCCATCGGTGCGTTGTTGTTGTTTTTGGTGTCGTACGTGCGCAAATCACCAGCGCCCAACGTCACGCATCCGGCGCTGAACTTTGGCAAACACAAGGCTCGGTTGTACGTCGACAAAGGTGTAGCCGTGACGTTTCGCGATGTTGCTGGCAGTCACGAAGCCAAAGAAGAACTCGGCGAAATTGTCGATTTTCTCAAGGCACCGGAACGTTTTCGGACGCTTGGTGGACGCGTTCCCAAAGGCGTGTTGCTCGTCGGGCCACCAGGGACAGGAAAAACTCTGTTGGCGCGAGCCGTCGCTGGGGAAGCAAACGTGCCGTTTTTCAGCATCTGCGGCTCGGAGTTTGTCGAAATGTTCGTCGGCGTCGGAGCGGCGCGCGTGCGAGATCTGTTTGCCCAAGCGCGGGAAAAACCTGCGGCGATCGTGTTTATCGATGAACTCGATGCGGTGGGAAAAGCCCGAGGCGCGGCGGGACCCATCGGCGGCAACGACGAACGCGAACAGACCCTCAATCAGCTATTGACAGAAATGGATGGGTTCGACAGTACGTCGGGTTTGGTGGTTGTTGCAGCGACAAACCGTCCAGAGATTCTCGACTCGGCGCTCACCCGTGCCGGACGTTTCGACAGGCGCGTACATGTTGATCGTCCCGACCTCGGTGAACGACGCGAGATCCTTGAAGTACATGCACGCAAAGTGATGCTCGCACCCGATGCGAACCTTGACGATACCGCAGCGCAAACGACGGGTTTGGTCGGTGCGGATCTGGCCAACCTCGTGAACGAAGCCGCGCTTCTGGCGGCTCGAAAGCACGCCACTGCCGTGGGTCGCGTCCACTTCGACGAAGCCATCGAACGCGTACTCGCGGGACTCGAGCGTCGTGGAAGGCGGCTTTGCGCTCGTGAACGCGTAGTCGTCGCGTACCACGAAGCTGGGCACGCCATCATGGCGGAAGTGCTCACGACCCAGGATCCCGTTCGCAAGGTTTCCATCATTCCTCGCGGAATCGGCGCACTTGGGTACACGTTGCAACAGCCGCGTGAAGAGCGGTTCCTCATGAACCGACAAGAGATCCTGGATCGACTGGTCGTGCTGCTTGGAGGTCGCGTCGCGGAACAACGTACGTTCGGAGATGCTTCGACCGGTGCACAAGATGATCTCGTGAACGCAACCGACATTGCTCGTCGAATGGTGCGTGAATTCGGTATGGGTGCCACGACAGGGTTGTCATCGTTCGATCCGCGCCGCGCAAACTGGGGCGATCGCGGCGGCCATGAATACAGCGAAGAAACGGCTCGCGTGCTCGACAAGGAAGTGTCGTGCTTGCTCGCAGGTGCCGAAGTTCGCGCCAAGGCGCTTCTCGACGAGTATTGCGGTGCGCTCGAACGAATTGCACGTCGATTGCTCGAAGTGGAGACACTGTCGGGTGAACAGGTGCGGGCGCTTCTCCGGGATGAAACGAGCGTCTAGAGCACCGTTCAGTTTGAATGCGAGCCTGGATTTGAACGCTCGCTTCGCGCGTGTGGGACACGCGCTGCGCGAGGCCAGTCACGATGGGGGGCTCGCAGGCGGCTCTTTAAGTCTTTTGGG
>JANORL010000296.1:0-14221 GCA_031415295.1 Polyangiaceae bacterium | reverse complement strand
CATTAAATCGGGCGACCCACATGTCCAACATGCCATTCGATGGCAACGCGGCGCCGCCCAAATTGATGCTCCCCGTATACGAGCCGACTAGGCCGACGTTTCCAGCGGAATCGACCGCGATGTCATACAAGTTGCCAATTTCGGGAGCGACTTTCTTGGACCAAAGATGGCTCCCGTCCGTCCCAGAAAACTTCGCCAAGAAGATGCTTCCTTGTGCATCGGCAACGATGGCTCCGCCGCCAAAATCGACCGTCCCGGAAATCCAGCCCATGACCACGAGATTGCCCATGGAATCATTGGCAACTTTACGCAGATCGATGCCGCCTGTTCCCAGGCATTTCGACCACACGTGTGCGCCGGTTGCCGCACTGTACCTCGCCATGAACCCGTTCGAACACGCGAGTGTCGCGCCACCGCCCATGTCCGTAGTCTTGCCCAATGACAGATTCCCTCCGACAATGACGTCGCCATTGGAAACCGCGTAAATAGAATAACCAATTTCAGATCCGCTTGTTCCGATGCGCCTGGACCAAGCATGTGCACCATTGGGATCGAGCTTCGAGACGATGATGTCGGTGTCGACAGCGGTTATTGGGCCGCCGCCGAAATCCACTGTGTTCGTGAAAGACCCTGTGAGAAGCACGTTCCCATTGTCATCGAACGTCACGTCATAGAGCGCTACGGGGTTGAAGTTGCTTCCGTAGTTTTTTTGCCACGCCGCCATTCCAGTTGGCTTCAGATCAAATTTTGAGGAAATGGACTTGGCTGCATCCATCGTCACCATGCACGTGCCATTGCCGGAACAACCACCGCCGCTCCAGCCAGCGAATGTAGAATCGCCTGCGGGTGTTGCAGTGAGTGTGATCATCGTGCCCGAGGTATATGTCGATGTGCATTGCCCGCCGCAATTGATTCCAGCGGGCATCGACGTCACGGTGCCTTGACCGCTTCCGTTGCGAATGACCGACAGATCATACTGCGAGCTGCAAATGTTCACCATGCACGTTCCGCCCGTGCAATCCTGAGGCTGCATGCACTTTTTCCCATCCGTACAGGGAGTACACGCAGCGCCCCCGCAATCGACGTCGGTCTCCGTCCCGTCCATTGTGTTGTTGTTGCACGATCCTCCTCCCGAGCTCGTTGAGGTAGACGTACTGGAGGAACTGGACGTACTCGACGAACTCACGGACGAACCGCCCATGCCCGAGCTCGAGGAGCCTGACGACATTCCACCAGCGCCGCCTTGACCTCCCGTGCCGCCCTGACAAACGCCTTCGAAGCAGGACGCTCCTTGGGCACAGTCGATGTTTTCGACGCATTGGGGTTTGCATTGGCCGCCGAGGCACAAAAGCGGTGCGTTGCAATCGGAATTGTACGTACACTGAGCCGGCGTCGGGGTCGGGTCACTGTCGCAAGCCAAAAAGCAGAGCGACGGGATCAGTGCCGCGAAAGCGAAAGCGATGCGCTTTGTGTTCATGAGAGTCTCCTATAGTCGAAAGCGGGGTGGAAAGTCGACGGGGAGATTACGCTACGGGGACAGTCGAAATCAAGTACGAATGTGCATCCATTTCCCGTTGGATTTGCAGGTTTGGCGTGGTGGAGCTATTAACACGCTGGCACCAAATCAATCCCCCCAAAAAATTCATCGGCAAATAGTTTCCACGCTGCGGCATTTTCTTTGGGGCCGCATTTGAATGCACGCCCTGGTAGTTTCTCTCCTCGAAAAATCGCTCGGTGCTCGCGGTAATATCGTGTTGCCAGTTCAGCGCCGTATTCATGTACCGCGTCGCCATTGTTCGGCTGAAACGCGTAATACGTTCCGCCCCGCACCATCGTGGGCATGGGCGCGTATGGCGTGAGGCACGAAATACGCGTATTGCATTGCGCCAAAATCGCGTCGTGAATCTTCCGTAGCGCTTTCTCGGACCAATTCATGGAACCAATCGCGTGTTCCGAATCATTCAAATGAAAAATTTCGTGGAATAATGTTTCGCGAACGGCATCCACAGAACCGTGCAACGACCCAGAAACATTGTATCCGATGCTCCAGTCCGAAGCATACGCAGAAGGCGTTCGGCGGTTGACGCTACGCAAGAATTTGAACGCAATGGCGCGATGGCGATATCGAATGGGTATCTCGGTCTTCGCGGCAAGTTTGTCAAAGAAGATGTTAAAATCATGGGTCGAAGCGGTGACCCAGTCGAGGTGTTTTTTGTATTGGCGCACCGGCAATTCTGGAACGATATGGATCGTTCCGCGAAACCCTCCATCCATCATGTGTTCGCTTTCGACCCCGAGCACGTGTCCAGCACCGTCGAAGAGCGACAAAGCGAGTGATTTTGCGACGGGTTCACTTTCGTAACGTTTTTCGATCAAGCAGCGAATGGCGACTTGATCGTCCGCCTCTGCGCAGGCTCCGTTCGGGACGCCTTCAGCAAACAGAATAGAAACAGCTTTGGTTTTCGATACCGTGGGGGGCCTGTGCGTCTCAGGTGGAATGTCCGGCTGGGTGAACGACACGATTGCCGACGGAGCGGACGTGAGAGGGACGGCGAGTGGCAAAGGGGCCGTGGTCGTTCGAGGTGTGGCGGGCACGGGATCCAAGGGAACCGACGGGGACGAACACGCGGCGAAAAAGCCAAAAAAAACAATGCGCTGGAACAGCGGAGATTTTTCCTGGCCAGGAGTCATCTCGACAAGATAGCGCCCCGCGCAAAAATTCTCTACACATCGAATCATGCTCCATGACGCTCCGATCTTCGGGTTCAACGCCGCGCGAGAAGACATCGTGCGGGAGGTCGTGTCACGCGTTGTTTTGACCACCAAGGATCCTCTGTGGGCGCTGAACGATGCGGCGTATCACGAGGGCAAACGGCTCGAGACCAGTCGTAATCCCGAAGAACGCAAAGAGTTTGTCGAATGGCAGAAGCTTGCGCGAACTCTGGCGCGCATGGGCGATGGAGAACGCCGCGACAAACTCGCGCATGTGGTCGAACAGATCTCGTGGGACGTTGCTGGCAACTTCGACGAACGCGTGTACAACGTCTCGACAAAGCTCTTGCCGCCGATCGTCACGTACTTGCTTTCGCCAAGAACGCTCGTGCGACTTGCTCGAGATCCACAGAAGCTCGTGAGCCTCGAAGCGCTCGATGACAAGGTGCGTGTCGAAGGACCGATCGCGGAGTTACGGGAGCTTTCGCGACGTGGAACGGCAGTGTATGTCCCGACGCACCTGTCGAACATGGATTCGATCGTGTTTGGTTATGCGCTCGAGCGGGCGGGTTTGCCCCCGGCGACGTATGGTGCGGGGAAGAACTTGTTCACGAATCCGGTGCTTTCGTACTTCATGCGGAATCTCGGCGCGTATCGAGTCGATCGGCGCGTGCGTCACAACTTGTACAAAGACGTCCTGAAGACATATTCATCGGTGCTTCTCGAGCGGGGTTACCATTCCTTGTTTTTCCCCGGGGGGACGCGATCACGTTCGGGTGGAATCGAGCGGCGATTGAAGCTCGGTCTGATGGGAACGGCGATTGAAGCGTATGCGCGGACGATTTTGGCGGGTCGTGAGCGGCGAATATATTTCGTACCGGCCACGATCAACTACTTGATCACGCTCGAAGCCGAGACGCTCATCGCGGACTTTTTGGCGGAAGCGGGCAAAGGGCGATACATCATCGAAGACGACGAATCGTCGCGAATCGGGCGCGTAGCGGCGTTTATTCGTAAACTTTTGGACATGCAGGGGTCGGTCGTGATTCGGTTTGGACAACCGATCGATCCGTTTGGCAATCGAGTGGACGAGGCGGGGCGTAGTTATGACAAACGGGGTCGCGAGGTGGATCCCGCGTCGTATGTTCGCGACACGCACGGCAACGTCACGATGGATGCTGTGCGCGATGCGCAGTACACGCGTGAACTTTCGGACGAGATCTGCAAGGCGTACCTGACGAACACCGTGGTGATGTCGACGCATGTCGTGGCGGCAGCGTGTTTCGAACGGTTGAAACGCGCGACGCATGTTGCGGATTTGTTCATGGTTTTGCGGCAACGTGATGTGGTCGTCGTGCCGCGAGACGACCTTGCGGCGGATGTGGTTCGTCTTCGCGATCGGTTGGTCGAACTGGAAAAGCGAGGGAAGATCCTTTTGACGGACTTCTTGCGACGAGCGACGGGGGGAGACATCGTGGAGCGGGCGCTTTTGGCATTTGCGGGGTATCACGCGCACCCGGTACTCACACCACGACCCGGTGGGATTGCGATTGTCGATCCAAACTTATTGTTTTATTATCAAAACCGCCTGGCCGCGCATGGGATGGCGTGGGACGTGATTGCGCCGCCGGGTATGGCGCCCGCGAAACCGCCTTCGTTCGAGAATGACAATGCGGGAGGTGCGTCGTGACGAATCCGAGCGTGGGGGTCGTGGGTGGAGGGTCGTGGGGCAGGGCGCTCGCAAAAGCGGCGCGTCGTGCGGGTGCCGAGGTCGTGCTCCATACGCGACGTGAACAGGATCGAGCTGACGAGGGCGTGACGGTCACGGTCGATTACGCTTCCGTGGCGCGTGCGCCGCTCGTGGTGCTCGCTGTGCCTTCGTCGATGGTTCGTCCGGTCCTCGTGGCCCTGGGAGATCACCTGACGGGGCAACATTTGGTGGTGCATGGCATTCGCGGGTTGGGGTTGGAGAGTCTCGAAACGGTGAGTGACATCGTGCGAGATGAAACGGCCGTTCGTCGTGTTGGAGCGCTTGGCGGGCCGGTGCAAGCGGCGGAGCTGATGCGCGCGCGGCCATCGGCCATGATCATAGGGTCGCGATATCCGGAAGTCATAAAGGCGGTGACGCTAGGATTTCAGAGTGCGCATTTGCGAGTTTGGTCGACGCACGATTTGAAGGGTTTGGAATGGGCATCGGCGCTCGTGGGGTGTTTGTCGATTGGGGTCGGGTTTGCCGAACAAGCGGGTGCGGGTCCGGGACTCGTGGCGGCGCTGATCTCGCGTGGTGTGGACGAAGCGGCGCAGATCATGGTGGCGGCGGGCGGTGAAGAACGCACGATGCTGGGGCTTGGAGGATATGGCGATCTTTTGGCGTCGATAGCGCTCGAGGATCGGCCAGAAGTCGTGCTCGGCAAAGCGTTGGCGCAAGGTGTTTCGCTGGAAGAAGCGTTGACAAGGGCGCAACTGCGGATTGAAGCGGTGCCGCTGATACCGAAAATTGTGCAATTTGCCGAGGATCGACGCGTGCAGGCGAGTACATTTCGAGCGCTTTGCGACGTGTTGCATGGGGCGCGACCGGAAGCGCTGCTCGAGCGCGTGTTTTCTGCCTAAACGTTCAATCCGGGACAGAAGCAAGTTGTTCAGTGTTTCGTCGTTCCGATACATTGGAGCGTGAACGAGATTGCCGAGCATGAAATAAACTTGCCTTCGAAGCGGGATCGGGCGATCATGATGAACTAATTTTTCTTCATATGTTTCGCTCGCTGGGGCATCGGCGCGCGAGGCAGAGGAAACTACGAAACGAATATGTCCGATACTGCACCTTCGTCGGGCCAACCGTTAAGTGTTGGGAAGTTCAGGCTGATTGCGAGTCTTGGGCAAGGCGGCATGGCGGACGTGTATTTGGCCGTCGCGTCCGGCGTGGGTGGATTCAACAAGCTGCAAGTGTTAAAGCGGCTTCGTCCGGATCGGGCGGAGGAACAAGGTATTGTCGAGATGTTTCTCGACGAAGCGCGACTTGCGGCTCAGCTCAATCATCCGAATGTCGTATCGACGCTGGAAGTATGCGAGGACGGCGAAGACTTTTTCATGGTTATGGAGTACCTCGATGGTACGCCATTTAATCGTTTGTTATCGAAAGCCAAAGCGACTCCTGCGCCGCCTGGCGTGATTTTGAAGATCGTTGCCGAAGCATTGACGGGTCTTCATTACGCGCACGAATTGAACAATTTCGACGGTAAACCGCTGAATATCGTGCACCGTGACGTGAGTCCGCACAATATTTTCGTGACGTTCGATGGGCACACCAAAGTGCTGGATTTTGGTATTGCCAAAGCTGCCAGTCACATGGTGCAAACGGCTGCAGGAATGGTCAAAGGCAAAATTGGCTACATGTCGCCCGAACAGGTGCGCCTCGAAAAGGTCGATCGACGTGCGGACGTGTTTGCTATGGGTCTCGTGCTGGCCGAAGGTCTCACTGGAAAACGATTCTGGGAAGGAATGCCGGACCTCGAAATTCTCGATCAGCTCAATTCGGGAAAAATCGATCGGCTCGATATCGTACGGAAAATGATTCCCGAAGGGCCGTTGTCCAAGATCATCGATAAATCGCTTGCCAGCAGTCCCGCCGATCGTTACGAATCGGCTGCGGCAATGAGCGCAGATATCGAAGATTATCTGCGTTCATCCAAGATTCGCGTGACGAATGAAGACATCTCGAAATACATACATGTCTTGTTCGGCGAAAAACGCGGCCAAATGCGGAAACTGATCGAGCGTCAAATTTCCAAATTGCGCGAAGAAACCGATGGCCCGACATCCGTGGATTCGCGAGCACCCATTAGCTTACGTTCGGGATTGCCGCGAATCGGTTTAGAAATGACGACGCGGATCGACCGGGCCGCTCTCATGGCCGAAGTCGATGCGACCGCCGCGGCTCCACCGCCTTCGAATGAAACTCGGAACCTCGTCGCTTCTCAGACGGTGCCGGATATGCCGGCCCAACGTCCCGTTTCATTTTATGCTCTTCTCGTCGTTGGTTGCATTGCCGCTGCCGCGGGCACGTTTCTCATTCTGGGTCGTCGTCAAGACGCCATCACGAATGCGCAAGGCAATCAACCAGTGGAAATGCCGAAAGCGAGTGCGGCTCAATCCGCGGAAATGATTCCCGCCGTATTGTCTGCTGCAGCTCCCACACCGACGCCCACACCAGCGGCAAGTGCCAGCGCGGCGCCCGCACAAGCGATGATGGATTTACAAATTACGGCCGTTCCGACGAATGCAACGATTTTCGTCGACGGCGCGCGTATTCCCACCAATCCTTACGCGGGCAAAGTTCCCATGGACGGAATGGGACATCGCGTCCACGCAGAAGCCCGTGGATTCAAGGCAGCGGGGGAAATCGTCCTGTTCTCGAAGAATACGTCGATCACGCTGCAGCTCTCGCCACTCAATGGCGGAGCGGTATCGCCGGATGGAAAAACGATCACGCCAGGACCTCGAAAACTCGACGATAATCCTTATCCCTGAAATCGTTTATCCGAGGCAAATCATCGTGAAACGTTTCGCGCCCCGCGCGCTGGTCTTCGACATGGACGGCCTGCTCGTGGATTCCGAACCTTTGTGGCATGAAATCGAAAAGGCCTTCATTGCCGCTCGAAGTGGTGTGTGGACCTATGATTTGGCTCTCGAATGTACCGGCCTGGGCATCGGGCCCGCCATTCGGCTCATGGGCAAAACGTGCGGGTTCGACGTCGATGAGGATCGAGACGTGGCAGAGATGGAGGATAGGCTTGTGGCGCGTATCGACGAAATCTCGCTAAAACCAGGCGCGTTACGTTTCTTGAACGAAGCTCGCGGACGTTTGCCCGTTGGCCTGGCGTCTTCGTCGACGCGCAAAATCATTGATGCGGTATTGCGTACGTTCGACCTGCGCGATCATTTTCAGGTGACGGTATCGGGTCGTGAGGTTCCTCGAGCCAAACCATTTCCAGATGTGTATTTACGGGCTGCCGAGCTGCTCGGGGTCGACCCCGCAATGTGTGTGGCGTTTGAAGATTCACGAAATGGTTGTCGTGCAGCGCGAGACGCGGGCTTGAAAGTGATTGCGGTGCCCGAACACGACGCTGCGGGATTCGATTTGTTGGCGGATGCCGTGGTGGGAAGTTTGGATGAAGCCAGGTTGTTCGTCGAATTGCCCTAGGTGGCTGGTGTCAAACTGCTGCGCACCCGAAATCGTCGGTCGACATCGCTCGAAATCCAGGAGGATTCCTCGCTCCGTCGCCCTAGCTTTCGAGCGCTCGCGACGTTTGACACCAGCCACCTAGGAGGGTGTTCAGTTTGAATCCGAGCCTGGACTTGAATGCTCGCTTCGCGCGTGTGGTGTGAGACACGCATTACCCCCGAAATTTGCCAGGTTGCAAACTGAACGGTGCCTCTTGGGCGGCCATCATGAAATGAATGGCTCGGAAATGTTTCGGATGGGATTATTTGCTTCTGACTTGCGCTTGCGCCTGCATTTGCACGAAACTCGCCAATAACTTGCGATCGGCGTCGCTGAGTTTTTCCGCAAATGCCGGCATGTGTCCCTCGAGTTTCGCGTCCATCGCGCCCTTGGGATACGTCTTGCCGCTGCCCGGATTGTCGATTTGCGCGAGAATCCACGCCGTCGAGCCCCAGCCCCGCAGTTCCGGAGCAAGCGATTCTTCGTCGTCGGTTTTCCCATCCAATCGATGACAACTCGTGCACCGTTGCCTGACGAGTTTTTCACCCAGCATACCGTCGGTCTTTTTGCCTTCCGCTCCTGCAGCCAAAAATTCCGTAATGGCATTCAAGTCTTCCAGCTTCATCGCCGTGAATTCTTTCGCCATTGCGGGATCCTTGGGCGGCATCATCATGCTCGGCATCATTTCTTTGAATGCCGTTTTGCCGAAAAGGTTATCGTGATCCGGCTCGATGAGGACGCGCTCGGCCCACGCTTTCGAACCAAAACCAGTCAAATCCGGCGCCGTCTCTTTGCCTGCCGCTGGCCCGATGTCGCCCATACGATGGCACGTCGCGCAATGTTGCTCGAATAACCACACACGCCGCGTTTCCGGATGATGACGAATCATCGCCAGCGCGCCTTCGGGTGGAACGCCTTCGGTGCCAATGGTTATCGATTTTTTCGCTTGCGTTTCGGCTTTCGCTACGGCTTTGGCAAAGTCGGGGTCACTGGCATCGTGCTTCATGGAAGCACCGGTGAGCACGCCAGCACCAATACCAAAAAGCGCAACGGGCACGAGCAACGGCAATCGCTGCATCACGCCGCGATCGGCTTTTTTGTCGAGGAACGGCAAAAGTCCGAGATACCCGAGAACCAACCCGGGAAGCAATACCGTCGCTACGAGTTCGAGCCGTCCCGGGAAAGGTTTACGCATCTCGTAAAGCGCCAGGAAATACCATTCTGGCCGGGCTGGATAATCGCTCGTCGGATCCGCAGGAGCATCCAGCGGCGCTCCATGATATTGCCAGGTAAGGGCAAAAACGGCGCCGAGAACCAACACCGCCACGAGCAAATCACGTGCAGCTTGCGACGGAAAGTAACGCTCGACCTTTACGGCATCCGCGGGCGTTTCGAGCGCGGGACCATGCTTTTTCGCCAGCATCACATACGCGGCAAACGCGGTTCCGAGCAGGAGCGGCAATATGATTGTATGCAACGTGTACAGGCGTGTCAGCGTCATGTTCCCGGGCAAACTTCCCCCGAGAAGCATTTCTTGCGTCAACGTACCAACAAACGGCACCGTACCCATGATGCCCGACTCGACACGAAGTGCCCAGAACCCTCGCTGATCCCAGCGTAACGGATTACCCGTGAGCGACGCGGCGACCACCAGGCCGAGCAGTCCAAGCCCGAGCCAATACGTGAATTCTCGGGGCCTTCGATATGCGCCACGCACGATCGCATGACCCAAGTGAATCGCGCCCAAGATGATCAGCGCTTGCGCGCCAAATGCATGCAAACCGCGCACGATCCAACCCGCAGGGACTTTCTGCTGGATGAACAATACGCTCGCCCACGCCGTCGTGGTACTCGGTGCATACACCGTCGACATGAGCACGCCCGTGACAGCCACGACCACGAGCACGAGTCCCAGCGCCGCGCCCCATGCATAAGCAAACCGTGCGCCCCCAGGCACTGTCAGTTCGACGAGGCTTTTTACGGCCGACCGGTAACCCGTACGTTCGTCAATCCAATCGCCGATTTTCACCCGACTTCCTCCTTCGCGGCAATGCCTTGCCGAAATCGGCGAAAATCAACTTCGACAAACCCGTCCACGATACGCACGTCGAGCAGATCCATTCCGCGCGGAGACGGCCCTGAAACAGGTTCGCCGGTAAGCGAAAACTTCGATACGTGGCATGGACAAAAGTAACTCTGCTTGTCACCGTTGAGATCGATCGAGCAACCAAGATGCGGACAAACCGCACTCATCGCCTTGACTTGATCCCCTTTACGCACGAGCCAGAGCGAACCGAGCAGTTGATCGCGGGTGATGGTGTACCCATCTTTTTCGTCCGCGATCACGACGACGCGTTTGGGTTCGTCCTGTTTGACTTCGGCGAGACTTGCGACGCGGATCCACCGCGCTGTACCGGTCCCGCCACTCGAAGTCGGAGCGAGCAGACGCGCCGCAGGCACGATCACCGCTCCGGCATAAATCGCTCCCGATGCGGCAGCGAGCGCCTTCAAGGCACCTCGACGATTCGTCGTTTGACCTCGGTCCGCCGGCGGTTCTGCCCGCGGAGGCTCTTCCACCACCAGGTCGTTTTGCATCTCTTCCGCCATCTCGTACGCTCTCCTGGCGCCGCACGTGCGCACGGCACGAGCAGGATACAGAGAAATCGTCCAGGAGGAAATACTTCGCCGGATTCGAATCCCGAAAGAGCAAACCAGGGCATCGTGCGTTTGTCATCACCGGAATCGTTCCACAAGCGCGGTGGGTTCATCGTCTTCAACGTTATCCGAGACAAACTAATTTCACGACGATGAACTGCCGTTTGGAACCCCGGTCCACGGAGCGAGAACGCTGATGGTGATTTCCTTCGCGACAATCGGAGAATTTGCTACGCCTCCATCCACACCGCACACGCTGCGCCCTGACGTTTCCGCAAAAATCATTGCCTCCGGTAAGCTGGATGGAATAAGATGAACATTTGCCACAAGGAAACTGTGTTTTCACGCGCTCGCGATAGCGTCCTGCGTCATGAAGAAAGGACTCACGATGATGTATTCGAATTGGCTCCGGAGGCCTCTTTGGCCCGTCCAGGGATCACTTGGCGTCCTTTGTTTGAGCCTCCTGTCGACCGTGGGGTGCGGCGCGGAGAATCAGAGCAGCATCGATGGTGCAGGCGCGGCAGGTGCACGCGCGACCGACGATGCGAACGAATTGGCCAACGGCAATGCGGCTCCGTGGGGACCCGATGAAGATTGCCGTCCGTGGGGATGCGCGGAAAATGCGTCGGCACAATCTGCGGTTGCGCCGATCAAGAATGCGCAAACGTGCACGGCTGGCAGCGACTGCGGAAGCGGCTTTTGCAAGGACGGCGTCTGTTGCGACTCGGCCTGCACTGGGACGTGCCAAGCATGTACGGCGGCGAAAAAAGGCAACGGCGTAGACGGAACGTGTGGAGCGATCGCACTTTACGGCGATCCCGACAATGAATGTGCGTCCGGTGCTTGTGATGGTGCAGGCAGCTGCCAAAAATACAATGGCGTCACATGTGGTGGAGCGACTGACTGTTTGTCGGCGAATTGCGTCGACGGATATTGTTGTGGCAATGCTTGTTCCGGTACGTGTGTGGCTTGTTCGATTGCCAAACGCGGCGGAGGATTCAACGGTCAATGCGGTCCCATCGCTACCAGTACCGATCCGGACAACGAATGTGCGACCTCGGATTGTAATGGCTCGGGCGCGTGTCAATTGCCGCAAGGCCTCGCCAATGGCAACGCATGCAGCGCGGGTTCGCAATGTGCATCGAGCAATTGCGCCGACGGCGTGTGTTGCGACAGCGCGTGCACGGGAAGCTGCCAAGCGTGTACCGCGGCGAAAAAGTTCCAAGGCTCCGATGGCACATGCGGGCCGATTGCGGTGACCAAAAATCCGGACGGTGAATGTGTCGCCGGCTATTGCGATGGTTCGGGCGCATGCATTGGTTACAACGGCGCATCGTGCGGAGCTGCTTCCCAATGTTTGTCTGGGTATTGCGTCGATGGTTATTGTTGCGGCAATGCTTGTAACGGCCCATGTATGGCCTGTTCGGTTGCCCAGCGCGGCGGCGGATACAACGGCCAATGCGGCCCCATTGCGACAGGCACCGACCCGGACAACGAATGCACGAATGCCGAATGTAATGGCTCGGGCGCGTGTAATCTGGGACTAGGTCTTGGCAATGGCGACGCGTGCAGCCAAAGTGCTCAATGTACGTCGGGCAATTGCGCCGACGGCGTCTGTTGCGACACGGCATGCACGAGCGTGTGCCTAGCGTGTACGGCCGCGAAAAAGGGCCAAGGCTCCGACGGCACGTGCGGCCCCATAACGGCCGACAAGGATCCTGACAACGAATGCGCGAGCGGTAATTGCGGCGGTGCGGGAACGTGTAAATCTTTTAATGGCGCATCGTGTGGTTCGGCAGCAGAATGTTTGTCTGGATATTGCGCCGACGGGTATTGCTGTGGCAATGCCTGCACGAACACGTGCCGATCGTGTTCCGCAGCGAAAAAAGGCGGCGGAGTCAACGGGCAATGTGGAATGATCATATCGGGAACGGATCCCGATAATGAATGCGGCGGAGCGGGCACGTGCAACGGCGCCGCTGCGTGCATGATGGTGGAAACGGGTTTTGCTTGTGCCAACAGCGCCGAATGCTCGTCCGGCTTTTGTATCGACGGCGTCTGCTGCGCGACCGCATGCACAGGAACATGTATGACCTGTAATGCCGCGGGTTCTGTCGGAAGCTGTTCTCCAGTTCCGCAAGGCCAAAACGATGCGAATTCGACGCCAATCTGCGCGGGCATTTGCGACGGACTCGGCACGTGCCAATCCAATAGCGGTACGGTATGCAGCGCCGGAACCCAATGCTTGAGCCACGTATGCGACGACGAAGTATGCGCCAACGTCGCCAGCCCGAGCGCTCCTTTCCAATGGGCAACCATTCTCTCACCCGTTACCAGCAGCACGATCAGTATCGAATGGCTCACGCCACTCGCCAATGGCGGTGTTTTCGGTAGCGGTTCCAAAACGGGCACCATTGACATAAATGGCTGGTTGCTCGATGCCGACCCGTCCCGAGCACAACCGTGGTCGTTTACTTTCGACGCGTCAGGAAGCCCCGCGGACGTCAGTGATTCCGCGACAAACGATGCCGACAACGATACCACCTACCTTCGTGCCCGGTCGCGTTATGTCGATATCGTGGCCACGCAACATTGGTTCCACGGTGGAGGCAATTCAGTGTACACCGCGCAAATCGACGGGCCGGCGTGGAACCGCTCGTACGACGATACGGAAATCACGACCGTCACAGCCGGCGACGGTGGACACCTGCTCATTGCAGCAACGGTCTCACCGGACAGTCTCAATGGCGTCGATTTTGGCGACGGCATTCTCGTCACAGGCGATCGCCTCGTGAAATACGATCCTACGGGTCAAGTCGAATTCAACGTGGCCGCTGGACTACCACTCGGATCCATCATCGGACCTTCCGGGGCCTTCTACGATGTCACACGACAATCGGGAATCTTGTCGATCGTGAAACAAGACGCCCTGGGTAATCCGCTTTGGACCAAAACCGTTCCGGTTGCCATAGGTTCGAGTGCCACGCCCTCGGTCGCCCAAGTCTTCGACGAAAGCGGTAACATGGTGCTTGCATTCAATTTCAGCGGTGCGGCCGACTTTGGTAATGGTGCCATCACCGCCGTCGGTACAAACGACCTCGGACTCGCCAAACTCGATGCGAATGGAAATGCCATCTGGACGAAGCAATTCGGAACGTCGACGTTTAACCTGACGAGTGTCTTCATGGACTTCACGAGCACAGACGATGTGGCGGTGATCGGGTTTTTCCAAGGCACCGCGAATTTGGGTAATGGCGACTTCACGGGTAGTCGTTTACTCGCCAAATTCGATGAAACCGGCACGCTCGTTTGGCGTACCACGCCTCCGGCGAGCTGGTATGCATTAACGGGCAGCCCATCGGGAGCGGTTTTCGTGGGCGCCACGAGCATGACGACGGATTTCGGATGGGGCACGCCCTTGGCCGGAACTGGCGGACTCGTGCTTGCCAAATACAGCAATTGAATGGTTCACATGGGGGCAAAGCCCCCCAACCCATAGGCGTTAAGATAAGCGCAAGTCGCCACCGAGGGGTGGGTTAAAACCCACCCCTCTACATGACAAAGTCCTCGTGCTTCCGCACTCGGACTGACCATTTTGCATTTTGCAATCATATCGAGAAACAGCGAAGATTT
>JANORL010000295.1:0-1857 GCA_031415295.1 Polyangiaceae bacterium | reverse complement strand
CGTGCACGATCATCGCGAGAAGTATGCATTGGCGCTGAAGGGTCGACGTACCGCGGGGCAAAAGACGCGAGATCTACGCGCGTTGCGTAATGCCGCGAAAGAACGCTTCGTGACGAAATACACGCAGGCACAATCACGGGTCGAGGCGGAATTCCCTCGAGACAAGGTGATGCAGGATTTGTTTTTTGATGATGTGCGTACGAAATCGGCGGCGGAAGAAGCCGACGGGGACGAGGAAGACGTTACGGAGACGACGTAGGCGTGGAGGGAGTTGATGAGGCCTGGCTCGCCTCGTTCGAGCTTGCCAAGTAGCAAATGCCTCAAGTCTATCCAATCTGCATGATTGGCAAATCGCTTGAATGAATCCGCATTGAAGCCATCGGCGACCAAAGGTGCCAACCACATTTTCAATGTAGACACTCCACGCCGTGCGCGTATCCTCGCTCCTTGGGAGGCCGTCCATGCGCAAACCGATTCGATGGTCATGGCAAACGTTGGTCCCATTCGCTCTGTTTGTCCTGTGCATCCTCGTGAAAGGTTGTTCGTGTGAGCCGCCGCTTCAAGTCATTGAAGCGACTTACCGGATCTGCAAGTTCAAACATGCGGCATTTGCTGTCGCAGCGCCCCAGAAGGCAAGAAACCTTGCGCCTGGAAACGTCGCGGTCGAATTCGCCGTCAGTGGTACCGGTGCGCCCGAAGTAACGATTCCACTTATGGGTATCGGATCGAGCGACGGCTTATTGCAAGTGAACTACGATGGGCAAAACGAAGGGCCCGTGGGCTTCGGTTTTGGTATCCATGCGGCTTCATCCATAACCAGGTGCTCGCGTTCACTTCCAATCGACAACGAAAATCGTGCAATTCAATTCGACGATAGCGATTTTACCTCCGTATGCCTTGATCAAAAACGTCTTGTTGTTGTGGCGCAATCAAAGACGGAAATGGAATTCCGCCTGTTCCCGGATAAGCAAATCAAGGTCGTACTCCATCTTGAGAATGCAGAGAATGAATATTTTGAAACGTTCTGGCCTTCGGGCGAAGTCACGACGTATGGGAAAACGGCCGAAACGCGCGCGATGGGTCCAAACAATGAGGTTCGCGCTTGGCTTGCTGGCGAAAAAACCGATCCACGAGGCAATCGGACGATATACGGCTGGCGCATTGCTGAAAATGAGGACGGATCCGCCGCTGAATACGCGCTCGATTTGATTCAAACATTGCCGGTAGGACGAATGGAACCGACGGAGTCAGTTGCTTTCGTGTATGGGACGAAAGATGAGGACCACAGTCATCGAGGATTTTCTTATGGCGTGACCACGCAACAAACGTTGCAATTAAATGAAGTGCAAAAACACGCAGGTAAGGCTCTTGCGGGACGCTTTTTGTTTGGCCACGAAATCAGCGAGACATCGAAACGCACGCGGTTGACCACCATAGAGCAATGCGACGCGAAGGGGAATTGTTTTGCACCAACTCGATTCCAGTATGGAAAAGCATCGCTGGGACTTGTCGATGTGAATACGACGATTGCCGCGCCGTTGTCAGACAAGGCGAGTTTTCTATTCGCAGATATCAATCAGGACGGCCTACCGGACTATATCGTGCCCGACTCGACACCGTTTTCGACAGCCGAGCACCCCGTCACGGAATGGCGGATCGCCAAGAATACGGGTAACGGGTTTGCCGCGGAGAAGGGCGCATTTTTGCAAGAATGGTCGTTTCAGCAGGATCCGCTGGAGCCGAGCGATCCGACGTTGCTGCAACCGGAACTCGCGACGGCTCTTCCATTTCGCAGCGATGGGAAAACGAGTCTTTTGCTACACGATGTATACGGGAATCGCAATAACCACGTGATGT
>JANORL010000294.1:0-2065 GCA_031415295.1 Polyangiaceae bacterium | reverse complement strand
GGTTGGGGGGGCGGAGCCCCCCATCGTAAACTGGCTAGAGTGCAAGAGTCGGGTCGCGAAGCGAGCCCGACGAATGCACTGACTAGGGCCGTTCGAGCGTAAGCGAGAACGTGCCCGGCTTTCATTGCAGGGGCCGAGGTGAGGTGCTGCTTGCGGGCAAATCCTGAGATACACCCGCGGAGCGCTGCCCCGAGAGCCTATTGCGGGTTTCGCTGGGTCGGCGTGAGCGCGTTGATCCAGCCTTCGACCTCAGGCGAAAGCTGTCCAGTGCCAACGAGATTCGCGGTGCGCTGAATCCACCCGTCGTGCACCATCGGGAGCGGTTTGACGCCTTGGCCGCCCGTACCATCGCTGACGCCAGCGCCCGTCGAACCATTGGAGAGGCGAATGCGACCAACGACAGCCGCATCGGACCCAATGCCATCATTATTGGGGTCGGGATCGATGATTTCGACGACATTGGAGAATTGGCTCGTCACCCAAGCATAATACCCGCCACCTTGTTTCGCGCCCCAATTGACGCCATGCGTGCCGGCCGATGTCCCGATGAGTTTGACCACGGTGTCGCTCGTTGTATCAATGAGGGCGACGTGATCGGCGGAACCCGTTGCTCCACGAGCCACAGTCGTGAGCGAAAGGACCGCGGCAGCGGCCCAACGTCCGTCAGGACTGACCGGAACCTGAATGGGAACCTGCAGCGTGTGCAAGAGGTTCTGACCGTATTGACCGTCGGGCGTGAGGGTCACGTCGATGTTTTTCGTGAGCGTACGCGACGCGACGTCGAATACACTAACCTTGCCGCTGACTACGCTGCCCACGTACGCCTTGTGGACATGCTGCCCATTGATGTCGACATGGCATTCGCCAGCCGCAAGTGGCATGAGAAGTGCGCTTTTCAGTGGGTGATTCGCGTCGTAGTTGATTTCCGACAGCACCGCGCCCGTATTGCTGTTCATGAAGCTGACCGAGCCGGCAAAGCCCACGTCCTTGAACACGTTCGGGACCACCGTCACATCACCCGTGCCGCACGTGAGCCAATGAGCGTGCGGGTGCGTCCTGCCACTGCCCGTGGGCTTCTTGTCCACAACGCGAAACCCATTGATGTCGTCGCGAACTTTGACCATATCGTTTTCTGCGGAAAGCGGAATGTTGAGTTCCCCGTATTGTGGTGAATTCGGATCGGGATTCGTGATGATATGCGTCGGCGAATGGCCAACCGTGATCGATCCAAGGATGCTACCGTTCGCTCGGTCGATCTTGTTGATCCATTGGCCAAACCAATTCGAGTTGTACATGACGTCGAGCTTATTGTTGGCCCACATGTTGTGCGGATTGTTCCACATACCATTGGCGGTGAGCCCATTGACTTCGCGTTCGACCGTAAACGTCGCAGCGTCGACGACTGTAATGGTCCCGGGTTTTTCGACACCATTGTTCTTCTGATTAGGAACGCGTTCGAATTGCGTGCTGATCCAAACTTCGCCAACGCCCGGAATGGAAGGTACAAACAGACCTGGGTCGTTCGCTGGATATAGTTGCCATTTCGATGTTTTTTCGCCATCGGTCGCCGCCAGCGTGCGGAGAACGGAAAGGACCGTTCCGGCCGGCAACGAAGCTGCGCCAAGGTGTCCGATGAATGGCAATGAGGTGGCAGTGACATCGGGAATCGCACCGGCCGAATTCGTGGCCCCGACGACCGCCGTCATATAGGGGTGAATCTTGCAGACAAATACGTATACGCCGGCCGCGTCGAGCGTGGTCGAAAGCGTTCCAGATTGAGATTGCCCCTGGTCGAGAGCCGCATTCGATCCATCCGGTTTGACCAGCATCGTCGCCGTATGACGCGTGGTCGTACAGCAACCTCCAATCGAAAAATCCACTCTTTTGCCCGCCCCAACAACCGATAACGACGATCCCGTCGCATCACTCTTGAACCAATTGCCCGGCGTGTCGTTGAGCCGCAGCGTGTCGGCCGACCCACCCGATTGACCCAGATCCACTGTGCCCACCGTCGCCTCGGGTTCCGGTGCACGGCTTGTTTCACATGCGGTTGCCATCACCGACA
>JANORL010000293.1:0-14190 GCA_031415295.1 Polyangiaceae bacterium | reverse complement strand
CAATGCAGCCTGTTTTATCGACCAAACGGTACGAAAAGTCTCGAGGACTTCGTTCCACGCCAAACCAATTTTTTATTGACAGGTGCGCTTACGACGGCCCAACGCGAACGTGAGGCCGAGCGCTGCAAAAATCCACAAGGTAGCTCCCGCACCGCTTTCCTGGCTGCCTACGAAGCGGCACCCACAATCCCCGTCGCCACCAGGTATCCAGGTCGTTCCCGTAGAAATCGACAGATACCTGATATAAAGCCTCGCCGTCCTCGAGGAGCGAAAGGCAAACGCGAAAGCCGCTGATGCGATTAAAAGCGATCACGTTTCCCGGGCCGGTGAGCTGCACGCCTTCGCCCAAATTGTCACCGTTTACGCCCAGCGCCGACTCTTTCCACACGGTGGAACCCGTAATGACATTGTCGACGATCAAGGCGTTGGTCGATCCATTTCCGTACGACACGATCTCGATCGTGCTAATAGAACTCATGCGCAACGAGCTTCGCCTCCTGGGGATTTCGGTGTTGTCCTGTGACCTGCTCGCGTGTGGGTGTAGTTCCCCGAGCGCGTGCGCCGATCCGGAGCCCATCCTCCAGGCGGGCACGACGACCGAGAGTGGGTTCGTGAACTGCGCGGATGGGTTCGTGCATCGAGCCCAGGCCGTGACGTGCGTGGCCCCAGCGACTCCAGGGACCTGCCAAAAACTGAGCAACAACATACCCCAGTGCGCGACCGACGTCGATTGCAACGAGCGTCCCTACGGGTCCTGTTCAAACTCCCCATTCGGAGACTGCGAGTGCTCGTACGGTTGCGCGACCGACGCCGATTGCGATCCCGGCAAGGTCTGCGCCTGCGCAGGCGTCGTCGGAGGCCGGGCGCAGTGTATTCCTGCGACGTGTCCGGCATCGGGCGAGTGCAGCGACGGGCTGTGCGGATTGAGCATTGACATCGACTCGTGCGACCGGCCTCGCGGCCGACTCGGGTGTTACGGCGCCGGCCAGGAGTGCCGTGTGGATGCCGACTGCGCCTCCGAGAAGATGACCTATAGCAACGAGTCGTTTGAGTGCCGTCTCGTTGACGAGAGCTGGTCCTGCACCCCGCCGGCGGGTTTCGGCCCGTGCGGATGATCGTCACGTCCGCGGCCGCATGACTCTACATGGGCGCGTGGCAAGATCCCGGAACCAGTTTGACGGGCGAGATCAGAGCCCGGGATGATTGGGATGATTCTTCGAGCGGCCGATCTTGCGGATGACGCCGAAAGGCGCGAGCGCTCGGATCACGCGCGCGGCGAGCATGTTCTCGGATCGCGGGATCTTGGGGAAGTGGAAGTCGCAGCTCGAAGAGCTCTCAGGCGCCTCGCGGTCGGAGGCGGCGGCGGAACTCCGAGCGATGGCGAAGGCCGTGGGTGAGCTCTTGGCGGTGCTGCGGAAGGAGCCGTGAGGCTGTTTGTTCACACGTGGGCACGAACAGTGGGAACGGAATCGAACCTCCCAATGCCGTCGATTCGAGTGCCCCGAGCAAAGGTGGTGTATTCAGCTTGGACGCGACGTTCCAATGACCGGTTGATCCATCCATGCATTCATCGACAATTCGTGCGGAAAACCGATTGGCACGGCGAGCGCGTCATTTTGGTGGTTCGAACGGTGCGCACGTCGAAACACCTGCGCCCACGATATTGGTGCCGAGCCCGGTCTTTACGGTCGTCGTGGTGCCGTCGGCGGGTCGATACCGGTCAATTTGAGTTTGGCCCGTGGGACTCGTGAAGAGCCAGAAATCACCACCCCAAAACGCAAAGGCCCAACCGCTACCGATACTGATGGTTGGCTGGGGTGCTTTTGAAAGGATTTTGCCGCTCGACTTATCGATTTCCGCGATGATGATCGGCACGTCATTAAAGAATCCGTACAGCCTCGCATCACCCGTGCCGGTGAGCTCCGCAGCGCCGGTAAGCGTGTCCCAGGGCCCCACGACGGAAAGCCCAAGTGCTGTCGTGTTGATTTTGGCCAGTCCTTTGCCGAGATAATCCGCGACGTACAACGTTTCGTCCTTGCTTCCTACGCTATTGGAGACAAACCCCATTCCAAACGTCGAGTATCCCAACTGTCCCGGTACATAGGCCGATTGCACGCAGCCTGCCGTTTTTACGTCGATATGAAAGATGCGACCATCCTCAAAAAGAATCCAAGCCACACCCTGACGATCGACCGCCATCGAAAATGGCCGATTCAGACCGGCGCCCGAACAGTTGATAATGCCGATCAGCTTCACATCGAGCGTTGGTGGATAGAAACTGTAAAATTGATTGTCTTGGCCGATGATGTAAACAAGCTTCGCCTCGTCCGCGCAACCATCGCCTGGGCTGCTGCCTCCGCCGCCCGTGAGGCCACCATCTTCGAAATATCGCCACCTGCTGATCCACTGGAGACCGAGCTGTTGCCACCTGAACCCGAGCTGACGGCTTCGCCACCTGAGCCGCCCGCGTTCTCCGCTCCGGTGCCATTCGTCGACGCCGCGCATGCGCCCAAAAGACCAATCAAAATCGGCACGACGTACACGCCCGTTCTTTTCACGTTCATCATGAAGGACCTCGCGCGATCGCCCATACGCTACCCAAGCCATTGCGCCAAGCCAAATCACGACCGCCGGCACAACGAGTGTGAATTCCACTTCAAGCCAATACGAATCGCGCGCGCTGCTGCCAACCACTGCCACCCCGATCGCGTTTCCATCCATTGCGGCGAATGCGGTCGTGGTGCATTCACTGAATTAACGAAGATGTCATCATAACGCGCCTGGAGTGCCTCGCGGGCGGACTTCACCGCGCCATCGTCGGGTGGCACAGGCACGATTCGAAAAGCTGCGACATCACATCTTTTCTGAACGCTCGCACCTTGCTGGGCAACAGACCTTACCACAGCGAAAAACACCGCGGAAGGGGACTGTCGTGACGTTATCCAAGTCGATTGGTGTTTCCCTAGGGTTGTCATTGTTGATTGGAGCTACCGCATGCGACGTCCCAGGCATCGGCGGGGTGCAAGGTGGCTCCGCTGGACAGGGCGGCGAAGCGGGACAAGGGGGACAAGGTGGCTCGAGCGGTCAAGGGGGCTCCGCTGGCTCCGCTGGACAGGGAGGCTCGGCATGCATGGATCCATCGCAGTGTCCCGATCCCATGAATGAATGCCTCGTGGCCACGTGTGATATGGGCGTTTGCGGCACGACGCCTGTCCTGGACGGCACGCCAACGAACTCCGGCCAATTCGTCGGTGACTGCAAGCTTCAAGTTTGCGATGGCGCAGGCAATACCAAGATCGTGGACGACGACGATCCGACAGATGACCTCAATGATTGCACCGCAGACTCGTGCAGCGGTGGCGAAAACGTACGCACCCCGATAGCCGGACCTTGTGCGCAGAATGGCGGTACGGTCTGCGCCGACCCCGCCGGAACAATAGTAGGACAATGCGTCGAATGCAACGTCGATGCGGATTGTGCAATGCCCGGATACGTGTGCGATCCCGCGGGCGGGACGAACACGTGCGTTGCGTCCATGTGCGCGGATGGTGTCAAGAATGGAATGGAAACGGACATCGATTGCGGCGGCCCAGATTGCGACCATTGCGGCAATATGCAAGCCTGCCAAAGCGGCACTGATTGCCAAAGCGGCCTTTGCGATGCATTCGTTTGCGCCCCATGCAGCAGCGATGCCCATTGCGTCACGACAGAGCATTGCGACCTCGCTCTGAACGGCGGCACGTGTGTCGAGAACCCCACGAATGGCTCCGCGTGCGTGGACGGCACGTCATGCCCGAGTGGCCAATGCATCGACGGCGTATGCTGTGATACCGCGTGCACGGGAACCTGTGAGGCCTGCAATGTGCCGGGGCATGGCGGCGTGTGCACGGACGTCCTCTCCGGCTCGGATCCCGCGAACGAGTGCTCGGGGGCAGAGGTGTGTTCGGCCGGAGCCTGTGTGCTCGCGTCGTGTCCAAGCGGGTCGTTTGGCTTTCCTCGCGCGGTCGACGACATCTTTCCCGGCGAATTGGTCGATGTGAACGGTGATGGCGTGACGGACGTCGTCGGTGTGGACGCTTCGGGTATCCTGCACGTGCGCATTGGCACTGGCAATGGCACGTTCGTCGATACCAATGACTCGCTCGGTATCAACTTCTCGTTGCTTGGAGTCGCCGACATCAATGGCGACGGCTTGCCAGACATCGAGGTTTATCGGAAATCGGCGAGCACCGTCGGTGTGCTGATCAATCAAGGCAATGGCACGTTCGCACCGAAAGTCGACTATGCCATCAGCGGGTCGAACTGCGCTTCGATGATCGACTTGAATGGCGATGGCAATCCCGACTTCGCGGTATACAACAGCTTCATCGTGAAGGTGCTCTTGAACAATGGGAACGGTACGTTCGCCCCCCAGATCGATTACTCGCTGAACCTCTCGGAGATAACAGACTTGAATGGCGACAGCAGGGCCGACTTGGTTGGCACGGCCATCGACGGGCAGAATTACGTCGTGCGTGTCCTGCTGAACAACGGCAATGGCACCTTCGCGCCCCCAATGGACTACCTTTATCCCATGGACTACCTTTATGGGTGGACGGTGGCTGACTTGAATGGCGACGGCAAGCCCGAGATGGTCGAGCATACCCCCACGTTGGTGATTGTGCTGATGAACAACGGCAATGGTTCCTTCGCTCCTGGAGTCGACTATGGCATCGAGTATGCGTCCTATGGTTCGATGACCGCCGCTGACTTGAATGGGGACGGCAAGCTCGATCTGATTCGCACGAGCTACGGGAACAAGCTCTGGGTACTGCTGAACAATGGCAATGGCACCTTTGCCCCGCCTACTCCCTACCTTTATACAGCCAATGACGGGTACATCGAAACGAGTGTCGTAAAGGTCGCCGATATGAACGGCGATATGGCGCCCGACTTGATCGTCAAGAGGTGGGGAACGGACGGGGTCAATCTCGAATACGCCGGCGTCGAAGTCTTGTGGAACGACGGTTCCGGCGCGTTTGGTACGCAATGGGCACATTCCTGGTGGTCTGGACCGCTCGGCGGCGCGATGTGGACCGTATCGATTGCGGTCGTGGACCTGGACGTGGACGGCAAACTGGATCTTGCCGTCTCACACGAAGCGCTGCCTCCGGATCCTTCACTGGCCGTGTTCAAAAACAATGGGGATGGCACGTTCAGCGACATCGGTGATTACTCGGTACCGTATTCAGGGTATTCCGGGCTGAAAGCCGCGGATTGGACGGGTGACGGCAAGCCTGATTTGGCGTTGGGCGACAATGTGCTTCCCAACAACGGGGATGGCACCTTCACGACGAAGATCTCGACCCTCGTTGTCGCAAGTACCTCAATGGACCACTGGCTGTTGGTTGGAAATGAACCGATGGCGTCCGCCGACTTCAATGACGATGGGAGCCCCGACCTCGCAGTCGGTTACTGCCAGTGTTCGTCGAACGACCCTGCATGTTGTTCTGGCAACGTGATCCTCTTGAGCAACCAGGGCAACGGGGCATTCGACAATCTCTACGCTTCTCAATCCGTTTGGGCATGCCCTCGCGACATGACGACGGCTGATTTTAATGGTGATGGCAAGCCCGACCTCCTCATCAATTGGGGTTTGGAGCTACCCACGTTGCTCCTCTCCAACGGCAACGGCACGTTCAGCACCACGAGCGTCTCTCCCGGTCCCGGTTTCGCTTTCCACCCGAACACCGTGGCTGCTGCAGACTTCGATGGCGATGGCAAACCTGACCTTGCCATCGGGTCCGTTCATAACCAGCCCAAAGTGCGCGTGTTGCACAATACGGGCAGCGGCACGTTTGCTCCCGGCGTGGATTATTTCGTAAATCCGCGGGCGCTTACCGCATTCGATGTGAACGGCGATGGCAAACCCGACCTCGAGGTCCTCGATTTCACCAGCATGAGCGTGCTGATGAACAACGGCGATGGCACTTTCGCTGCACCTGCTAACTACCCGTTGAACAACGCCGCGACGGAGTTGACGGTCGCGGACTTCAATAGCGATGGTTTTTCCGATATCGCCGTCTCGGGCGATGCCGCCAATTCCCTGAGCATTTTCGTCAACGGAGGCAATGGCACGTTTGCTTCTCGATTGGATTATCCCCATACAGGTCGGCCGCTCCAGGCCGCGGACTTCAATGGGGACGGCGTGACGGATCTCGCCCTCGGTGAAGGCTTTTTGTTGTTGAACGACGGCAGTGCCAGCTTTACGCCCCAGGCCTTCGGTTCCAATACCGCTCTATCGACCATCGCCGCCGATCTGAACGGAGACGGTAAAATCGACTTGGTTGAGAAGGCGACGGCGAATATTTACCCACCGGGTGCTCCCACGAAGACTTCCGTCTACGTGAGCGCCCGCATCAATACGTGCCTACCGTAGCCGGCAGCGCGCTGTTCCACGACCGACATCATGGCATCGAAGTACCCTTTCGTTTCCTGAATATCATAAAAATCAAAATACGCCCCCGATCATCAGCCCGGGTACTCGCCGTGAGCCGTCGGTCACGAGCGTCGGGCCAAACTGAATCTGCGAAGCCGCCGATTTTTCTTCTTTCGGTTCCGTCGGACCCGAACGCTTTTTCTCAACCACCGTCGCCACGAGCCCGTGGACGAAGAGCAGCCCGGACCAACCTGCGAGCGCCCCCCATGCGGGGCGCGACGACGTCGGATCCGTGAGCCGAAAGGCGCTGACAGCCATCGTCGGGACCATGCTGGCCATTTCGACAATGCCGAGTGCGCGCATGCGCCGTCGGCGACTTCCGAAAAGATCGCCAAGGGCCATCGACGTGAATGCGGTATTCGCGCCGATAGCCCAGGAAATACCATAAAGAGAAGCAGGATCGATATCGTCCGCGAGTGACCAAATGCCGCTCGTGGTCATCGCGCCGGTCGACGCACCCATGAGTGTCGTTAATGCCGCGATTCGTTCCTCGTCGCCGTACGAAAAGCCGAAGCTCAAGCCATGATAAAGAACTGTCTGTGGCGCGCAGACCCAAATCTTTGTTATGGCCCACTCCTTCGGCTGGCGTTCCCCGCCGATGGAAAAAACGAGGTCTGTTATGGTTATTGCGGTGACTCCGAGAACGGCCACGGCAAAGACGGTATTGAGGACCACATCGATTGCCTCCCTAAGCTCCCGTCTTGGGTGCGCACGCGCTTCGGGCGCAAAGGTGATGCATGCGGAAGCAAGGGCGACGGCGAGTCCAGCGGAACCCAAGCGATGGGAAAGAAGGCGCATTCGTAGAGTATGCCTTCACTAATGCATAACGCGCAAGCCTCATCACTCGGACCACGCCATTCCTTGAGCGCCTACGTTTCTCGTTTCTCGTTGCTCGATCATCTCCACACTCCGTCCCCATGTCGGGCGAAGCGTGATAGCTGTAGGTCGTGGCAATGCTTGCTGCTCGAATAAAGTGGCCAGCCCCCTGACTGGAGCAAGGTGTTATCATGCTACGTCGATATTTTTTGCTTGGCACCCCGCTGACGCTGTTCGTCTGTGGAACGCTCGCTTCCTCGTGCAGCAGCCCCGAACCTGCGAAACCGGTACCGACTCCACCCAGCCCTTCATGCGCCAAGCATGATGCATCGCTCCCGAAACCCACGCCTGGCCCGTTTACCGTCGTGCATGTCGAACCTGATGTTTCGCCACCGGTTCAGCTCGCTATACAAGCCTGCGCCGGGTTGCACAATCGCAAAGCTGGAGGGTCGGTCTATATCGATGCGACTCCACATGACATCACGTGGCTCAATGATCTTGGTATGACGCCCGCCGCAACGGTGAACTCGCAGGAGTTCCTCGATTCGTGTGTCGTAGCGTTTCCCACGTGCGTCCGGTACGATTACAAGAACCAGCAACCGTTGCTCCCGAACATTCTCACGGCCGCCGCAGCGCTCGGAGCCGTTCCATTGGCCACCAGCGTCAACGTACCCTGCGATAATCCCGTATTCGACGCGCTCGTCGAGCTAAAGGACAACACGCCAGCCCAAGCCACCGCGACCGTCTTTGACAAGTTCGCGGCGCAAACAACGGGTCTGGCGATGCTCAATCCCGGATACGAAATACAACCGAGCGAGCCGTCATCTCCGGCAATGACGAAAGAAATGAAGCCGGCGCTCGTCGACTTTGTTTTCTCGCAGAAACTGTTCTTGGTGTTTCTCGTCAATGGTTGTACGGAAGGAAATCCCGAAAAAGAGTTGCTCAGCAAGATCGTCAACGCTGGTCATTGGGCAACTCCGGTTGGCGTTTATGGGTACAACAACTCGTGGCTTGTTGCCGGTGGCTATTTGCACGAGGCGCAGACTCGTTGTCTCGATTCCCGCAATATGGGCGCAATCGCCAGCGAAGTGGGCAATTTGTCATTCTTTGGCACACGGGCACCTGCAATTACGGAATCGGGCATCGTCGAGCAGAACGAACCTGAGTCGGTGACCTACGACGCCAACAAGACGTATGTCGCATTCGTCGTCGGAGACGGCGATAACATCCAATACATCATGTCGACTCGGCACGACTGGTTTCAGCAACGTATTGCCGATTGCGAGGCAACGCCCGACGTTTGTCCGCCCCTGACGTGGAGCATCTCGCCGCACCTGGCCCAAGTCGCCCCAGAGGTGCTTTCTTGGTATTACGAGCAGAGTCATCGCACCAAGAAGGATTATTTCGTCCTGCCGCCGAGCGGGCACCTGTACGCTTATCCATCGTCACTGGCGGAGGATGCGCAAAATGAATTCGTAAAGGCGACGGACGTAGACGCATGCATTCTGGGTCTCAATGGCGTGGTGCATTGGGATTGGGTAGACACGTGGCACGACGCCGAGGACCATTTTTTGCCCAAATACGCGCGAGCGGGCGGCTCGGTACGTGGCGTGTTCCCGATCAATGT
This sequence comes from Polyangiaceae bacterium, assembly GCA_031415295.1. Taxonomy (GTDB): domain Bacteria; phylum Myxococcota_A; class Polyangia; order Polyangiales; family Polyangiaceae; genus Polyangium. The sequence continues at coordinate 5,269 of JANORL010000293.1, read as the reverse complement.
TCCGTATTTTTTCCCGATCTTCACGTGGTGGCCGGAAGATCAATTCTTCGAGGTTCTCACGGGCGCCGATGGAGGCAAATTGGCGCTCTTTCGGCCGCGTTCTTGGCGAGGCATCGACAAAGAGACCGATCAATTCCGCTTGACGCCGCAAAAAATGGTGGATGAGATCAGCGGATATCCCAAGGGGACCATTGCGTGGGTTTACATGACGAGCGACGGGGGATTGACGTTGCAAAACTCCTTCCTGACGCTGGCCAAGCTCCTGCCACCGCACGTGCAACTGGTGAGTACCGACACGGCGGCCAGGCTTGCGATTGCCACGAAGCAGAAGTAAACGAAAAGAAATTCGCCCGGGCACGGGCATTCCGCCCCGTCGCAACGCAATCCATTCTTGAGCCAAATCGTAGCAAACCTGGCGCCTGTCACGCGGGACATCTCGCCGATAACTATCGGATATCAATAAACAATTCTCGTAAATCTTGGCGCGTGTCACGCTGGCGCTTCGACGTGATTTTTTGTGTGCTTGTGTTCGTCCGGTGAAACGTATTCATTCCGAAGAGCACCACGTTCCGCCCGCCGATCTCGGCGAGCGACGCTCTGATTTGCGTCTGCGCGATGCCGCAGCGCTCGAAAACATGCGCCAGTCGCTGTCGCTTCACGGTCAGCTCGAGTCCGTTGTGGCGTTTCAATGCCAGGACAAACTCGAAATTTTCGACGACTTCAAACGCGTGCTCGCTGCCCGGAGAAACGCAAACTTAGCGATGGACTGGAGTGGTCGAGGATACCGAAACTCGACGATGCCGTTCACGGGGTAACCGCGCAATGGTCGAAAATGGCGGTTTGTTTGGACCAGGCACTCGCTTCACGAAAACTTGACGCATTTGCAATCAGTTTTCTTCGCGAAGTGCCCTGGGCGCGCGGAGCGAAACGAGGGTGGGGGTTTACTTGGCCGCTTTGAGCTTGAGCGAAAGCGCCATTTGCATGGTCGACTCAGCGTCAGCCTCGGTCGCGTCCTCGTCCCAGCCACCCAACACGAAGGCATTCAGCTCATCGCCTTGCACGGTCGTATACATAACGTACACACTCTTGCCCTCTTGAAGACAAACGCCGTCGGCGACCTTCGCCGGGACGTCATCTTTGCCAATCGCAGCATCGACCGGGGTGCTCCATTCACACTCCGAAAGCTTCAATGCTAGTGCGAGCTTGCCCAAAGTGGGTGTCGCGTCCGCACCCTTCGCGTATGTGGTGGCAACAAAACCGGCCTTTCCATTGGGCGATTCTGCCACGGCTACCCCGCCCTCGGTCCAGCGGTTGTCGGCGGGTTGTTTAAATTCGTAAGTTGAACGCATGGACCCTACAAACACCATTGGTTCGCCTTGGTTATCGATGGCTGCGACGAGAAACGTCGCATCTCCGTACCATGTCCGATGTATGCCGCTGCTCATGCAGCACAAGGAGTAAACCAGAGTCCGACCGACCGACGCATCGCGACGCGTTGCCTGATGAACACCCTCCAACATCGTTCCCCTACCCCCCACCGCTCGAAACTGTGCTAGAGGGCGTGCGCCACGACAAAGCGGAGCCGTTATGCCCATCTTTCGTTTGGAGATCGAAAATCGACCCCACGTGCCAGACGCTCTCGGCGTTATGACCGAACGACAACTCGCGGACTGGCTCGGTTTGCGTGCCTCGCGCGTACGCACGCGTAAACTTTTCCTGTGCGATCTCGACATCGACGCCGCCGAAGCCGCACGTGTGCTCGATGCGATCACGGATCCGGTCATCGAAGTTTCGGCGCTCGGCATGTTGCCGGAGGACACGACAACGGGATCGCCGTGGATCTTGACCGTTTCTTTTGCGGCTGGCGTCACCGACACCGTAGGAAAAACGGCAAAAACAGCCTGCGAAGATGTGCTCGGACGAACGCTCACCGGCCAAGTGTATTCAGCCACGATGTATTTCTTGTGGGGTTTGTCGCGAAATGACGTCGAACGGGCGGCTGCGGAGGTTTTGCACAATCCGCTCATCCAGAAAATTCGCATGGATTCGCCAGGAGCCACGTCGGAGCGCACGTTGGATTTGACGGTGCCCCGCGCGGGGACGTCGCTCGAGCCTATCGTCGATGTTGTTCCGCTCGATTCGCTCGATGATGCGGCGCTCGAAACGTTGTCCAAAGATCGTCTTTTGGCATTGTCGCTGGTCGAAATGCAAGCTGTGAAGGCATATTTTGCATCTGAAAAGCGGGATCCCACGGACGCGGAACTCGAATGTATTGCCCAAACGTGGAGCGAGCACTGCAAGCACAAAATATTTAATGCGCCCATTGATTACGTTGGTCCGGACGGAGCGTCGTTATCGATTCCACGTGGGCTTTTCAAAACGTACATCGTCGGGGCGACGGAGGCGGTTCGTCACGACAGGCAAGCGCAGGGTCTCGACCGAGACGGTGATTTTCTCGTTTCGATTTTTACGGACAATGCGGGTGTCGTTCGTTTTACCGAGCGGGATCATTTGGTGTACAAGGTCGAAACACACAATTCGCCATCCGCGCTCGATCCTTATGGTGGAGCAATGACGGGCATTGTGGGGGTCAATCGGGATAGTTTTGGTTGTGGGCTGGGTGCTGACCTTTTGGCGAATGTGTGGGGATATTGTTTTGGAGCGCCGGATTTCGCCGGCAGGCTGCCCAGGGGCCTGATGCATCCGCGACGTATTCGGGATGGCGTGCATCGGGGCGTGATCGATGGTGGCAATCAATCGGGAATTCCGTACATGCGCGGATTCGAGTTATACGACGACCGTTACGTGGGAAAACCACTCGTGTATTGTGGAACCGTTGCGGTGATGCCCACGATGATCGCGGGCAAACCGACGCACGAAAAATACACGCAGCCCGGTGATCGAATCGTGATGATTGGCGGGAGGGTTGGCAAAGACGGAATTCATGGGGCGACGTTTTCGAGCGTCGAACTCAATGAAGAATCGCCGGTGCAAGCCGTGCAGATTGGCGATCCCATTACGCAGAAAATGATGTTCGACATGCTCACGGAAGCGCGAGACGCCGGTCTCTACAGTGGAATGACCGATAACGGCGCTGGGGGTTTGTCGAGCAGCGTGGGCGAAATGTCCGAAGCCACGGGCGGAGCTGAAATTGATCTTTCGCGGGTTTTGCTGAAATATCCGGGGCTTTTGCCCTGGGAAATTCTGGTCAGTGAAGCGCAAGAACGAATGACCTTAGCGGTTCCGGAAGAAAAGCTCGCCGCATTTCTCGAACTGGCTGCCCGACGCGAAGTCGAAGCTGCGGAGATTGGGCGATTTACGCACACTGGGCGCCTGATCGTAACGTACGGCGACAAAGCAGTTTGTGACTTGGCATTAGAATTTTTGCACGACGGTTTGCCTAAAGTGACACGGACGGCGCGCTGGAATCCGCCTCCACGTTTTGAGGTGACTGACGACGAATGTCATGCGCTTTTTGCGTCGAAACCGCTCGATGAATGGATTCTACAAATGTTGCAGCGTCCCAATGTGCGTTGCGACGATCGATATGCGAAACATTACGATCACGAAGTCAAGGGATTGTCAGTGATCAAGCCTCACGTTGGCGTATTTCGGAATGTTCCGGCAACGGCAACAGTGATGCGGGTACGAATTGGTCGAGACGAGGGCGTCGTCTTGGGCGAAGGAATCCATCCATATTACAGCGACCTCGATGCGCGTGAAATGGCGCTCGCGTGCGTGGATGAAGCCGTACGACGCGTGCTTTGCGCCGGCGCGCGAATCGATCGAATGGCGGCGCTCGACAATTTTTGCTGGCCGGATCCCATTGAAAGCAAATCAACGCCGGATGGAGCGCATAAACTCGCGCAGCTCGTGCGTACATGCGAGGGACTTTTCGATGCTTGCAAAGCGTATGGTTTGCCGCTCGTTTCTGGCAAGGATTCCATGAAAAACGATGCGGTCCTCGATGGCGTGAAGATATCGGTTCCTCCAACGTTGCTGGTCAGTGTTTTGGGACAAATGATTGATGTAAAGAATGCGATGTCGCTTGCCCCGCGCGCTGCTGGAGATGTGTTGTATTTGCTTGGCGATACGCGCAACGAATGTGGAGGCGGTGAAATCGAACGATTGCTTGGTCGTCCACTCGCTGGCGTACCGCGCACGGATGCTCAAATATTTTCGTTGCGTTATCGGGCATTTGCGGCAGCGCATACTGCGGGGCTCATTCGATCGGCGCATGTGGTCGCGCGTGGAGGATTGGCTGTTGCGCTTGCGCACTTGGCGATGTCCAGTAATTTGGGCGTAACGATGGCGCTGGATGTTTTGGCGCCGGGACTCGATCCACCAATGAGGCCCCCAATTACGCCACCAATTACGCTTTTTAGTGAATCAACGGGGCGTTTGTTGATAACGGTTCGTCCTGATCAAACGAAAACACTTGAAGCGTCACTTGGCGCGTTTGGATTGCAACGAGTGGGCATGATCGAATCATCGGCGGACGGGGGAGGGTTTCTGCGGATTACGCAGAATGGGCAAACGTTCGTAAATATTGGAGTAGCGGCTCTTTGTGATGCATTTCAGGAGGAAAGCCATGGGGGTTGAAACGCGCGACGTGCGGGTCCTCGTCCTGACAGGATACGGCCTGAACTGCGAAGTCGAGACGGCGGCGGGATTTTCGCGAGCTGGCGCGACGGTAGAATCGGTCCATTTGCATGACCTTCTGGCCCGCGGAAACCCAATGGACGCGCTTTGCGGCTATCACATTCTCGCATTCGTGGGGGGGTTTTCCTTCGGAGACCATATCCAAAGCGGGCGAGTGTATGCGAATCGATTACGATTCCGTATGGGCGACGCATTGTGCCGGTTCGTCGATGACGGCGGCTTGGCTTTGGGCATTTGTAATGGGTTTCAAACGCTGGTTTGTCTTGGGCTCTTACCAGCATTCGGACGCACCGCGGGAACCGCTCTGTCACCGCAATCGGCGGCGCTCGTGCATAACGACCGCTTGGGGTATTTCGATACGTGGGTGAATTTGCTCGTGGATGACGAGAGTCCGTGCGTATGGACGCGTGGGCTTGCGCGGACAATTGAATTGCCGAGTCGTCATGGCGAAGGAAAACTCTTATTTCGCGACGAAGAAACACGCAAAACGATCATTTCGTCGCATCTCGTGCCTGTTCGTTATGCAGATTCGACGGGCAAACCGACAGAGGTTTGGCCTGCCAATCCCAATGGTTCACCGGACGGAGCAGCTGGGCTGTGCGATGCG
>JANORL010000292.1:0-2013 GCA_031415295.1 Polyangiaceae bacterium | reverse complement strand
CGAGGAACTTGGACAAGTACGAACCGATTCCCATGGCGAACAGGTACAAACCGATCACCAGGCTGAATTGCGTGACCGAATCGCCGAGCACGTAGCTGGCGAGGGTTCCCGTCACGAGCTCGTAGATGAGTCCGGACGTGGCGATCACGGCCACTATGCCCAGGAGCGCGGGCTGAATCAGGCGACGCGGCAGCGGCATCTTCGGCCTTCGTAGCACTGGCACGGCGCGGAGGGGGGAGTGCGATGTGCAAGTCGCGCTTTCCTGCGGAAGTCGTTTTTTGATCATGGCTTTCGTTGATCACGACGCCCCTTGTGCCGATTCCGGGCTAACATCCCCCGCTGTGACTAACCCGTTCGACCGCCAGGCGGCGTGTCCGTCGTGCGGGGCTCCGATCACGTTTCGTTTTGCCGGAGCCGCAGCGCAAGTTTGCCGAAGTTGCAACTTTGTGGTTGCCCGCACCGATCGCAACCTCGTTGCTGTCGGTCGTATGGCCGATCTCGTCGATATTCCGTCGCCGCTGACGCTTGGCGCAACGGGACGATGGAACGGCACCGAGCCTTTTGTTGTCGATGGCCGCGTGCAACTCGACCGCGCCAGTGCGCCTGGCGCACCGTGGCAAGAGTTTTTCGTCGCATTTCCAAACACCGGCAAGTGGTGTTGGGTCGCGGCTGCGCAAGGTCGTTGGTACTCGACATCCGAGTTCCCGATCCCTCCTTCGGGTTTGCCCCCGATCAACACTCTCCGCCCGGGTCAACAAGTTCAGCTTGGTGAATACGGCGTGTGGACGGTGGCCGAAGTCGGGCAACGCCGTGTCGTCGCTGGTGAAGGCGAGATGCCGTCCGTTGCGCAGCCCGGGGCGCCCACGGGGTTTGTCGACATCGCGGGGCCAAACGGAGCGTTCGGAACGCTCGATTACGGCGACGGTCGCAACATCCCTCCCAAGCTTTACCTCGGCCGGCAAATCGATCCCGCCATCATGGTGCTCGATTCCGGCACACCCATGGCCTCGGCGGAAGCCCAGGTTACGAGCGTCACGTGTCCCAGCTGCGGCGGTAATCTCCCGTTGGTTACGCCAGGACAAACAGAACGTATCGTTTGTCGTTACTGCGGTATGGCCAGCGACCTCGCTCAAGGTGCGTTGAAGGCTCTCGGACCCGCGCCCAAACCGCCGGTCGATCCGTTCATTCCACTTGGCACCGAAGGCACGCTCCGGAACAGCCGCGTCATCTGCATCGGCTTCACCATTCGTGGATGCACCGTCGACGGTGAACGCTACCGATGGCGCGAGTACCTCCTCTATGCAGGTCCAAGCGTCGGTTACTTGTGGCTCATGGAAGAGGACGGCGCGTGGTCGCTCGTCACACCCATTCCTCCAGGCGAAGTTGCAGTCTCGGGCGGCAGCGCGCTGTACAAGACAAACTACTACAACTGGAAACAGAGCGTCAAAGCGGAAACTGAATACGTCGTCGGCGAGTTCTACTGGAAGGTGGAGATCGGCGAATCGGTTCAGGCGACCGAATACGAAGGATCGGGCGGCAAAGTCAGCGTCGAGCAAAGCGACCAAGAGGTTACGTATTCGTTCTGCGAACCTTTGTCCCCCAACGATATTGCGACAGCGTTTGGGGTGCAGGCTCCAAGCGGCGGATCGTCGAGTAGTGGTGGTGGTGGTGCTTGCGGGACGATCATCGTCATCGCGATCATCCTCCTCATCCTGATCATCGTGCTCGCTGATTGCGATGGATGTGGTGGTGGCGGCGGCGGTGGCGTGTTCATCGGCGGCCCAAGCTTTGGCGGCGGCAAGTAGCGCTCACTCCCGAGGCCCCTCTCTAACTTCGCGCCTACGGCGCTGCGTAGAGAGTCCCAACGAGGCTTCGCCTCACCCACCAGAGATGAAAGCGGATCACAACGATCTCGGGGGTATGGGGGGCTAAGCCCCCCATCGTAAACTGGCTAGAGTGCAAGAGTCGGGTCGCGAAGCGAGCCCGACGAATGCACTGACTAGGGCCGTTCGA
>JANORL010000291.1:0-9460 GCA_031415295.1 Polyangiaceae bacterium | reverse complement strand
ACTTCACCATCGACTTCGAGTTCTGGGCGGAGTTTTCGAATGATATCGACAGCTAGTGCGGATTTTTCCGATTCTGGATGGGGCGCAGATCCGAAATTCGAGAACGAAATCAGCGCGATGTGCGGCTGAATTTCGAAGCCTCGCGCTGCATCGGCTACTTGAATTGCCGTATCCGCCAGCGTTTCCGCATCCGGATCGATGTTCACCGTGGCGTCCGCAAAAAACTTCACCGTGTCCTTCATGATCATCATGTACATGCCCGTGACACGCTTGACGTCCCGACGTTTTCCCAAGATCTGTAATGCCGGCCGGATGGTCTCCGGATAAGGCATCGACAAACCGCCCACGAATCCATCGGCGTCGCCATGTTTGACCATGGCCATGCCAAAGTAGTTTCGCCGAGTAATGAGACGTTGCGCCACCGCTTGATTGACACCTTTACGACAACGCGCATCGTAAAAGTCCTTGACGTAATCGGCGAGCCTCGACGCATGTGCGGGTTCGAGAAACATGGCGCCGCGCGATTCCAAGTCAATATCGAGTTCCGCGCAACGTTCGCGCAAGTGCGTAGGATCGCCCAACAAAATGGGGTTGGCAATTCCCTCGTCGAGAATGATATCGCAGGCGCGAAGCACTTTGATGCTGTCGCCTTCGGGAAACACAATACGACGCGGCGTGGTTTTCGCACGTTGCACGATTTTCCGCATGATCGTATGGTGCGCGCCACCCATGCGACGCTGCAATCGTTCGCGGTATTCATTGAGGTCGATATTGACCCGCGCTACACCCGAGGTCATTGCGGCTTCGGCAACCGCCGGCGCAACCCACCAAAGCACGCGCGAATCGAACGGTTTGGGAATGATGTAATCTGGGCCAAACCGGAACGAGTCGGTTCCATAGGCCGCGGCCACTGATTCCGGCACCGGCTCGTGGGCCAGTTTCGCCAGCGCCATCGCCGCGGCGACTTTCATCGATTCATTGATGTCCTTGGCACGAACATCGAGCGCTCCACGGAAAATGAATGGAAATCCGAGTACATTGTTGACTTGGTTCGGAAAATCCGACCGCCCCGTGGCCACAATGGCATCCGGCCTCGCCGCCCGTGCTTCGGGATACGATATTTCGGGATCAGGGTTGGCGAGTGCGAAAATGATGGGTTTGTCCGCCATGGTCAAGAGCATGTCGCCCGTCACGAGTCCCGCCTTGGATAACCCAAGAAATACATCCGCCCCACGTAATGCATCGGCACGCGTCCGCGCACCATCGTCTTTGCGCGCAAAACGAGCCTTGTATTCGTTCAGATCATCCGTTCGACCATCGTGAATGACGCCCACGGAATCGATCATCGTGATATTTTCGAGGCGCACGCCAAGTTCGACGTAAAAATTCGCGCATGCAATGGCCGACGCGCCCGCCCCCGAGACGACCACCTTGAGGTCTTCAAGGCGTTTGCCGACAATTTCTGCCGCATTGAGCAACCCAGCACCAGAAATGATCGCCGTGCCATGTTGATCGTCGTGAAACACTGGAATGTTCATGCGTTTGCGCAACGCCACTTCGATCTCGAAACATTCGGGCGCCTTGATATCTTCAAGGTTAATCCCACCAAACGTCGGTTCGAGCGCCGCCACGACGTCGATGAATCGTTTGGGATCACGTGCATCGACTTCCAAATCGAATACGTCGATGTCCGCGAATTTCTTGAACAAGCATCCTTTGCCCTCCATGACGGGTTTGCCCGCCAAAGGACCAATGTTGCCTAGTCCGAGAACGGCCGTGCCATTCGAAATGACTGCCACGAGATTGCCGCGCGACGTGTATTCCCACGCGCGCTCCGGATCTTCCGCAATGGCCAAACACGGCTCGGCAACGCCCGGAGAATACGCGAGGGACAAATCACGCGCCGTTACGAGGGGTTTGGTCGGTACGACTTCGATCTTGCCTGGACGCCCCATGCTGTGGTAGGCGAGCGCATCTTGTTTCTTTTGCACGCGCCGAGTGTACGACAAAACAGCCCCCGTTGACACCTCGAAATCGTCGACCCAAACGAGTCAGCGCCGCCCGTCTCGTATCGCAGCCAACGGGCACACAGGGTATCTTCCGGTAATCCGGTAGCTTGACTCACAATCTGGCACGAAGCACATCGAGACAATGACATCGAGACAATGATTGACAGCGCTCGAAATGGGTGAGAATACTTCTATTTGGAAAAATGGGGCGGCCATTCTGCATCGCCGCGAGAGGACGAACATGGGCAAAGCGATTCAAATGGCAGGCGCAGCGGCGGTGCTCTTCTGCGAAGCATGCTGCAATATGGGATCTTCCGACGTAAAACCCACGACGGAAACCCGAAGCGCTACACCAGCCGAAAACAAACCGGCCACGAATGCGAACGCTGCCGACGGGAAGGTCAACGCTGCTGGCGGCGAAAAAGCGAGCGCCGCAGGAGCCATCAATCAACCAGCCGCTGGCGCCCGACAACCCGTTGCCACGCCCGCTCAACAAACGTATCCACTCGACGGCATCAAGACGGTCCCTGACGATTGTCCCCTTGCGAAAGTCCTCCTCGCGACGGCACCCAAAAGCGTCGGACCCGATTACGCGTGGCACGTGACGCGTCAAGCATTACTCGCAAATCAGCAATTCAAAGTCATTTCCGGTCGCCTGCCTGAGGCTCCAGGCGAAATCGACGTTATTCCATGGGGTTATGGCGAAAATGCATACGCCTTGGTCGCTTTTTGTGCCGATGGCGCAACCTGCAATCGACTCGCGGCCATGTACAAAGCGATTGTTCGTTCGAGCAAACCTCAAGTCTTGTGCAAAACGCCCATTCAAGGAATTTCCGATCGTCCCGTCGGAACGTTCCGTTGGAATGACGATCCCAAAGCCAATTTGCCGCAAGATGGCGAACTCCCCGCGTTATGCGCACGTCTTAACGCTTGCATGATCGCGTCGGATCAATCGACGCCTGGCGATCCTTTCCTCGAATGCCAAAAAGCGCCGTCCAAATTCAAAACCGACTGCGCCAAACGATATCCTTGCGCCGAAGTCATCACGTGTATGGGCAAGTAATCGTCCCCGGATAAACGGTCCACAATGTCACGAGCAGCGAAGCCGCCGCAACGAGCGCCTATTGTTGCGGCACCGCGTCGAATACCTCGGCAGCAGAAGTCGCTCCGAGCGCGCGCGTCAGCCACCAATTGAGCAGGTCAGGATCCGTACACGCCTCCAAGCGAGATACGTTTTCCGTGGAACATGTGATACCACGCGCGCTCAAAACCGTCACGATTGCTTGTCGTATACCGGCACGGTTTTTCTCGACGTCGCGATTCGCCTGCTCCACATCTCGATTCGCCTGCTCCGCACGCTCCTGCAAGTTCGCCACGATTCCTTCGAGACGTTGGATCAAATGCGCCGTATCGTAAAGCTCAGCCGAGCCCTGGTAAAACCGCAAACTATTATCCACGATGGCCAAATCGATGCCCAGCACATTGGATCGATAAAGCCCTGATTGCGGCAAAATGGGCTGATACCGCTTGGTTCCAGGTGGCAGACGATACCCCAAAATTCGTTGTTTGCGCTGGTCATAAACAAAATATTCCGGAATCCCCAACGCCGCGTACCGCTCGACATTGTCCTCGAGGTCCTTCTTGCGATCCCCAGCCCAAAGAACCTCGAGCACCCAATCCAGCCCTTTGCCTTCATCCATAACGACCCAGGCCATCCGCTGATCGTCCTCGGGTTCCTCGACATCGAGCACGGCCATTATGTCGGGCGTGAATCCTGCCGCGCCCGGATACAAAACCGATAACTCTTCCGCCAAGTAAACGTGTCGGCCCAGCGTCCGGAAGTAGAGGCCAAGCATGTCGAGTGCCCGGCTCTTCGCTTTCTTGTGCGGACGACCTTCGGACATCGAGATGAGCGGATCCGAAAGCGCTTCGTTCACGGCGATAATAAACCGCTCACGCTCGGCTGGCGTCATCGCACGCCAACATTCTTCGGTGGGGGTCACAGGGACAGGAAGCAGCGTCGTGCGGTCTCCAATCTTCGGAATCATCTTGCTAAGCCTAATCAAATCACCAAGACATTGCCACTACGTACCCCGCATATCGCACTCGAATCCTGACGCCCACCGCAGGCGAAAACTCGGAAAAAATTGACGCCACGGCACGCTCGCCACCACAGTGCCCTTCTTAATTTCTGCCGCGCGCGTATGCATATTATCGACAACGTACCCGGACACACCGTACGCAATGTCACGCTCGACGACGCTACCCCATCGCGGTCACCCACCGATTCCCCACCGACTCAACGCGCACCAACCGCTTCGTTTTTTTTGAACCGACGTAGCGTGTGAAGTTCGCTCTTCCCATGAACAACGCGCAGCGGTAGGGACAAGAAAAACGCGCTGCAAATCAGATGACGACCCAGCCGCAAAACACGCCTTCACCAGCGCTCGAGATGATCGACATCGACAAGCGTTTCGGTGGCGTTCACGCCCTCGATCGCGCGAATCTCACGGCATTCGATGGCGAAATCCTCGGCTTGTGTGGTGAAAATGGCGCCGGTAAATCGACGATCCTGAAAATCCTTTCCGGCGTGTATCCGGCTGATTCCTACGGCGGTGAAGTACGCGTGCGTGGCCAAGTGCAGCGCCTCCGTGGCACTGCCGATGCCCAACGTGCAGGCATTGCGATGGTGCATCAAGAGCTGATGCTCGTGCCGGAACTGTCTGTCGCGGAAAACCTTCTGCTTGGCCGCGAACCGGGACGTTTTGGCCTTGTCGACACACCAGCGCTCGAAGCATCCGCGCGGCAAATGCTCGAGCGTTACGGCTTCGCAAACGAGATCGATCCCACGGCGCAAATCGGTGCTCTGGGCATTGGCGTACAACAACTCGTCGAGATCGTCCGCGCTCTTTCGCACAACGGAAAAATCCTCATCCTGGACGAACCCACCGCGGCACTCACCGCGCGCGAAGCTGATCGCCTGATGTCATGGCTGCGTGATCTTCGCACCGGTGGAACGACGTGTATCTACGTGTCCCATCGCATGGATGAAGTGTTTGCCCTTTGCGATCGCGTCACTGTGCTACGCAACGGTCGCACCGCTGGTTCGAAGCTCATGGCCGAAACGACGCCGAGCGAAATTGTTGAACTCATGGTTGGTCGCAGCATCGAGGACAAACCGAGCGGCCTCGCCAAACCCTCGAGCGATGCTCGCGTGACCCTCGAACTCGTCGACTTGACGATTGGTTTGCCCGGGACGAGCCGCACAGTTTCTTGGCCTGGCCCGGACGAACGCCTCGCGGTTTCCAACGTGTCGCTCAAGGTGCGCGAGGGTGAAATCGTAGCGCTTGCTGGCGCGATGGGATCTGGACGAACAGCTATCTTGTCCACGCTGTTTGGCGGCGCGCTCGGGCCTGTCTCCGGCGAGATTCGTATCGCTGGAGAACGAGTCGACATCGATTCACCACAACGCGCATTTGCGTTGGGACTCGCACTGTTGCCCGAAGATCGCAAAGGTCGGGGTCTGGTGCTCGACATGTCTGTCGCGGAAAACCTTTCCTTGCCATGGCTCGCCTCGAGCGATGTGATGGGTTCCGACGTTCGTCTTGGACTCGTCGACACAAACGCCGAGATCCTCATGGCGACAAAACGTATCGACGAGTTGCGGATTCGAGGTACGTGGAACGTCCCCGTGGGCACTTTGTCCGGCGGTAACCAGCAAAAAGTCGTGCTCGGAAAATGGCTTGCTCGACCGCCTCGTGTGCTCTTGCTCGATGAACCCACGCGAGGCGTCGACATCGGCGCGCGTGAAGAGATCTATTCGATCCTGAACGATCTCGCTGCACGTGGAATGGCCATTCTCATGGCCTCTTCGGATCTCGTCGAAGTGCGTCGGCTCGCGCATCGCATCATTGTTTTGCGGCATGGGCGCATCGTTGGAGAACTCGATCCAAGAACGGCGACGGAAGGATCGATCGTCGAACTCTCCACGGGCGCTGCTCCTTCTCTCATGCCATCCAGCACGAAGGTTGTTCCTGGTCAAACCAACTTGCCTGGGGTAGATGTTTCATGACCGAACGATCTCTGACGACATCCGTGACGTCGAAAAACCCTGCGGGATGGGTGACGCTCGTAAAATCTCGCTCCTTGCGCATGGTGCTCGTGTTGCTTGGCTTGTGGACAGTGCTCGCGATTCATCCCGAGACACGCGATGCATTTCTGACCGCGGGAAACTTCTCCAACCTCACGGCGCAAGTTGCGGAGATCGTGATCATCGGCGTCGGCATGACGCTCGTGGTGCTCATTCGCGGCATTGATCTGTCGGTGGGTGCGGGCATGGCGCTCACGGGCGTGATTGCCGCCAAGCTTCAAATTGATGCGCAACAGCCGGCAATTGTCGCGGTCTTGGCTGCTGTCGTCGCCGCCGCGGCGATCGGTCTTTGGCACGGAGTTCTCGTTACTCGTTTTGCGATCCCTCCATTCATTGCCACGTTGAGCGGTTTCATGGCCTATCGCGGCGCAGGGCTCGTGCTTTCGGATGCGCGTGGTTTGTCCCCGATGCACGAGGATTTTGCAAAGCTCGCCACGGTCCTGCCCACGTCGGTGTCGCTTGGCATTTGTATTTCTGGTGCGGTGATCGGCATCGGCTTGCTCGTGAAACAAGAACTTCGACGAAAGAGTTTTTTGCTGCCAACGCATGACACGAAATCGCTGGCGCTGATTGGCGTGGCGATTGTCGCGACGAGCGCATTTTTCGCAACTATTTATCAACGCGGCATGCCCGTTCCGGTATTGATTGCGGCAATGGCCACGGTACTCGGTGCTGTGTTGCTCGGCCGAAGTCGGCTCGGTCGTTACGCGGTCGCCATTGGTGGCAATTCCGAAGCTGCGCGACTTTCCGGTGTTCCCGTCGAACGGGTCACGGTTGCAATTTATTTGCTCACAGGTGTACTCACCGCGATTGCGGGGATGGTCGCGACGGCACGAACCAATGGGGTCACGCCGGGCAATGCGGGCGTGATGCGCGAATTGCACGTGATCAGCGCTGTCGTCATTGGCGGAACGAGCCTCACGGGAGGCCGGGCAACCATGGTTGGCACGGTCGTCGGGGCCCTCATTTTCGGCACGCTCTCGAATGGCATGAACCTCATGAACATCAATTCCAATTGGCAATTGATTTTCACGGGCTTGATTCTTCTCGGCGCATCCCTACTCGATTCCCTCTCCACAAAGAAAACGACATGATGAACCGCTTCGTCCTGCGCTTCGCGGCTTTGGCCGCATTCACGATCCTTGGATGCAACAAAGATTCGGGCACGCCCAAAGTGTCCGGTCCAAAGGTTGCGTTTCTATTGTCGACGCTGCAAGAAGAGCGTTATCAGAAGGACAAGAAATACTTCGAGGACGAGGCCAAGACGCTCGGTATCAATGCATTTACGCTCGCCGCGGACAACGACAATGCGCGGCAACTATCGCAAGTGGAAGATGCCTTGTCGCGCGGGGCTAAAGTGCTCGTCATTCAACCGACCGATAGTGCAGCCGCCGCCGCGTACGTGAGCAAAGCGCATGCAGCAGGGGCCAAAGTCGTCGCGTACGATCGGTCGATCAATGGCGGACCGGATTTCTACGTCGCGCACGACAGTCACAAAGTAGGCATGCTTCAGGCGGAAGCCGCGATCAAAGCCACGGGCGGAAAAGGCAATTTTGTTATTCTCAATGGCCAATCCGGGCATTCCGTAGCGCTCGAAATCGCACGTGGATACATGGACGTCCTCAAGCCGTACATCGACAAAGGCGACGTCAAAATGGTGGTCGAGAAAAACCATGATTCTTGGTCCCCGGAGCAAGCGTTAAAAACGATGGAAGACGCCATTGCCAAAACGAACGGAGACATCGTTGCAGTATTGGCGAACAACAGCGGAATGGCGCGCGGAGCCGTGCAGGCGGTTCAAGCGGGAAACCTAGGCGCCAAAAAAATATTCATTGCTGGTGCCGATGCGGATGCCGCGAACGTCAATTACGTTTGTGAAGGCAAACAAAGTGTCGAGATTTTGAAGGACATCAAACCTTTGGCCCTAAAAGCAGCCGAAGTCGCCGCGGCGCTCGCCAATGGCAAACCCGTAACGGGATCACCAACCCCCGGTGCCAAAGACTCCGTCCCAGTCGCTGCCGTCGAAGTCCATCTCATTACGCCCGAAACCGTCAAGCCCCTCATTCTCGATAGCGGCTTTCACGCCCAAACGGCCATACCCGCCTGCCGCAAGTAGCCATCATGCAGAAGTCGATCTTTTTCGCCATTGGTTTTCTCGCGTCCCTCGTCGCTATTCCCGCTCGAGCTGACGAAGACGCGGCTGCTCCATCGCCGAAAACGCCGAAAAGCGATTCCGTTGCTGACGCTGGCAAAACTGGCCAAGAGGAAACTCCGCCGCAACCCGCAAAGCCCATAGTAAAATCCCCCAACGACCAAGCTGCGGAACCCGTTCGTCAAGACGATCCACGCCCGGTCCTGCCAGTCCCGGCAGCAAGGAGCGCCCCCTCTGGTTCGGCGGACTCCGTCATTGGAACGTTAATCCAGCACCTCGACGCGACACCCGTGGGTAATGCTGTCGTCTCGCCCATATTTGGCGAAGATCGCGCGCCGCCAGGTGATCCGAAAAGCCCCAAAGCGATCCGTCTGGCGATGCACGGATACTTCCGCGCCCCATTACGCATTGGTTGGCGTGAACGCACGGCACCGAAACCGGACGAAGCAGCCACCGATATTCGTACACCGTGGCTCGTGGATGACGACTATTTCCGGTCCGGCTTCTTGTACACGCGTGCCGCCGAATCGGATTGGACCGAAATGTACGTCATGGCGGGTAACCAATACGTCACCGCCACGATCGCCCTCGAAGGAACACTTTTTTCGGATTGGGCCCGTCCGATCATCGACAAGCAGCTTGGAATCACCAAAGGTTGGGTCACGTTTCGGCATAGGTTCGATTTGCCTGGACAAGCGAAACTTCGTTTGGAAATCAAAGGCGGAGCGTTTTCGGATCGTTATGGATGGCAAGAAAAATACGACACCTACCTGTTTGGTCGCACGCACCAAATGGGTGAACGAATCCGCGCTGATGTCGATTATGGCAAATTCACGTTTTCGTTTGCGCATGGTTTTGGTGCGCGTCTAGAAGCCATCGAAAGCAACCAGGGCCTCGCGTTGCTCAGCCATTTGCGCCTTGGCGTGAGTTACAACCGTATGGTGGAAGGGTCGTTCTATCATTTGACGTCGTTCACGCAGGACAAACGACAACTCAAAGAAATCACGGATGCAAACGTCGACGTAACGGGTTTCGAAGCACGTGTCGACACCGGTGTTTTTGGGAAAGCGGTTCTGGACATTTCAAGCGTCAGTGCAAAAAAGGGCAGCTTTATTGCGCCCGCCATTGAAGTGTTGCATTCGGCAGGTG
>JANORL010000290.1:0-4394 GCA_031415295.1 Polyangiaceae bacterium | reverse complement strand
CGTGTTCGATGGCCTTGCGCTTCGCTGCCAAAATCGGGCCATACAGTTTGCCCGTTTGCGTCGCTTCGAGCGACTTCCCGCGGTTGTCGAGCAGGTCGCTAAGGCCTTTGCCAAGATCAGTCAGCGTAAGGTTGCGCATCGATCTTCTCCCGTTCGTTGATGGCGTTTTGCGGGTTGCTACACCTGCAATACACCCTTGCCGAGTCGGCAAGCATAGCAGCCAATGATTGCAAATGCATATTCCTTCCCGCTGAGGGAACGCACCCACTGGACATCGTGGCTCGTTTTCTGGTTTGGCAGGGACATGCACGTGCGGCTTCGTTTCCGCCGGAGTCTTCGAATACGCAGCACGTTTGGATGAAGAAGCGATGGGAGTAGGTTTCAAACCTTGCAGCTTGTCGGAAACCCTTGGCACAAAGTGCGCTCAGCCGAAGTCAGCCCGCGCGCGATGCCCGCGACAAACGCGATTACTTACGCGCCCGATTATTTGCGAGGAAGGGAGACGCGAATCATTTCGCCGCTGCTCGTGCCAACCCACACGTTGGCTGAACCTTTGGACGTGATCAGCATCGTCGTAGGTTCACCACGGGCGCCCAGAGAAAGCGCATGTGTCGGGGTCAGAGACGAGTCACTGCCTTTGAGTGTGTCTCCGGTGAAGAGCGCCGCGCGGCCATCTTCGAACGCGACAACCAAGCTCGTTTCACTCGTTGCAGCACACGCGATCGGTGCGCCCACGTCGATCATCTTTGCTTCGAGTCGACCTCCCGTTTGCGACACGATGCACGCTTCGCTCGATCCACGTTTGTAGAGCACGCTGAGCGCCATTCCGCCCTTCAGACGATCGAGTTTGCCCGCGTCGGAGGGGAGCGGAGCGCGCCCGTTTGCACCTGGTTCGGGCGTTGCGCCGGGGTGCATGCGCAGTTCTAGTCCTCCAGGGACTTCGACCACGACAAACGTATCCGTCGCACCGACATCCGCGAGTTTTACCGTGCCACGAAGGGCAAACGATCGAGCGGATACTTCGTAACCCGCGATCGTCGTTTCGTACGCGTGTCCTTCCCAAGTGAGGGCGAGGGCGCGTTCGCCTGTCGAGCGACCGCACAACGCGCGCACGTTCGTCGCCACGCGTTCGAACTTGGCTCGGTGATGAATGTCGAGCACGGCCCAGAGATCACCGTCGCTGCGCACGACAGCCACGTCGCGTGACAACAACGCGACTTCGTCTCCGCGGTCGAGCGACAAGTTGATCACTTTGTTCGTGCCACTCGCGATCGGTACGAAGCCGCATCGCGCGGGTGAACTCGAAACCATGGCCACGAGGCCAGCACCATCGAACGCCGCAGCGCCGCACACTTCGGCATCGAGCGACTCGACACGACGAGGAGCAGAAAGGCTCTTGTAGGGCATCGGCGCAAGGCTACGTCAAGTCGGCTCGCGAGCGGAAGGTCCTTTCGACATGCCCAACGCATCTCCTCGCCCACGCGCATTTCTGTACGATGTCTTCATGCGTTTGCTAGCTTCGAAACTCGTCCCTGTACTTGTCCTGGGCACCTCGTGCGGACTGTTGGCATGTGGTGAAGACAAACCCGCAGCGTGTTCGGGAAGTGGTTCGTGCTCAAACGGTTCTGCTGGCAGTGGCGGAACCGGCGGCACGACGGTGATGGGTGACATTGCAGCGAACGTGACGAAGTACGATTATTCGTTCGACGTCACGACGGCCCACGGCACGTCGCGTCTCGATCTCGATGTCGCGCCCGAGGGTGGCAACTGCTGGGATGTTTCGTGCGAACTGGGCGGCGTGTCGAGCGTTTTGTGGAACGAAACGCCAGCGACGAGCGCAGGGGTTTCGAACGGCAAACTTCGTGCGTGTGGTCCCGGGGTTGCAGAAGGACCAACCCTGATGTTGGGCTCGCAGGTCGACGTGCCCATCGATTTGTGGTTCGGTCTAGACGTGGGTTTTTCCCGGCGCAAGAACATGGCCGGCGGTACGTTCACGTATCTCTTGAGCTGGGTGGGTGGTTGCGACAGGTTCGGTCCTTGTGATGACGATCCGTCACGCATCGCCGCGTTTCATTTCGACGTGACGCACCCCGAGAACACGGTGGTGTTATGCCCCGGCACGCGAACGGGGGGGGCGACGAATACGACTTGCGATGTGGAAAATGCTCCAACGTATTCGGCATTTGCCCTTGCGGCGGATACGTCATGGATACCTGCGCCTTTTGGAACGTTCGCTGGCGTCGATTTTGTGTTTTATGAAGTACCGGGCGGCAAAATCGCAACGTCGCTCGACAAAACGAGCGTTGGAGCATTCATGGATTGGATCACGGCGCTCGTCGGTCCATTTCCGTACGGTAAAGAACTACGCATTGCTGGAGCGCCGACGGCATGGTTGGGATCCGAGCATCCGGCAAACATCATTTTGCTGCAAGACATCGATAAACTGAACGATCCGATAAAAAGCACATCCATGCACGTATTGATGCACGAGATCGTTCATCAATGGGCTGGCGATCGAACGACACTGGCTACCGCGAGCGATTTCGTATGGAAAGAAGCGACTGCGGAATATTTGGCGTACGTTTTCGAGGAAGAAGCGCGGCCTGTCGGGGAAGCGGCAGCTACACGCAAGTATTGGGACAGTATTTGGCAACAATCCACATATTGGCCAAGACCTACAGATGAACCTGCTCCCGCCGTGCAACTGTTTTACGGCGACGTTTATGGTCCGGGACCCATGGTTCTCTATCTACAGCTCGAACCGTTGATTGGTAGGCCGGCCGTGCTTGCCGGAATCAAGTCATTTTTGGCCACACCAGGTGGTCGAAGCGTGATGGAGCTAAAGGATGCGTTGGCGCAAGCATCGGGAAAGAATCTAGACGCGTATTTCGATGCGTGGGTGTTTGGGCAAGGTAAACCGGAATGGCCAACCTTTGCGGTCAAAGCAGATCAAGTCGGCGGCGAAGTTACGGTCAGTGTGACGCAGCAAAACGTTTCTGGAAAACTTTTTGGGTGCGCGGTCGAAGTCGAGGTTCGAGGGGCAACGCAATCGGCACGGGTCGTCGTGGATTTTGGTTTGACGCCATCGAATGTAGTGGCAACGGCAAAAACGACGCTCGGCGAACCAGTGACAACTGTCGTGCTCGACCCGGACAATCACGTGATTGGATGGAACGCCGGTGCACCACCGCTGGTTGTAAAAAGGCCCGTGTTGATTTTCTGAACGAGGGCTGCTTGCCAAGGGCCCCGCAAGGGGCCAGCTGCTTGACCCGTGCATGCCTCGACCAAACATACAGAAGTCGGATTGACAAGGTGCGAGGACTGATGGATCTGCGCAGTTTGTCTTCTCGGATCCACGTTTGACCACGTTCATCGCGCGGAACCCACGGTTTTTCCATGCGGTTCGTCTGTTTACTCTAAATTGTTTGTCCAGGGACCGCAAATGACGTAGAAGATGGTCGGTGGGTGCCAACCTGCACCTGCGTACGTGCCAAACAACAACACTCGGTTTGGCGCGGACTGGTCGTTTGTGCCAAACGCGCAAATTCGACACGTTGTTGCTTCGCGTTGACGTTCCTTCGATCCTCATTCGTAAGCTCTCGATTTGCTCGGTCATCAAGTAAATACGGTTTCTGCTTCAGGTTTTCCATGACGATCCAAAGCACACCACAATCGCCCATCCCCATCGGATCCATCATTTCGGACAAGTATCGCATCGAACGTATCGTCGGCAAAGGAGGCATGGGCATCGTTTTTGCCGCTCGCCATATCAAACTCGACGAACCGGTCGCCATTAAACTGATGCTGAGCGATGATCTCGGAAATCGTGAATCCGTCGAACGATTTCTCCGAGAGGCGCGAGCTTGTGCCAAGCTAAAGAACAGCGAGCACGTGGCCCGAGTCACCGACGTCGACACAATGCCCAATGGTTTGCCGTACATGGTCATGGAATTGCTCGACGGTCAGACGTTGCACAGTCGGACCCGGCAAGCCGGCCCGTTGTCGCCCAAAGCTGCCTGCGACGTCATGTGGCAAGTGTGCAATGCCGTGCGTTTTATCCACGCCCGCTCGATTATCCATGGCGATATTAAGAGCGAAAACATCCTGCTGCTACGCGGCGCGCAACATCAACGCATCGTCAAACTGCTCGATTTCGGCCTGGCTCGCCCCGACGTCAACCGCGCCATGGGCGTCGATGGCACGCCCGAATATCTTTCGCCCGAACGTATCGAAGGCGGTGCCGCCACTCAAGCTAGCGACATCTACGCGCTAGGCATTGTATTTTTTGAGCTGCTCACCGGCAAGCTGCCGTTTACCAGCAACGACGTGGAAGAAGTCTTTCGCCAACATCGCGAAGCCGAATTCCCGCGCGTGGTCGACCACGGCGCGGAATC
>JANORL010000289.1:0-10423 GCA_031415295.1 Polyangiaceae bacterium | reverse complement strand
GATGGATAGCGGCGCTTGCGTCGATCCAGATCTATGCACGAACGGGACGATGCAACAAGTGACCTGTGGGTTAAACGGCGCGGGAATGAAGCCGCAATCGTGTACAAATGGCCAATGGATGGATAGCAGCGCTTGCGTCGATCCAGATCTATGCACGAACGGGACGATGCAGCAAGTGACCTGTGGGTTAAACGGTGCGGGAATGAAGCCGCAATCCTGCACAAATGGCCAATGGATGGATAGCAGCGCTTGTGTCGATCCAGATCTATGTAAAAACGGAACGATGCAGCAAGCGGCCTGTGGCCTAAACGGCGCAGGAATGAAGCCGCAATCGTGCTCGAATGGCCAATGGATGGATAGCGGCGCTTGCGTCGATCCAGATCTATGCACGAACGGGACGATGCAGCAAGCGACTTGTGGCCTAAACGGCTCTGGAATGAAGCCGCAATCCTGCACAAATGGCCAATGGATGGATACCGGCGCTTGCGTCGATCCAGATCTATGCACGAATGGAGCGATGCAGCAAGCGACTTGTGGCCTAAACGGCGCCGGAATGAAGCCGCAATCCTGCACAAATGGCCAATGGATGGATACCGGCACATGTGTCGATCCCGATCTATGCACGAACGGGACGATGCAACAAGCGACCTGTGGGCTGAACAATCGAGGAATGCAGCCGCAGCTCTGCACAGGTGGCCAATGGATGAATAATGGGACCTGTATAGACACGGATGTATGCATCGATGGCGAGGTTTCGCTGGCAACATGCACGGGTGGCGTACAGACGACGGCATGCGTGCTAGGGGCTTGGGTTCCGAGCGGCGTATGCGAAAAAAGCACCATCAGCGCCAACGAACGCCATACGTGCGCCGTATCGAGCGGAATGGTATTTTGCTGGGGACAAAACAACAATGGAGAACTCGGCAATGGAACGACAACGGAGACAGGTACACCCACAGCCGTATCGAATCTGAGCGATGCCGTGACCGTCGGCGCGGGCGTGTATCATTCGTGTGCATTACGATCCACGGGCGCGGTGGTGTGCTGGGGCTATGGTGCCTCGGGTAGGCTTGGAAA
Source organism: Polyangiaceae bacterium (assembly GCA_031415295.1). Classification (GTDB taxonomy): domain Bacteria; phylum Myxococcota_A; class Polyangia; order Polyangiales; family Polyangiaceae; genus Polyangium. Next base: position 9,346 of record JANORL010000289.1, on the reverse strand, counting down.
TGGAACGACGGCGAATTCAACGACGCCAGTGACCGTATCAGGGCTGAACGACGCTATCGCCATTGGAGTATCGGAACAGCATTCTTGCGCATTACGCGCGGGTGGAACGGTGGTTTGTTGGGGCGCGGGTGGATTCGGTAACCTTGGAAATGGTGCGCTCGCGAATGCGACGACCCCCGTGACCGTATCGAATCTGACGGACGCGATTGCGATGGATACAGGTGGGGCGCATAGCTGCGCGTTGCGAGCAAACGGCGCTGTCGTTTGCTGGGGCGCTGGCGCGGCTGGACAAATGGGCAATGGGCTGACGTCGAACCAAACGACGCCCGTCGCCGTCTTCGGTTTAACGGACGCCATTACGATCTCATCGGGCTGGGCCTACAATTGCGCATTGCGGTCGAACGGCAGCGCAGTTTGCTGGGGGCACGGCGCCAATGGAGAACTAGGCAATGGTATGACCGCGGATTCGTTCATTCCTGTCCCCGTAGCAAATCTTTCAGACGCCGTGGTTATCGAAGCGAGCAACGCGACGTATTATGGCAATTCAGGACCACCTTGGGGCCATACCTGTGCACTACGTAAAAACGGGGCCATTAAATGCTGGGGCTATGGCCTCGACGGGCAACTCGGACAAGGCGCTTATGCGACAAACATGGCTGGCGTGGCGGTATCGGGGATCGGCAATGCCAAAGCACTTTCGCTCGGCTTTCGAGATGCGTGCGCGGTATTAGGTACGGGGCAAATCCGCTGTTGGGGAGCCGCCGATCAAGGTCAATTGGGCAATGGTTCGACATCGGCAGCACCCCTCCCCGCAAGCACCGTGGGCATTACCGATGCAGTCGAGACAACGGCTGGCACAGACCACGCGTGCGCGCTCCGTTCGAACGGAGAAGTATTGTGCTGGGGCGAAGGCCTTGACGGTCGGCTCGGCAATGGATCATTGCTCGATCAAACGATACCCGTCAAAGTCGCGAACTTGACGGGCGTTATGCAAGTCAGCGCTGGAACCGCACATACATGCGCATTGCTTCAAAACCAACAAGTGCGCTGTTGGGGTCTCGGCACGTCGGGCAGGCTCGGAAATGGTTCGTCCACGAGCAGCAGCATGCCCGTAAGCGTATCGAACTTGACGGACGCCATTGCCATTAGCGCAGGCGATCAGCACACATGCGCCGTACGTCAAGGCGGTGAAGTGCGCTGCTGGGGCGCAGGCACAAATGGTCGACTCGGAAATGGCGGTACCACGAATCAAACGACACCCATTGCCGTCCTCAATGTGACCGACGGAGTCGATGTCGCGGCTGGAGGTGGCCATACGTGTGCAATGCACGCATCCGGCGCAGTCTCATGCTGGGGCCTCGGCACGAGCGGTCAACTCGGAAACGCAACATTGACGTCATCCCTGACGCCTGTCGCCGTGGTAGCTCTGACCAATGCAACCCATATCGATAATGGCTTCGAACACTCGTGCGCCGTGCAAAGCACCGGCGTCGTGAGCTGTTGGGGGCGCGGATCGAATGGGCGTCTCGGCAATGGCGCAACGGCGAATGTGACAATTCCCATTGCGGTCTCGAATCTGACCGGGGCAACCCAAGTCAGCGCAGGCATCGCGTTCACGTGCGCAGTGACAACCCCCGGTGGCGCATTTTGCTGGGGCGCAGGAGGCTCCTTTCAACTCGGAAATGGGTCATCGACCGACGCACTCGTGCCAAGCGCCGTCTTTGGCGCGACCAATGCTGCAATGATCAGCGCTGGAACGAATCACACGACCATGACCCGCCTCGCAGGCACCGTCGCATCCTTTGGTGGCGTCGATACCGGACAACTCGGAAACGGTAGTCCTCAAGTCAACGTACCCATTCCCGTCATCGGCTTCTGATGGGATGTTTGCGAGGTATTGCGAACAAATCAACGTAAGCAGCCTGCTATCATGATCGACGCAGACGCCTCGAATCTCGAAGAAGACTTCACCGACGATTCGAGGCGGCTTGACGCGGAGCTCTTGCTCAAAGGCGTTCTTCCGAAATCCAAGTATTTATTGCGTATTCACGCCACCGATCCACCGTTCCGAAGTGGACCCATCGGCCTCTCGTGCGCGTGATCACTCAATATGCTCGCGGGCATTTCTTGACGGAAATCCATATCAAGTATTTTAAATCCATCCCGTCAGCAAAATCGCACCAATCCGGCTTCATACGCGCTGTTGTCAAAACCTTCCCGTAAGTGAAGCGCCGCCCCCTCCTGGCAACACGAGTGGCGCGAGCGCCGCCTTGGAGACTCCTTTGCCGCTCGAGATGAACAGAATGGCGCCAAGCCCAACTCCGGCAAGACCAACGCCCCACGCAACACCGTTGACGGTCATCATTGGTTTGATATCCTGGATCCGTTGCAATGCCGCGGCATAACACTCTGTTTTTCCGCCCTCGCCCGCGCTGCATCCATTCTGGATTTCGCCATCGTTTCTGACAATCAATCCGCCAGTGATTCCTGCCACCACGAAACTGGCAAGTCCGACACCGCCAATCACAAAAGCCGCCGTCCGTCGACTGTTCGGCGTCGAGTCCAATGCGGTGAGTTGTCCCGGAGTGATCCGAATCTCTCGCCGATCACCTTCGTTGAGCGTGATCGTTTGACGTAGATCCTTGCGCCCAGCCGCCTGCACCACAATCGTATGCTCCCCAGCAGCGAGAGGCAACGGCGAACGAAGCGCCGCGCGGTCGACTGCGGTGTTATCAACGAAGATTGCCACCGAGGCTGGCACTTCCGCATCGAGCACCAGCGTGAGCTGCGGAATCCTCACAAGGAGCGCCGCGATTCGCTCTTTCGCGGCCTTGAGCCGTTCATCTCCCTCGCCAAAATCGGGCACCAGCTTCTGCCAGCTCTTTAACGCATCAACGAGTTTGCCCTCGCGCTCTTCACACCGGGCAACGTTGGCTCGGCTGTTCACCACCGGGAAAAGCGAGACGCTGCTTCTGAATTTGAAACACGCGAGTTCGGTTTCGCCCCGTTCCAGCGCGATGTGCCCCTCTTTGAAAAGCGTTTCGGCAATCGCTTTGTCCTTCTCCGAAGGCTGCGCGGCAGCAAGAACCGGAAAGGACCCAACAAGACTCGTAACGAGCAGCAACGTGCGTATTGGCAGATTTCGTCGTCGCACTTTTTTCGAAACCATCTTCAGCCCACTCTGCCTTGGAAAGATTTTCCGAGTGTAGCCAGAGACGAACGCGTACGATAGTTTTTTTGCAATATCCTATTCAAGGGGCGAACTTGGCCACAAATATGTCGGTGCCAAGCACCGCATCGACCGACTTGTCGCCATCGGAGATGGACTGGTTGAAACTGCCGATGACAACGACGCCCCCCGTTGGGTCGTGCCGGATCGCCGTGCCAGTCTGTTTTCCCGGTCCGTACAGCGTGGTGGCCGCTACCGGAGTTCCGCCGGACAAACCATTGAGCGAGAGGAGGAAAACGTCGCCTTCCGCGTCTCCCGTGATCGGGACACTGCCGAGCTGAGCCATGCCTGCGAGGCTTCCGGTGATAAGAACGTGTCCAGCCGTATCGGCATCAATGGAAGTGGCGACGATGCTTCCGGTGCTCGTGAACTTTTGCTGCCACATTACGTAACCCTGGGGGCTGAACTTCCGCACGCGTATCGCATCGGCGTCCGTCGGGCCGATCGTAGCGACGAAGTTTTCCACAACGAAGATATCGTTGTTCTGATCGGTGGCCACGAAGATCCCGAGTCCCGGTGCGCTCATGAATGTCGTGGCAAATACTGGCGTGCCTTTGCTATCGAGGTGAAGCAAGAAGTGGTCTGTACCTGCCCCTCCGGTGTTGGATGTCAGGGTAATTTCATTACCGCCGGCATCTTTGCCGAAATTGAGCATACCCGAATATTCGCCTACAACCGCGATACGATTGTTTGTACCGAACGTTATCCCACTGCCGAAGTTGAGAATCCCGGTCCCGAAATTCTTACTCCATTCGCAAACGCCGGTGTTATCGAATTTGGCCACGAAGATGTTGTATTCCCCCGTAGCCGTGAGCGGCGCACAACGGCCATTTAAACCCAGCATATTTTTGAAGAAGCCCGTCATGACGGTGCCGCCGCTGGTATTCGCCGCGATGGAATACCCAATCTGACTATCTATTTGACCGTACGAATCGCCCGAGTCGAAAGTACCATCGGTGGTGCTACGCTTTTGCAGAAAGACATCGGGGTAGCCTTCGCTTTGCCTGAGTGGCATAATTCCAAAGTCCATTTTCCCGTCAAAGGTGCCGCCCACGATAGGTCTCGCCAGGTTGTCGATTGCCAATTTCGCAATGAACTGTTGACCCTTGTCAATATCCGGCTTGCCAGGCGTACGTTCACCGAGCTTGATGGCCCACGCCGGCATGCCCGAGCCGTCGAGCTTCGCCATGGCCAGCGCGTAGGTATCAATCGTCGTGAGGAGTTGGTTCCCGATCGTCACGACCCCTTCGAATTCCGCGGCAAAATAGATGTCGCCCGCGCAGCTCACGGCCACGGATTGCGCGGAGTCGGTGCTGGTTGTGGACGACGTCGAAGTAAACGATTTGATCCATTGGGCCGGGCCAAACCCGTCCCCCATGACGACGCCACTTCCACACGTCGATTTTTTGCCGACATAATCGTCATAGTCATAGACCAGTGCGCAACCCCCCAGCACCATCGTGAACACCGCACCGAAGAGAGCCCTTTTAATGGCTCGATTGAATGTCGACATCATTCGTTGAAAGTATCACCAGCTCGCGTGGTTATCAATCAACAAAACCTGTGTGGCCTCATGGGCCTCCAGCGTAGAGTCATACGCTGAAGGCCGCATAGGGCATCGTCGCTCTTCAAGAAGCTTTGACGGCAATCTGTCGCGGCTTCTGCGCCGATACTTTCGGCAAGTGAATCTTGAGCACGCCGTGGGTCATCTCGGCATGAATACCCTCGGCCTGAATGGTTTGCGGCACAGTGAACGTCCGCTGGAAATCCGAGAATCGTTGTTCCGCGGCGAGAACATTACCTTCGGGCATTTTCGCGCGCCGACCGGTCAACGTCAACTCGCCACGTTCGAATCGAATCACGATATCGTCAGGACGCACGCCAGGCGTGTCCGCGACAATCAAGACTTCGTCCTTGTTTTCGTACACGTCGACCGCGGGTGCCGAAAAACGGCGCGATTCGGCATTCTGAGCGATCGGTTCGCGTTTCGTATTGCTGGTGGTTTCCGTATGCATGACCTATCTTCCTTTCCTCGTAAACCTTGTTTTCACGCGATCGCTTTGACCGTAATTTTTCGAGGTTGCGATTCCGGCGTCTTCGGAAGCGTCAACGTGAGCAATCCATCCGTCACCGTCGCCGTCGCTTTCTCGATGTCCACTTTGCACGGCAATGCCAAACTCCGAGAAAACTTCACCGGCGCTCGTTCCCGGCGATGCACTGCATACCCTTCAGGCGCATCCGCTTTGCGTTCTCCGGCTAATGAAAGCACGTCCTGCGCGATTTCAATCGTAATGTCCGATTCCTTCAATCCGGGCACATCCGCATACAGCACGAGCGCCGGACCCATGTCGTAAACGGAAAGACGTGGCCACGTCGCCACCGTGCGCGAAAAACCCACCTCGAAGGGCTCAAACCATGCTCCGCGCGAAGACCCTGGACCCCCTCGACCTTCGTGATCGTCGAAAACTCGTTCCATCTTCCGACGAAGCTCGTCCATCGCCGCAAACGTCCTGTCCACATCGCTGATTCGCGTCATCATGATCAACCTCCGTATGTGTTCCTTTCGGACAAACCCCTGCCCCGAAGCCTCTAACAGGCCCATGTGTCCCGACGACAAGGAAGACGAATGCCCTCCAATCCAATCGTCGGATCCTTCGGTAAACGACAACCTAAAGCCCTCGATCCTCGATGAACCGAGCAGCCTTGGTGATGTCCGGCAGCGCGCCCAATCTTCACACGCTCCGACTGCTGTCAAGGGCGATGGGCATGAAGAGACGGCACCATCATGAAGATGACCGACAACCATGAAGCCGACCGACAACCCGAAACAAAGGTTGACCAACGCCCGAAACGTTGTACAAAGGATAAACAACGTCCAAACGTCAAGTCACCAAACGGAGGATATCGATGGGTACCAGTGGAAAAACTTCGAAGTTTATCGCAGCTGCCGCCGTGGCCGCAGCGCTCATTCCCAGCCCATCGTATGCGCTGTTGAAAGAAGGAGCGAGTGCACCGAACGCACGCGTCGAGGATGCCGATGGAAAAGTGTTGCAACTGCAAACCCTCAAAGGCAAGCCGATTCTGATCCTTTACGAAGATCGTGATTCGGCAAAACAAAACCAGACGCTGAAGGATGACCTGTCGAAGCTCGCGGCGGGTGACAAGTACAAGACGGCTGTTGCGCTCGCAGCCATTGCCGACGTGAGTTCTTACGATTGGTGGCCGGCAAAAGGGTTTGTTAAAGACGCGATTCGCGAAGAGTCCAAGAAGCAGAAAACGACGATCTACTGCGATTGGAATGGCGGATTTCGCAAAGCTTATGGAATCAAGCGCGGCGTGAGCAACGTGATTCTCGTGGGGCGTGACGGAACCGTGTTGTTTGCAGCCGAAGGCGCCATTGGAGCGGATGCCCGCAAGCGCCTCGTGAGTTTGCTCGGCCAACAAGTCAACGGCGGCTGATTTCGTTTACGCAAAAAACCGAGCTGCTCCAAGCGACTATCAATCCTTGTGGGCAGCTCGTTTTCGTTTATTCGCCAAAACAGCCTTTTCAATCGCTTGTCGAGCGCCCGACAAATCACGCCCCACGCATAAGCCGCCGCGAGTTTCGATCCATGAACGCATGGACTCGGCCGCTGCTCCGCCCACGAGCCAAGGTGTCGAATGACAAGCATCGGCATAGGCATCCACGAGTTCTCGGGCTCGTGGTGGGGGCACGATGATGGCGGCACTCAATCCCACCAAGTCCGGCGCAAGCGCATCAACGATACGAGCAATGGCCGCTGGCGGTGTATTCGCGCCGAGCATGAGCGTTCGATAACCCCACGAAGCAAAACGAAGACCCGCTCCATACAAACCAAGCACGTGTGTTTCATCGGCAAAACAAGCAAGAACGATACGGCGTGTCGCATCGGCTGGTTGCGCCAAACGCAGCAAATGCACGAGCGTTCCGCCAAGAACGTTCGAAGCGAGATGCTCTTGCGCGACCGTCACAGCACCCGAATGCCAAAGTTCGCCAATCTGAACGAGTGCAGGTCCGATCGTACGATCGTAAATGGATACGGCTGGGCCAATCGTGAGCGTTTTTGAAACTTCGTCTTCGAGAGCGTCTGGATCGAAACGACGGATAGCGTCGATGATACGATCCGTTGCTTGTTCGTAGGGGTCTTTCTCGACAATCTCCGATCCGTTTGTCCCCGCAGCCAAATCGTTCGCAGCCATGGCGATTTCGTCAAGAAGCGCGCGCGATGCTTCCGCAGGTGCCGTGCCCGTCTTGACGAGATCACGCATCTTGATGATGAGCGCCACGTCTTCGTCGCTGTACAAACGATAGGCCGACGCCGTGCGTGAAGGCGTAGGTACTCCATAACGTCGCTCCCAAGCGCGCAACGTCGCTGAACTGACGCTCGTCAATTCACTGACTGTGCGAATCCGATACCGGCTCAATGGACAACTCACCATCCGGTCGTCACGACAGACTCACCTGGTCGTCGCGAAAACCTTGTTCAAAGATAGTACAGACCCTATACTCACGCCATGCAAGGTTCAACCACCAAACCTCATGCGGTCGTCATCGGTAGTGGATTCGGAGGCTTGGCAGCCGCGATTCGCCTAGGAGCCCGCGGTTATCAGGTCACAGTGCTCGAGAAACTCGATGCTCCCGGCGGCCGAGCGTACGTGCACAAGCTCGATGGATTTACCTTCGACGCGGGTCCGACAGTGATCACCGCACCAATGTTACTCGAAGACCTTTGGTCGCTCGTGGGCAAGAACATGAGTGACGACATCGACATGCGGCCGGTAACGCCGTTTTATCGCATCCGTTTCCACGACGGAACGTTGTTTGATTACACCGGAGACGCTGCGGCGATGCGACGCGAAGTCGAGCGCTTGGCGCCTCGTGATGTCGAAGGTTACGAAGAGTTTATCCGGACAAGCGAACGAATTTTTCGGGTCGGTTTCGAGGAACTTGCGCACAAGCCGTTTGGATCGTTTTGGGAGATGATGAAGATCGTCCCGGAGATGATGAAGCTGGAGAGTTATCGGTCGGTGTACGGGCTTGTAGCAAAACACGTCGAAGACGAACGGTTGCGGCAAGTGATGAGTTTTCATCCGCTTTTGGTGGGTGGAAATCCGTTTTCGACGACGTCGATCTACACGCTGATCGCGTTTCTCGAACGCAAGTGGGGCGTTCATTTTCCCATCGGTGGCACCGGTGCGCTCGTGCAAGGTTTGGTCAAACTCATCGAGGGTCAAGGCAACACGTTGCGATGCAACGCCGAGGTCGAGCAGATCCTTCTGAAGGGCCGCAAAGCGAAGGGTGTACGGCTGAAAGGCGGCGAGGTCATTCCTGCCGACATCGTGGTGTCGAACGGCGATTCGGCGTGGACCTACCGGCATTTGGTAGACCCGAACGTGCGGCATCGTTGGACCAACGAACGCCTGGAAAAACAGCGGTATTCGATGGGGCTTTTCGTGTGGTACTTCGGGACAAACCGCAAATATCCTGAAGTCGCACATCACACGATTTTGCTTGGACCACGTTACAAGGGGCTGCTCGAGGATATTTTTACGAGGCACGTGTTGGCTGATGATTTCAGCTTGTACTTGCACAGGCCGACGGCGACCGATCCAGCGTTGGCGCCTGACGGATGCGAATCGTTTTACGTGCTTTCGCCCGTCCCAAACCTCGAAGGGACGACGGACTGGAACACAGAAGCCGAGCCGTATCGGAAGAGGATCGAGAAGTATTTGGCGTCGACGGTTTTACCGGGGCTCGACAAATCGCTCGTCACGTCGCGTGTGACGCATCCGCTGGAGTTCCAGGACAGACTCTTGTCGTTCCGCGGGGCGGCGTTCGGGATGGAGCCGGTACTCACGCAGAGCGCATTTTTCCGGCCGCACAACAAGAGCGAAGATGTCGAAGGTTTGTACATCGTCGGTGCAGGTACTCATCCCGGCGCGGGTTTGCCCGGGGTTTTGTCTTCGGCACGGGTGCTCGATTCAGTGGTGCCACATGCCAGCGAGTTACGCTGAGATGAGCCGGGGTTCACCCAGACAAACGGACGAGAACGAGGGGCTACGCGCCCCTCGACCCGCGCCTGGGCCAGCCCTGCACCG
>JANORL010000288.1:0-12490 GCA_031415295.1 Polyangiaceae bacterium | reverse complement strand
GGCTTGGAGTCAAACTGATCGGGTCTCTAGCCATGTCGAGCCCGCCATTAGCACGAGGCTGGCCGGCGTGCACCTCGGCAAACACGTTCGATCCATACCGCGCACAATCCGAAGATCGCGGAAGATAAAAAACTCCATCATCGTCCGAGCGCGTGGGCGAACCAGCAAAGCATGCAGGCTTTTCTATGAAATTTGGTGCGTCAGCGACTTCCCTCGAGGTCGACAAGCCGCTACGCCTAATGAAGTTCGGTGCCTCGCCGTTGATTCGTCGTGAGGTCCATTGGCATCTACGTTGATTGGAGGATTCGATGAAGCGTTCAGCTCGTTGTCTTACCCTGCTCGGTGCGCTGCTCGGAGCGTCATTTGCTCACGCAAATGCTCACGCAAAAGATTTGCCGAACTTCGATGCTTCGTATCGCGGAGGACCGGTAAAACCCTCGTCGGCGCCGATTTTCCGTGCAAATACGGCGCCGCGAATCGCTGTTGCCGCAGTGGATCCTCGCGCGCGTATTCCTTCGTTTGTTTGGGCCACGCGAGATTCATTCGCGGCAATGCCACTCAAGGCATCGACCAAGCCCGATATTTCTGCGCGTATGGCCCTCTCGACCATTGCTGCGCGAATTGGTTTGTCTCATGGAGCTGTCGATTCCGCAGTCTTGCGGGAAGTCGATGATTCAGGCGACGGCGGAATCCTCGTGCAGTTTGCCCAGGAACTCGATGGTATCGAAGTTTTTCGTAGCCGAGCGACGGTTTTGCTCGATCGTGCCCATCGTTTGATTGCTGCGTCGAACAACCTCCATCCGGAAGCCATTGCCGGAAGCAAGCGAATTTCCCAAACGTTTGCGATTACACCCGCAGACGCCTTGGCGAGCGCGCTTGGCGATCGGCACGAAATCATGGTGCCCCTGACGAACATCATCGCGAACGGACAAACGGATCGATATACAGTTTTTGATCTCGTTCCTGTCAAGGACGTCGAACTCGCCAGCCCGGCGCGGGTGAAGAAAGTCTACTTCCCCCTGGGAGCAAGGCTCGTTCCCGCGTATTTCCTCGAAATGCGTACGAAACACATCGACGAAAAGGATGCGGATGCATACGCCTACGTGATTGCCGCCGACGATGCGCGTATTCTCCTTCGGGAAAACTTGACGCATGCAGCGTTCAACTACCGAGTTTGGGCGGACCCGAAATTCCAAAATCGGCCATTCGATGGACCGCAAGCTGATTTTAATCCCCATCCCAATGGCGTCCCCGATGGTTCTTCGCCGGCGTTCACGGCGCCAACGCTCATCGCGATGGACGGATTCAACAAGAATCCCAATGGCACGTTCGATCCTTGGTTACCGTCCAATGCTACCGTCACGAGGGGAAACAACGTCGATGCGTATGCCGACCTAACCCCCAATGATGGTTTTACTCCCAATTCGAATGACGTTCGTGCCAGCACGACGTCCGCAGCCACGTTTGACCGGACGTACGACACGTCGCAAGAGCCAGCAGTCAGCCAAAACCAAGTCATGGCCGCGGTGACTCAGCTTTTCTACACCACCAACTACCTGCACGATTACTGGTACGATTCGGGATTCGACGAGGTCGCTGGTAATGCGCAAACGAACAACTTTGGCCGCGGTGGCGTCGACAAGGATGTTATGCTCGCCGAAGCGCAAGACAATAGCGGCACCGACAACGCCAATATGCAGGCCATGGGCGATGGTCAATCGCCGATCATGCAAATGTACGTTTGGACCGGCAAATCTACGGGGAGCGCCAGTCTGACCGCGCTCAACCAATCCTTTGAAACCGGTACCGCCGAGTTTGGTTCACTAAACTTCAATGCCTCCGGTGTCTTGTCGACGATCAATGACGGATCCTCTGCGGATGCCCAAGGAGGGATGAACGGCAGCGTAACTGACGGCTGTCAAACGATTCAAACGAACTTGACGGGCAAGATTGCGCTCATTGATCGCGGTACGTGCACCTTCGAGCGCAAAGCACTCAATGCGCAGAACAAGGGTGCTGTTGGCGTGCTCATCGTCGACAATCAAAACAATAACGCTCCACCAGTCTTGGCGGACGACGCGAACCTCAATACGCCCATTACGATCGCCGTATTGTCTGTCACGAAGGCATCAGGATTAACGCTGAAACAAGGCGTCCAAGCGGGCACCGTAAACGCTACGATGACGCGCACGGGAGCTGCCGCCGTACAACGTGATGGAACCATCGACAACCTCATCGTTGCTCATGAGTGGGGCCATTACATTCATCTACGGCTCGTTCCGTGCGGCTCGAACATGTGCGCCGCGGAAAGTGAAGGCTGGGGTGATTTCTTCGCCATGCATACGAGCTTGCGAGAAGGTGACGACCTTGACGGTAGCTACGCCATTGGTACGTATGCGACGGCAGTGCTTGGCGATAGCGGTTATTTCGGCATTCGCCGCGTTCCGTATTCGGTGGACATGAACAAAAATGCGCTAACTTTCAAACACATCGCCGACTCCGCGACGCTTCCGAATTCGCATCCCGTTCAACTCATTCAAGCGGCAAACTCCGAAGTGCACAACGCCGGCGAAATATGGGCAACAATGATGTTCGAAGCGTTCGTCGGGATGCTGAAACGCTCGCAAGAACCGGGTGCACCGTATACATTCGAAGAAGCTCGGCGGCGCATGGCGAACTATGTCGTTCGCGGGATGAAACTCGCACCGGCGAACCCGACGTTTCTCGAACAACGTGATGCGATCCTCGCTGCCGCCGCTGCCGCTGACGCAGAGGACCTCAAGGTTATCGCTGGCGCGTTCGCCAAACGTGGTGCGGGAAGTTGCGCGATTTCACCCGAGACGAACTCGGGAGACTATGCGGGTGTCGTCGAAAGCTTTGAGATCAAAGCAAATGTTGACGGTCTCGGGGCCACGATCGATGATTCGATTCAGTCGTGCGACAATGACGGCAAACTCGATGCGCAAGAACGTGGCATCATCACGATCGAATTAGTCAACGGCGGGATCGTCGATTTGACGGATGCGGTGGTGGACGTTTCCACCGACAAACCCGGCGTGCTGTTCCCTAATGGAACGCAAGCCAAAATTTCTCCCATCGGGGCGCTTTCCACGGGAAAAGCGACCTTAGACATCGAGCTGGATGGTACTTTCAACAGCGTCGATTCTCTCTCGCTCAACATTACAGTGTCGAGTGCCCAGACGTGTTTGTCGAAGAACACCGTCGTCGAAGTGCCCTACGTCCATTACGACAATGTGCCGGATTCTTCGACGACGGATACGGTGGAGAGCGACATCGAGGTTTGGACGCGATCGGGGGCGACTTCGGACGTCGTGTGGTCACGCGATCTGGACGGGCCACCGAATCACGTTTGGCATGGTGACAATACATCCGGCCTAACCGATACGTCGCTCGAATCGCCGACGATCGTCGTAGGGGCGAGTCCGGTATCCATCGCGCTCAAGCATCGCTGGGACTTCGAGATCGGTCCGCCGCCGAACGGTGGTGGCCTGGTGAATTACGACGGCGCGGTTCTCGAGATCTCCACCAACAACGGGCAAACTTGGCAAGACATCACAACATTCGCTGACAGCCCGTACAATGGAGCGATTACGAACATTTCTGGCAATCCGCTAGGTGGTCGTCAAGGGTTTGTCTCGAAGAGCGCTGGGTTTCCAGCGTTCACGACAACCACGATCAACCTGAGCAATTCAATCGCCAACAAATCCTTCAAGATGCGTTTCCGCATTGGCACGGATCAGGCAGCAGGCGAAACGGGCTGGGACATTGATGAAATCGCCGTTCAAGGCGCAACCAACAAGCCTTTCCCGTCGATCGTCAACAATGTCATGGGTTGCGCTGGCGTGCCCAAGGCCGAGGCAGGCCCCGATGTCACCGTCATCAGTGGCGATACGGTGATCCTCAATGGTTCCAACAGCAAAGATCCCGACGGCGATCCTCTCACGTTCAATTGGACGCAAATCGATGGCCCTTCAGTTTTGCTAGACAAACCAAAGGAGGCGACGCTTTCGTTCGTCGCGCCGGAGGTCACCGCTCCGACGCCGTTGACATTCAAGCTCGTGGTTTCCGATGGCACGGGGTCCGCATCGGATACAGTCGTCGTGACGGTTAAATTGACCAACGACGGAGGTCCCGTGCTGAATGATGGCGGATGCGGATGTGTCACGGTGGGTTCGTCCTCAACAAACTCCGCGGCGGCATTCTCGCTCCTGGGCCTCCTTGGCCTTGTGGCGAGTCGTTCGCGTCGTCGCCGAAGCTGAGCGTCATCTCGTCCTAGGGCCGCGCCTCGTAGGGGGCGGCCCAACTCCTCCCGTCGCATTACCCGACCATGGAATACGGTACCTCCTGATATCGCGCGCTATGGCGTCCGTGCGATGCATGATTCGGGGGGACCAATGCGAGACAACAACACGATTGATTTCCATGCGGCCTATGTCGAACCGCAAACGTTTCGAGGAGGCGCGGCTGTTGCCATTTGGGCAGTGACGATGACGATGCTTGTCGGGGCCGTGATGGTGGCGGGAATCGCTTTGACAGCCGTGCGATTGCGTATGATGGGGCGGTTCTGAGACCAGTTATCGGGTTGAACTTTGGCCGGCTCTTTTCACGGCAGCGCTGACGGCGGCCATCCAATCGCGTCGCATGTCGTCACTCACGGAATGGCGCACGTTCGGATATTCTGACAAAGTTGCTGAAAACCCCACCTTCGACAGTGCCTGTATTGTGTCGCGCGCTCCGGCAATGGGTACGCGGTCGTCGGCGTCGCCGTGAAATGCGTGGATAGGTGGTGCAAATTTGCCGATAGGCCACGATGACGGAAAAAGCGGTGGTGCGAGTAGCCCGGCGATTGGAAACGCTTCACCGACTCGTTCGGGATGCAGCGCGGCCAAGGTAAAACTCAACATGCCTCCTTGTGAAAATCCCGTCACGATGGGTTTTCCTTGTATTGGAAGCGATTGCTCGAGTTCGGCGATGAGGTCGGCCAATTCTTTGGCGGCGTGTGACGTGCTGTCTGCGAGTATATTGGGTTCGAGGCGTGAAATGGGAAACCAGGAAAAACCGTCCCCGTAACTCGACAAACCGTAGGGCAAAACGAGGCGCGCTCGGGCCGACATCCCATTGAATATTCCCGAAAATTTCTCGGGTCGGTCGCCGAAGCCATGAATCGCTACGATGAGCGGCACGGCATCGGCCTTGTTTGCTCCGCCCAGCATACGTTCGATGTACCGTACGTGCGACGATTGCGGCGATGTGGCCGATGTCGATGTTTGCGGGGAAGGGGCAGCGGGCCCCGGCTCAGCGAGTTTGTCTCGGCTGCACGCACTTGCCGCGAAGGTCGCGGCCAGGAAGTAAAGCACGCCGTAAGGAATTCGATTGGTTCTCATGCAGACACCGCCTGCGGTTGTCCTCGAAATGCTTCTGGCAGAGGTGGCAAGATTGAAGTACCGAAAAGCACTCGCGAAAAGCTTCCATTTTCAGGGTCGTGGGTGCTCCAAGCTTTAACCCAATCGGCCCAGGTGATGTGTTGGTCTCGGAACATGATCTTGCGCAAATCAATTGATTGGGGCGCATTTATAGGCGTTTCACCTCGGACCACGGGTTCGACGACAGGATCGGTGAATCCGGAATTCAATCGGTAGATCAATTCGGTCCGGTAGTGTTCATCTGGCCAAACCACGAGACCTTCGTTCGATATGTCGTACGCGACGTGATCCCCAAGCACCACGCGAATTTGTTCGCGTACCAGATCGACGCCCGCAACTCGATAAAACCCGGCCAACGCATTCTCGAAAAGGATACGATTTTCCTTGTCAGGTAAAAGATGAATAAATCCAGGCTCGACGATATTGGCGACGAGGAGTCCGCTTTGTTCTTCGAAGGCGACGATGGTGCGTGATTTCGTGAGTTTGTCACAGACGAGCTCCACGATGACTCGATTCGATCCCAGCTCGATGCCCACGACCGAAATGCTTCCGGCTCGAAAATTCGGACATTCCGCCAAAAGCTCCGCGATTTCACGTTCGACTGCGCGCCGAATAGTTTCCTTCAAATCTTCCAGGGTTTGCTGAAGTCCGCGCAACGAGCTAAACCCGCGGGTTTTCCCAAGCGATTCCGCAAGCTCGGATTGTCGCGCTGCTTTACGCAGTTTGGCGAATTGTTTCGGCAACGTACCGGAATGAAACCCGGGACGCATGAGTGTGGCAATGGTTTCACCGTGGTGACCAATCGGTACCGGCTTAAGCCTGTACGCCCTATTTTCCCGATAAAGTCGGTAATTTTCCTTGAGCTCCCACACGAGAAATCCGAAAAAACTAGGAAAGAGAAAAACCGTGGTTGCGGCAATCGTTCCGCCAATGACCGGACCGAGCGGTGCTAGTATTTTTTGCAAAAATGTCATGATGTCGCCAGCAATCGACAACGTCATCTTTTGCGCAACGGTCACGACCGGAAAGTGTTTGACCGGGTTGATCTCGGGTTCGATGAGCAGCGTAATGTAAAGACGAACCACGTACGCCACGAAAAACCATACCAATCCCAGAAATGCTTTGATCGGTATCGTCGCGCGATGTTCCCCATCTCGAAATCGAAGCCACTCGTCCACGCGATACAGCATCCGCTCCGAGATCTCGAGCATCGCGCGGAACGTCGCCAGAATGAGCCGAAAGATCCCCGGAAGGGCCTTTCTTCCCAACATCTCCCAACCTCGCGCAAGGTGATCGAGCGTGGCTTCTTGCACGACCAATCCCACCCTCGTGTTGAGAAAAACGGCAGCCGCGACAAACACCCCAGTCGCTCCGATGACACTGCTTACAGGTTCCAGGGTTCGAAGGGGCGTCAGAAAGTACAAGAGCAACGTCAGGAACAACGGAGCGACGACAGTTTGTCCGATGGTACGTGCGAGCCCACTCTCGATCAAATAACGTACCGGCGGCAATTCGCTCAAGCAACGACCAGTCCAAGACAAACCCGCCTTTAAGCTCGAACCGAACGCGGACAAACCACGTACTGCAAGGTAGCGGAGCACTTCGCTGTTGAGCAGCCCGAACACGATCACACTCGTGACCCCCACCGAGATCCAGTTGACAATGTTGGGTGGCGGCACATCGAGTCTCTTGGCGACAAACCCGACCATGTGCGCCAAACCTTCGAGCGCTACGAACGCACCGCCGACGGGCAAGATCAAGTAGAGCGTCCCAACTCGTCCGACCTTCGTACCGAAAAAGATGCTCGATACTTTCTGCAAGATCCGTAGGTAGATCTCGCCGCGGCGATACACTCCGTCGAGATGAAGATCGAGAAGTCGATCGGCGCGAAGGAGCGCGTCGTCAAACACGATTTCGCGCGGGATCGAAACATCGGCCAGCTTCAATTGGTTGAGGGACAAAGCATCACGCAGTTCGGCGATGCTAAAAAAACCGCGCTGTACCGCCTTGTCGCACAGTTCTTCGACGAGTTTTTTGCTGGCGACTTGTTCCGGCATACTCTCCGCAACGAGTCCCACGGTCGTGAGCGTTTTCTGAAGCACGGGGCGCAACGTCGCGCGAACGTTGTCTTCGGCTCGTCTTACGGCATGACGGAGAAGGCGCGACAAGAGGCGGCGATCCGCTGCTGGGAGTTCGGCATGGCGGAGTTTGTCCAGTGCACTGCGCATGTGTCGCGCGATGCGTAATGCACGGGTCATCGGCAGCTCGCGCACCACGGGACGTTTGCCCAGAGAAAGGGCCCACTTCACGAGGTCGACTGCGGATGCTCCCCGTTCGTTCTCCGTGCACGCACGTTGCAGATCGTAGAGAAGTCGCGCTTCGACAGGATACCGCAACGCTTGTCGTTCACTCGCCACGACAGCCAGCGGCAACAGCGATGATGTCCATGGAATCGGCGGGGGCGTCTCGGTTGCATCGGGTGATACGAGCGCTTTGTCGAGACGTGCGCCGAGAGCGTCGAAGTCTTGCCGGACAAACGTTCGTAAAGACAACTCTTGATCGTTGCCAGCCGCGGGAAGTGCAGCGAGGCAATACAGCGCGCTGCGTACGCGATTGCCCTCGATTCGTGCTTTCGCCGCTTGGATGATGAGCTGTTTGGCGTGGGTGTTTGTCGTGGCGCGACGTGAAAAAAACTTTGGCAACAGGTCCAGTGCTGGGAGCGCCGAATACGTTGGGGTGGTCGATTCTTTCGATGCAGCATGAGCCTTCGAATCCTCGGCTCCGAGCGGCTTGCAAGCGGCCATCACCGCTGCTGCATCCACGTCTTCGGTGATGACCGCCAGGGCTTGCGCCGGCTGTCGCAAGGTAGGAAACGTGCGGGCGAGTAGCGACGGTGCAAAGTGGTGCAATTCGAGAAAAAGCGCGACGAATTCAGCGTAAACCTCAGCGTCTCCGCCCGGCGGAAAGATCAACTCGTCGGCATGAAGCACACGACGGATTTCATCGAACTCGGTTTGTCCGATGCGATCAATTCTCGAGCGGATCGTTGATTCGTCGAGTTTGCCCTTTTTTTGAAGGGTTTCGACAGCCAGATGCACGTGCGCGTGAAATGCAGAACGCCACAACCAACGTAGGATGTCCGCTGCGTCTGCTCCGCGGAGCTCAGACGCTTTCGGACGAGCCAACAGGATCACGTGTTGCGGCAACTGTTCGGGCTCGATGCCGAGCAGTCGTGGCGTCACGATTTGAAAGAGCGCATCTCGTTCAATCCAGTAGTTGTGCACGTGCGGCACGCCGAGCCGGATGAGTTCGCGATGACGCTTGATCACCCGTGTGATGATCCGTTCGTCGACGACAATTACGCCGGTTTCTGAACTGCGGAGGCTTCGTTCGATCTGGGACGCATCCATGCGAATCGCGGTTGATGCATGCACAGGCGGCCGAAACGAACGCCTCTTGGTACCAACGTCGCGCGCTTATACCACGTGTTCCGCAGGCTGCTACGCGTTGTGAATCGTCGGTCGGACATGCTCAGCGTGCGAGATGTCCGCTCGCAATGCTCGCAGAGCACCCTCGCCGGCACCTTCGTACGCAGCCATCAGGTTCTTGCCGACATCGAGTGCAGTGTTTGCTGACGATGCACTACGCACCGGCGAGACGTATGGGCAACAAAGCGTTTCCGCGCGCGCCGAGGAATGTGTTTTCGGCGGATGACGGGACGCATGAAGCCTGAAGCAGAGGAGGGGATTCATGGTTCGTGACATCCATCGCTTGCGAGGTCGGGGCCTGCTCGTCGGAGCAACACTTTGCGCTGCTCTGTCCGGTTGTGGATCGGACGAGCAATCCGTTGGAGGACCAAACAAACCCGAGCAACGCGTGGAAGCGTTGTCGGCTGGTCAGATAACGTCCGTGGTTACCTCGATCAATCAAGCAGCCATAACGCAAGCTCAAGGTGCGTTTACTCGTCTCGAAGACGACGCCGTGCGAGTTTATGCGGAGCAAATGCTGACGGAGCATCGGGCACAAGAGACGGAGCTCGTGACGTTGCAGAACAAGCTCGATGTGAAGCCGCAATCGAGTGTGCTGAAAGAAGAGCTTGATCAGTTCGCACAGAAGCAAAGTCAAGCCATCGAACAGGAGTCAGGTGACAGTCTTGCGCCGATGTTTCTGGATGTGGAGATGACGATGCACAGGAGGGGACTGGCGACGGTGGAGCAGCTTCTTTCTCAGGCGCAGCAGCCTGAATTGCGAACGTATCTCGAAAATTTCCGAGGGATGTTGAAGCAGCATCTCGAGAAGGCGCAGCAATTGCGCCGCCGATTTCCAGAAATGCAATCCAGTCGCTGAGCAGCCGTTTGCTACCGGTCATTTGCATCGGACAAAATATGTCCGATCGCGAAGAGAACCTCTCGATCAATCGTTCCGGTCGTGATAACATCGTAATGTTCGCTCGATGAATTCGAGCATCGATTGCTGAGGCGAGTAGCCACGAGATCTACGCGCTTTGGGCATTCGTCCATTCATGGCCGGCACGTCCGGTTCGAGAGGTAATTTCAATGCATCCGCTCGGTGATCGAAGGATGCACTTGCCGCGTGTGGACGCTCCCCGTTGGCTTGTGTTTTCCGATTTCGATGAAACGTATTTGGCGCACGATGGTTCACCTGAACGGCGTCGTGATCGTCGGGCGCTCGAGCAATTGCTCATTGAATATGGGCGAACGCTGGGGATAGTATTTGGTTGGGTGACCGATGGTCCGGTCGATGGTATTGCGGAAACGTTTCAAGAGCATGGATTGCGAATCGTTCCGCATTTCATTGCCAGTTCATGGGGTGCGGAACTGGATTTCTTTTCGCGAGAAGAAGGGCATCGAGCAGCGGCCGAATGGGACGCGCGTATGGGCGTGAGGGGTTTTTCGTTGGCGCTCGTCGCCGAGGCGCGTGACGAATTGGCGCATCACGGCGTGCGTCTCGAAGATCGGCAGATTGGCGGTCCGAAAATGGACCGATTCATATTCGTTCCGCAGCCCAACCAGCGGGTGAGTGAACTGGTGGCGCTGGTGCATCGCATTGCCGAGAAACACTTTGTCGACGCTCACGTTGGCCTTTGCCACTCGACCCTTGGCGAGCCCGAAGGCGCAATGGGCGTCGACTTCGTTCCGCACGGCGCGAACAAGCGAAGCGTCGTGCAATTCGTCATGGAGCGGTTGGGGGTTCCCCGCATTCGTACGATGGCGTTTGGAGACGACATCGGGGATGTCGACATGTTATGCGCGGTCGAACACGGGTATCTCGTCGACAATGCAACGAATGAAGCTCGGCGGCGATTCTCGCGCACGGCGGGATCGAGTTATGCACGAGGCATTCTCGATACGATACAGCGGCGTATTACGGGAATGGGTTGAAGCTGGGCATCCCGTCATCTCCACGAATCGTTGCGTTTCCATACCCGCGACAGAATTGTCAGACCTTGTCCATCCTCGCGCATCCTCGCGCATCCTCGTCCAGCACAAATTCTTCCTAATTCGGTCGAATATGATCGTGGCACATGCCTTGCTGAGCTTAAATTCTAGGTAAGCTGATAACGCTCCGCACCCTTACGCATAGGAGAATCATGCCGATGGAACGAGATCTGGTGCCGCGCCGCGCGCTTTACCATCCTCTTTGGTTGGTTTCGCTCGGGCTGCTTGTGGTCAACGATCATTTTCTCAAAGGTTCGGGAATTCTCCCGGCCGTCATCACGGGCAAACTCAGCGATTTCGCTGGACTTGTCGTAGCCCCTGCGCTTCTCGCCGTATTGTTACGGCAATCGTCACGACAATCGTTTGCCTTGGCTCATCTCGCCACCGGTGTCGTGTTTGCGGCCGTCAAGGTTTTTCCGGGCCTTGCGCATGTTTTTGAAACCATCGCAGGACTCGGTCCTTTTGCTTGGCACATCACGGTCGATCCCACGGACCTCATCGCGCTGCCCGCGTTACTCGTATCGTATCGCGTGTTTGTCGCCGCGATGCAAAAGCCGCTTCCCGAACGCCCCGTTGTTCAACGTGGTTTGATCATGGCGGGATCCGTCGCCTGTATGGCCACGAGCCAGCCCCAACCCATCGAACCATGTCCCGATCCCATTGCTTGTGGTGCCATTCCGCGGGAAGCCGCCGCGCTCGTCATCGGAAACAACACGGAAACGCAACGTCTTGTTCGGGTACGTCCGTTCAAACCAAGCGTTGAATACTCGTGTAGCGATTTGCTCGCCGACCCCACGACGGCCCTTTCACGAGAACTCTTTGGCCCCGCCGATGCTTGGGTGCTCGAACCAAGTCGCGGTTTGCCGTTGCTGAGCAAGTCGTCGAATGGCTGCTCCGCGTATCTCATCGATGCCGATGGTTTGTCTCCGACGCTCGTTGCTTGGTCCTCCAACGAATTCCCCGACGGGACGCTTTCGACGTCGACTGCCTCGCCCGATGGCAATACGATGATCAGTCTCGGACTCGATAGCACCGGTAAACTCGCCTTGCTCGATCACCCGGCCGTATTTGATGCTCCGGCTTTGGAAGAAGTCGAACCGACGGGCGCATGCGCGCTGCCGGATCCTGGCGTGGGCATTGCCTGGTCGACTCCGTTGCCTGGTGCGGGGCCCTTTAAGGTCATGAGCGTCGAATCGTCCCCGGATGATTGTCACATGGTTGTCTTGGAAAACAGTCCGAGCTTGTTCGTGTGTATTCCCTCGGCGGCGATGCCATTCAAGGCTGGCGATTCGCTCGAAATCGAAGCTACCAACGTGACAAGCGGATCGTTTGAAGAGACGAACGGAGAAGCCCCGGTTGGTGAAAGTCTTCGCTTGACGAGCGGGACACATATCGTTCTTGCCGTTCGTGGCAACGTTCTGGCGCGTTATCGCGATGCGGGCGCCATCGAAACACTCACCGAGCCGAAAGTTGGTTCCGATCGAACCAAAGGTTGCGCTGGTAGTAACGACAAATGCGGCAGTTTGACCATTCCTGCCGAGGTTTCGTACATGGGTGATCACGTCGACACCATTACGTTCCTAAGCG
>JANORL010000287.1:0-1644 GCA_031415295.1 Polyangiaceae bacterium | reverse complement strand
TTCTTTGATCACCTTCGTCGGTGGCGACTTCAGGATCATTTCGATCGTTGGCGTCGTGCGAGCTTGGAGATCTTTGACCACGCGCCCACGCCAACCGTCTGGTGTTTCCGCTTCGAAACGCCTTCCCTCACCGGCATCAACGAGCACCGGATCTGCCAGCGGTGACGTGCCAAGCACACGTCCGTCGACCATGATCTTTGCACCGGGTTTGTCCACTTTGATCGTCACGATCGCCAGCTTCGCTTGCGCTTCGACCAACAGTTCTTCCGCGGTCTTGCGATCTTCAGGACTCATCGCGACGGCGTAGTCCAAGAAAATCTCGAGGTGCTCCGCTGCTTCGCGATGCCTTCCGGTCGCCATCTCAGCCTGCGCCAAAAGCGCCACCGTGGGTGCATGATCCGGCTTCAGATCGAACGCGAGCAAAAATTCTTGCCGGGCCGAATCCCAACGATTGGCATTAGCCGCCGCTTGCCCCGCCGCAAAGTGCTTCTCGAATTCAACCTTGTCCGGGTCGCTCGCAGTCGCTGGTGGCTTCTTGCCTCCTGCTCCTTTGGCCTGCGCCCAGACGTCCGAAGTTGCGCCAGGACAAACTCCAAAAAAGATGCCCAGAACCAACAAACAACCTTGAATTCTGCGTCCCCTCATGTGCACCACTCGCATCTATCCCACGCAGGGACGAACTTGTCACTAAGCACCACGGCGCAAGAATTTCTTTGTGCTGCAACGAATTGCCCAGAAGCTTCTCGACGTTTGTCCGTGTTGGTGAGCATTTCATTTGTACCCAAACGAATCCGTCAACGTCGCCCACGACGACACTACCAACGACGTGTACCATTTCTAGAGATACGAGGACAAATTCTACGACTACGTACGCCGTAAGAAGCACCGATTCAGCTCGAGCCGTCCACGATTAATGCCGCAAAAAAAGCCCAAAATTCTGCTTGCACCTCTAGAATGCTCGTGATGTGCTTCGCCCGAGGCGGCATGTTGGGCTCTGTAAAAACCGCATCATGATTGGCTCCACGATCGGCGCAGGCCTCTTGGGTATCTTGACGTGGAGCCTCTTCGAATACGTCATTCACCGCTGGGCAGCTCATGGCCGAGGCGTTTGGCGCTCCACGCCTTTCAACAAAGAGCACACGCGGCATCACGCGGAAGGCGACTACTTTGCGCCTGCAATACGAAAAGCATTTGCTGGCGTGCTCCTCATGGGCATCCTCGCGCCCATCGCGATCGCCATCACGACCCCTCTCGCGGGTTTGTCCTTTACCTCGACGCTCGTGTTCGCCTACCTCGCGTACGAAGTGTTTCATCGCCGAATTCATACGCATGCGAGCTCCACTGCGTATGGCCGTTGGGCGCGTCGACACCACTTCCATCACCATTTCGTTGATGCCCGGACAAACCACGGAGTGACGAGTCCCCTCTGGGACATTATTTTCGGCACCTATCGAAAAGCCGATCTCATTCACGTTCCTCGCCGTCTGTGTATGTCCTGGCTCCTAGATCCCAGCACGGGTTCGGTGATCGAAACATACGCAGACGTCTTCGTTCTTGGCAAGACATCCCCAAACCCAAACTAATTCCCCCGGTTGGTTCGACCGCATCGCGGACGAACCAATGCACGGGTCAAGGGGCATTGCC
>JANORL010000286.1:0-6080 GCA_031415295.1 Polyangiaceae bacterium | reverse complement strand
TTTTGGGCAAAGCCCAAAAGACGAGCCGACTGCTCTGCCCCCCAAACCCCCCGTCCCCGCCACAGAATCCAGAGCCGCGGCAATTCGTGAAGTTGCGATCGAGGTCGCGCGTGCACGGGGACCCTGCTGTTTGCGAGGGCGTTCATCAGGCGTTGCGAGCGTTGCAAAGCTAGGGAGGACGACGGAAGCGTACATCGTACGCTGAGTAAGTCCGACCGACGATTTGCAACGCGCAGCCTGATGAACGCCCTCTCGATTTGCAACGCGCAGCCTGATGAACGCCCTCTCGATTTGCAACGCGCAGCCTGATGAACGCCCTCTCAAAATAGACGCGATGTCACCCACGCTTCTCGTGACCTGCTCTCGTGAACCGCAACGATCTTCCCGCCAGAAAGGAAGATCTCCACCGGTAAGCTTCGCCCGTTGTATTCGCTTGCCATGACAAACCCATACGCGCCCGCATCACGAATCACCACCACGCGCGGCACAGGGTCGCTGAATGGATGTTCGCCGAAATCATCCGAACTCTCACACACAGGACCAACCACGCGCATCGACACTCCCGTTCCTTCAGGAGGAGGCAACGTATCCAGCGGTTCGATCCGGTGCTTCGCCCCGTACATCGCGGGTCGCACCAGATCGTTCATCCCCGCATCAAGCATCAGCCACCGCCGCGTAATTCCTTTGCTGCGTGACACTTTCGTCGTCAGCACCGATGCACACAACACACCGAACGCTGCCACGAGGCTCCGCCCAGGCTCGACCACGATGTGCATCGGACCTAGCCCGCTTCGCCCCACAAGCCGCGTGACCGCACGAGCAAAATCCGCTGGTTTGGCCTGACAACCAATCCCGTAATCAACGCCAAACCCACCACCAAAATCCACGAACTCGAGCGGCTGCTCCTTGTGTCGCTGCGCCACCAACCCCAGCACGACTTCCGCTGAGGCTTCGTAATCATCCGTTTTTGTGAGCTGTGAACCGATGTGGCAACCAAGACCCACCAACGCGATGTCCTGCGGAGCGCCATCGATCGCCGCATACGCCGCTGCCAAGTCTTCGATCGCGACACCGAACTTCGCTTCATCGTGACCCGTCGCCACATGCGCATGTGTGTCCGCAATGATGTCCGGATTCACCCGAATCGATACCCGCGCCTTGCGCCCCAACGCTTTTGCTCGCGCGATCACCCGCGCCACTTCCTCCACACTCTCCACTTGCAACGCCAGGATCCCGCGGTCGCCAGCACCGATCGCCCGATCAATTTCCGTGTTTGTCTTGGCCACACCACTGAACAAAATGTCATCAGCGCGAATGCCACAACCAAGCGCGACCAGTAGCTCCGATCCGGAAACGACTTCAGCTCCACAACCAACCTGGCCCAACGACCTCACGATAGGACCTGCCGAGTTCGCTTTGACCGCGTACGCCACCAGATGCGATTCGCCGTCGAAACCGGCCTTTAACGCTCGAGCCGCCTCGGTCATCGCATCAAGGTCATAGACGTACGCCGGAGTACGCGGTTCGTTGGTTGTTTGTACGGATTCGTAAGATCTCGCGGTCGCTTCGAGCAGTACATCTTCAAGGCGCTGGCCGTTCATCATCGCGGCGCCATGCGGATCACGCGTCAACATGGGCCCTCGGGTAGCGCGCCATCGCGAGAAGGTAAAGGTGCGATGATCCACGCGCACATTCGGCTCACAGCAACGTCGCGAAACGAGGGGCTGTCACCAACGAAAGCATCATGCCATGCTCGGCCGGTGCATGTACGACGCGCCAAGATTGTTTGCACCATCGGCCCAGCTTCGGAGACCAAAGCCGCACTCGAACAACTGATTCGAGCAGGCATGGACGTGGCCCGACTCAACTTTTCCCATGGCTCCCACGAAGAGCACGCTCGACGGTTTCAAGCCGTACGTGCCGCCGCCGAAGCTTGCGACAAACCCGTAGCGATCCTGCAAGATCTTTGCGGTCCAAAGATTCGTGCCGGACGTTTTGAAGGAGGAACGCTCGACGTTCCCACGGATGCACCGATCGCGTTGATCGAGGTTAATAAAGACCAACCCTTCGCGGCACCGGGCGAAATGCCCGTCATGTACGAAGGACTTTGTGAAGACCTCCAGCCCGGAGACATCGTGCTCATCGATGACGGGCGCATGGTCTTGACCGTCACGAAAGTCGACGGAAAACGCGTCTACACAGTGGCCACGCAGGGTGGACAACTTCGCGATCGCGTAGGTGTGAGTTTGCCCGCGCGACGCATTCGTCTCGCGTCCCTCACCGAAAAGGACAAGGCTGATCTCTCGTTCGGATTGTCACTAGGCATCGATTACGTCGCGTTGTCGTTCGTCAAATCTGCCGACGACATTCGCCTCGTACGCGACATCTGCGAAGCATGGGGAAGGCCCACGCCGATCGTTGCCAAGATCGAAACACCCGCGGCTGTCGAGAACCTCGAATCGATCATCCAAGTTACCGACGCCGTCATGGTTGCGCGTGGTGATCTCGGCGTGGAGTTCAATCCCGAACGCGTTCCTGTGATTCAGCGCGAGATCCTCGGCATTGCTCGCGTGCATCAAAAACCGGTCATCGTTGCGACCGAGATGCTTCAGTCGATGTGCACGCAATCACGTCCAACTCGTGCCGAAGCGAGTGACGTTGCGACCGCCGTCTTTGAAGGAACGGATGCCGTGATGCTCTCGGCAGAAACGGCAACGGGCAATCATCCTCAGCTCGTCGCACGCGTCATGAGTCGCATCATCACGGAGGCGGAGCAGAGTCAGTTTTTCCGTCCTCTATCGAGCGAGACGCCTGGCAAACGCGCGAACGTCAACGAGTCGGTGGCCCGCAACGGTTGCGACATTGCGCGAGACATCGGGGCGCGCGTCATCGTCGCGTTTACGGAATCCGGCAGCACGGCGCTTTATGCATCGAAGCACCGCCCTGTTGTGCCGATCATTGCGTTTTCACCGAACGCAACGACACGTCGACGATTGGCCCTCTTGTGGGGTGTTGTTCCTTGGCCGATCGACAAAGTCACGACTGCAGACGAGATGGTCGATCGCGCGAGCATGATACTCTTGGCGAACGGATTCGTATCCCCTGGTGACAAGTTCGTCGCGATCTTCGGCGCTCCCATCGGAGTCAAAGGTTCGACGAACTCCCTGCGCGTCAAGGTCGTTGAATGACGGAACCCTCCGCTCTGCCTAGTCTTCCGCGGCTCGTTAAGTACGAGCTACTCGAGGAGATCGGGCATGGCGGCATGGCCACGGTCTATCGCGCGCGGGACAAACGTCTCGGGCGCGAAGTCGCAATCAAGATCATCCACAAACATCTTCGCGAAAACGTCGAAGTAGGAACGCGATTCATCGCGGAAGCGCGAGCTGCGGCGAAACTGCGCCATCCGAACATCGTCGAAGTCCATGACGTGTCTGGTGACGAAGATGGCGAACGATACCTCGTCGTCGAACTCTGTCGCGGCACCACACTGCGCAAGGTCCTTGAACAACATCGCGATATGCCGGCGGAAGTCGGAGCGGCCATCACGCTGGTTCTTTGTGACGCACTCGATCACGCCCATGCGTCGAGCATCATTCATCGCGACGTCAAACCCGAGAACGTGCTCGTCGAGCTTCCGGCCGACCGTAAATCATTGCCTCAAGCGCGTTCGTCTTCGCCCGACGACACGACGGAACCTTCCGAACCCGTATCATCGCGTCGTCCCATTTCCAAACGTCGTTCCGAGACAAACGACGAACGTCCCGCGCCTCGTCGCGTGTCCAATCCTTCGGATCTTGGTGTCGTCATCAAACTGACCGACTTCGGCATCGCCAAAATCCTCGATGCTCAAGGCGTCACGTCGACGGGGCAGGTGCTCGGATCGCCGGCACACATGGCCCCGGAACAAATCGAAGCGGGGGAAGTCGACGGGCGTACCGACGTGTTTGCGATCGGCGTGCTCATGTACGAGTGCCTCGTGGGGCACTTGCCGTTTGAAGGAAAAAACCCGGCCCAAGTTTTACGTCGGGTCCTCGAAGGCGCGTACCCACCGGCGGATCGTGAACGAAATACCGTAGGTGGGCGTTGGTCGCGGGTGATCGACGGGGCACTTGCGCATCGTTTGGAAGATCGAACGGCGAGCCCGGCCAAACTTACCGAACGTATTCAAGCCGAACTCGAAGCGTTGGGCATCAGCGATGCACGCGCTGAAATTGAAGCATATTTCGCCGATCCCGAAGCGTACTCCAGCAGTTTGCCCGGACGACTCGTGCCGCGACTTCTCGCTCGTGGCGAGGCTGCTCGTAAATCAGGTGATGTCGTAGGCGCCGCGGACGACTTCAATCGGGCGCTGGCTCTTGCACCGCATGATCAAAGCATTTTCAAGCGTGTTCGCAGTTTGCAGTCGAGCGCCATGCGACGGAGGATCGCGCAACGAGTCGCGATGATCGTCGGAGCGGTCGCCGTGCTCGGCGCAGGTGCTTATGGAATTGCTCGCGCACGCAAGCCCGTAACAAACCTCATTCAAGCGGAAAAGCCGGGTGAACGAGGAAACGGAGCGGGGCAGTTCCCTGGAAATTCCGACGGAACGGCGGGACCTACGGCGAGCGATTCAGGTTTGTCCGCGGGAGCTGAACCCAGCGATTCCACGGGGTCTTCACGAAACAAGACCCTCAAAATTCCTCCAGCGACAGCGTCTGTCGGACCGACGCCAGCGATTCGGCAATCGTCGCGAAAAGTCTCGTTTGTCATCAATCCCCCAGGAGCGAAACTCACGCTCGATGGGCACGAAGAAACGTGGTTTTCCCGCGTATTCACGCTGAAAACTGGTTCGCATCTCGCGTCGGCCAATGTCGAAGGATCGAAGTGTTGTGAGCCGTTTCAAGGGTCGGTCACGGTCGAAGCGGCCCCGGACAACGATCCAGATCAGATTCAGCGCATCGGCATTCGACTGAAGCCTTTGCCTGCAACGGTTTCGCTGACTGGCGCGCCGCCCAGCTCGCAACTCGTCTGCACCGACATCACACTTACCGTCTTCACGGGTGGAACGAAGACCGTGCTGCTTCGCGAAGCGACATGGAGCGGTCGGTGCCAATTCATGCCGCCCTCTCCTGGTGAACCGATACGCAAGCAAGTTCAGCTTCGTGCCGGCGAGCACAACGACGTTTCTTGGCCGCAGAAGTGACATCAACGTGAATTTTTATGGGTCATGGGTGCGCTTGAACGCCGAAAATTTTCGTGACGCATCGGTGTGCCCCACGGCGGCCAAATTCCGGTAGAAAGGGTTCCTCGGTTACCGAGGATGACGGCGCGAACTCGTCCAGAGCAGGCCCGGCCCGACGGAACTCGGGGGTTCGGGGCGAACGACGCTGTAGGCGTCCGGTCCCGTCGCGGCAGTTTTGCGTTCGAGCGTTCTTGTTCCGTGTTCAGGTTTTCGCGTCACGTAACAGGTCGGTTTGTCTTGTCCGCATTGTTGGGCTCAACGCTGTTCCTGTCGGCGTCGCCCGCGTTTGCTGATGACTTGCAACAATTCGAACTTGGGAAGTCTCGGTTCGATGGCGGCGAATACGACAAAGCCGCCGAGCGCTTTGCGGCGATGCTCGACCCAGGTCAGACGCCGTGCGCACAGACGCCGCCGAACGCGACAGCAACGTGTCGTTTGACGGACGCCGACGTCATCGAACGTGCACGTGCGCTTTACGCCGCATCACTTGTGGCGCTCGATCGGAGCGACGACGCGGATACGCAAATCGGAGAGATTCTGCGTAAAAACTTTCAGTTTTCGCCGGATCCCGCGGCGTTTCCCCAGAAGGTCGTGGATCGTTTCACTGTCGTACGCGGCCGTTTGCGTCAGGAACTGGAAGCCGCACAAGAAAAACGCGCGCAACAAGAACGCGAGCAACGATTGGATGCTGAGCGCGCGAAACAAGCCGAAGAAAAATGGCTCGCCACCGTTCTGCGTGACGCGTCCGAAGAACGGATTGTCGTGAAGAACTCCCGGTTCATCGCGGCACTTCCCTTCGGCGTGGGTCAGTTCCAGAACGGCAATCGATCGCTGGGAACGGCGTTTCTCGTCTCTGAAA
>JANORL010000285.1:0-11060 GCA_031415295.1 Polyangiaceae bacterium | reverse complement strand
AACGAGGGATTTGCCGTCAATACGGGCTCCGGTCACCGTGCTGTACATCGTGATCGAGGCATTCTGGGTTTCGATGCGGGGCATTTCCGCGATGAGTTGGCGCGCGAAAGGTTCCATCTGCGGGCTATGAAATGCATAATTCACACGCAAGGGACGGGTGACGACGCCGCGTTGACCGAGTTCCGTAATGACGGCATCGAGATCACGTGTTTCGCCCGACAATACCACGGATGATGGGTCATTGATTGCGGCAATGGCCAGCGTGTCTTCACGTCCAGCAATGGCGCGAAGCGCTTCGGCGGCAGGGAGCGCGACCCAGACCATTTTCCCGCCCCCGGTAGCTTTTTGCATGATTCGGCCGCGTAAAACCACGAGGCGTACGGCGTCCTCGAGCGTTAGCGCTCCGCATGCATGCGCGGCGGCAACTTCGCCGACGCTATGACCAATGACGGCATGTGGTTCGAGTCCCCAGGATTTGAACAAGGCCACCAAACCAGCTTGAATGGCGAATAGGGCCGGCTGTACGACTTCGGTTTCACCGAGACGCGATTGATCCTCGGGCGCGGCGAGTTCTTTTAGCAACGAGAACGAGGCATGTCTTTGCAGAATCGCATCAATTTCTTCTATTTTCGCGCGGAACGCAGGCTCTTCACCGAGCAGTGTTTTGCCCATTCCTGCCCATTGCGATCCCTGACCAGAAAATACGAAAAGAACGCGCGTTTTACCTTGTAATGCCGCTCGACCGCGAAGAATTCCTTGCGGAAGCTCACCGCCAGCCGTTGTTGTCAAGAGCTGAGAAAATTCGGAATGCGTTCGAGCGACGGCAGACAATCGCCATTCATGATGTGTGCGTTTTGCACCTGCTGCGTGCGCGACATCTTCCAGCATGATATCGATAGATTTTGGCAACCAATCAGCATACGACCGCACGAGGGCCGACAGCGCTTCCGTATCTTTTGCCGATAAGGGGAGCAAATACGCCGAACGATCACTCGCCAATTGTTTTTTTTCGTTGCTCGGTGCTTCTTCCAATACCACGTGAGCATTCGTGCCACTCATCCCGAAAGAACTCACCCCCGCTCGACGCGGTTTGTCTCCGTGGGGCCACGGCACGACTTCAGTGGCGATCTTGAGCGGACTACCTTCCAATGAAATGCGTGGATTCAACGTTCGTAAATGGAGGTTTTTCGGTATTCGCCCGTGTTGTAAAGCGAGCACCGTTTTCATGATGCCTGCGACGCCGGCCGCGGCTTCCAAATGTCCAATATTGGTTTTTACGGTACCGATCCAAAGAGGTGTGCCGTTCGAGCGAGGTTTGCCCAGTACGGTGCGTAGTGCCTCCATTTCGATCGGATCGCCAAGTGGAGTACCAGTGCCGTGCGATTCGATGTATCCAATGTCTTCCGCTGTGAGGTGCGCATTCGCGAGCGCTTGTTCCAACATTGCTTGTTGAGACAATACGTTTGGCGTCGTAAGTCCAGTCGAGCGGCCGTCCTGATTCACCGCAGACCCACGCACGATGGCCAGAATTGCGTCGCCATCACGTTGTGCGTCGGACAAGCGTTTGAGCACCATGACGCCGCATCCTTCGCCGCGAACGTACCCATTGGCACGTGAATCGAAACTCTTGCATCGACCGTCTGGCGCGAGAGCACCCGTTTTTGCGGTGAGGTCGCTCATTGCTGAATCAAGCATGAGGTTGACACCGCAAACAACGGCGAGGTCGCTATCGCCCGTACGCAGGCTTTGGCAACCCAAATGGGTAGCCACGAGCGAGGAGGAGCAGGCCGTATCGACGGTCATCGTCGGACCTTGAAATCCGAAGGTATACGCGAGTCGTCCAGCGGGAAAACAATGACCATTGCCGGTTGCCGAATAAGCATCCTGGGCTTCTCGAGGCAGAAGCATATTCATGAAATAATAATCGGTATTCATGATACCAACGAATACGCTGGTTTTCGTGCTCGCCAAAGACGCTGGGACCAGGCCGCTACGTTCGAGCGCTTCCCAGGTGGTTTCGAGGAGAAAACGTTGCTGAGGATCCATTCGCGCCGCTTCACGCGGCGAAATGCCAAAAAACGCCGGGTCGAATGTGTCCACATTCTTTACGAATGCGCCCCAACGTGCTCCTTGCATTTTCGGATCCGCATCGATTGCCGCATCGATTGGCCAACGTTCGACGGGAACGGCCGTCACGGCGTCCAACCCTTCAACAAGCGCATGAAAGAACGCTTCCGGGGTATTGGAATCGCCAGGAAATCGGCACGCCATTCCGATGATCGCAATGGGTTCCGTTTTGGCAAATAACAGCGCGTCCCGTTCCGAGCGCACTTCCTTCAAGGCGACGACGGCGTCTCGCAGGCGATTTAGTATTTCACGCTCGCTGAGCGCCATCTTCAGCCTCGTTTTTTGGTGGCGGTGAGTTCCTCGTCGAGCAACGCCAAGAGGTCATCGACCTCCATGTCGGCCGACGGTTCCGCTTGCGCCGCCTTTTCTTGTGGCAATGATGTCGTTTGCGGCGCGGTGGGGGCAGGTGGGTTGTCGAATGCCAATTTTCCAACGATGTGCACAACGAGTTTGTCGATCGTTGGATAGGTAAATAGCAGCGTGGCCTGAAGATCGAGCCCAAGACTTGTTTGAAGACGGTTACGCAATTCCAAACTCGTTAATGAATCGACGCCAAGGCTGGCGAATGTTGCCAATGGATCGATGCGCGAAGGATCGAGACGCAAGACCCGTCCGAGTTGTTCGAGCGCGAAGGTTTGTATCAAAGACGTACGTCGGTTGGCCTCCGTCGACTCGAGCAATCGGCGGAACGATTGCGCTCCATCTTGTGTTGCCTCGGGATTTGCGTTTTCGAGTCGAAGTTCGGCAAGCATCGGCAAACTCGCTGCTTGCGGAAGCACTTCTTGCCATTGCCGTACCGACAAGCGTACCGCGGCGACTTCCGCACGGGGATGAAGCAACAATTTTGCCAAAATGGCATTTCCATCCGCTGGCGAAATGCCTTCAATGCCTCGACCTGCCAGCCGTTTGCCGCGATCGTCGCGGGCGACTGCGAGTCCGACGTCTGTAAACGGACCCCATGCAATGCTCGATGCGGGCAGGCCCGATGCGACTCTGGCGCGCGAAAACGCGTCGAGAAATGCATTGGCCGCCGCGTAATTACCTTGTCCGGGCGAACCTAAAACGCCAGCTATAGAGGAATAAGCGACGAAGAAATCGAGCTGCCGGTCCGCAGTGAGCGCGTGTAAATGAAGCGCTCCGAATACTTTTGCCTGCATGACGCGCATGAATTCATCTTCGGACAAATCGAGAAGTGTGCGGTCTTCGAGCACCGCCGCTGCATGAATGATTCCAACAAGTGGCGGCAATTCACGCTTTTGCATCGTGAGCAAATCGACAAGAGATTGGCGTTGCGAAATATCGACGCGTGCAATTCGCACATTCGCGCCGGCCTGGATCATGAATTGAATCATATCCGCGGCCCGTGCATTGGGCGGGTTGCGCCCGACGAGTAGGAGATGTCGCACTCCCTGCTGCACCATCCAATTTGCAATTTCGAGTCCCAGACCGCCGAGACCACCAGTGATGAGATAGGTGCGGTCGGCATGAAACGTGAAATCACGGGCGGGAGTCGCACGGATGGTATCGTGAGTGAGTCGTGCGACGAAGCGTCCGCTCCTCCGCAGTGCAATTTGATCCTCGGTGTCGTTCGACAAGAGTTCACTGACGACCTTTTCCACTTCGATGCGTGCCGCCGACGCAGGCAAGTCGATGCGTGTGCATTCGAGTGACGGATGCTCGAGGGCAATGGTGCGACCGAGGCCCCAAAGCGGTGCCTGCGATACGCCAATCGAGCCTTCCGTGGGTTCGATAGAATGGACCCCGCGAGTCAGCATGTAGAGCCGCGGAAGATCTCGCCACCCTTGGGTGAGCAAAGCTTGGGTCAATCGCAATACGCTTACGCAATTCCGGCGCAGATCCGTCGATAATGATTCTGGTGTTGTATTGTCCCAGGAGGTCGAATCCAGGCTCAATGCATGCAACACCCCTTTACATGCGCACGCGGATCCGAATGCTTCTCCGAGCAATTGGCGGACCTGATTGGGATCGGTCGGATCCAAGTGGTATTCACTGTTTGCCGCTCGGTCATACGAGACAGCGGCAAATGCTTCCACGCAAGTTTGTCCGCGTGTTCGCAGTAGATTAGCAACAGCAGACCCAACGCCATGAGAATCGGCGAATACTAGCCACGAACCTTCATTTCGGGTGTTTGCCAAAATAGTTGCCGAAAGGTCTTTTGCGCGCCAGGCCAATTGATACAATAAGTCGTCAAAAGGATCGGCAGCAGGTTGACTTAGACCTTCAACGGCTGCTACTCGCATTTCACCGATTTTGATCAAAACTCGGCCATCGTCGTCATAAACAACGATTCCGACCGACAGCGCACCATCTTGCGTCGTACCCAGGAGGCGACCATGCACCCAAGCTTGGCGGCTGGGTCGAGCGTAATATCGCAGATCGAGGAATTCTTTGGGAACGATTGCCGCGTTTCCAATTCGTGTTTCGAGTGCCCAGCTAGCGGCTTGTAGGCATGCGTCCAGCAGGGCGGGGTGTACTTGATAGCCAGATAAATTCAATACCGGCGAATCTGGCAATAATACGCGACCGAGCGCCTCGCCGTCACCGATGCGCAGGTATTGCACTCCGCGAAACGTAGGCCCGTAGTGAAGACCGCGAGCATCCATGCGCGTATAATGCGCAGCGTGTTCCACCATTTCGGCGCATCGAGTTTCGATGGTACGAATCGATTCATGCTCCTGCGGGGCAGTCGATTCCATGTGCACTCGGACCGTCGCGTGTCGCGTCCACGATTCTTCGTTTTCGCCACGGCTGGAAATAGCAATTCCCGCGAATCCTTCGTCGTCTTTTTGGAGCACAATCTGCACCAACCGCTCCGTGTCGGGGGCGAGGGCCAGAATGAGGTGGAGTGACATTTCATCGACGACGACAGTCCCTGCGCCATGTACGGCAGTTGTCGCAGCAATGGCTATCTCGAGATAACCCGTACCTGGAAAAACTACTTCCCCTTGGAGACGATGGTCGGCCAGATACGCCAATGCATCAACGCTGAGTGATTGTTGCCAGACGTGTTCTCCCGGCGCAATGGACGAATCGAAACGAGTGCCAAGAAGCGGATGGATTCCTTTTCCGGCCATTGTATTCGTTCGGCGGAGTGACTCCACCCAAAATCGCTCTTTTTGCCAAGCATACGACGGCAATGTGACGACCCGACCTCGCCGGCGGCAAACCGCTTTCCAATTGATTTCGATGCCGTCCACGTGTAATGCGCCAAGTGTTTCCAGCAGCGAACGCCGCTCTTCCGCATTTCGTCGCAACGAAGGCAGGACACGCGCTTCGACGTTTTGCGCTGCTGCGCATTGTTGAAGGTTGGCGAGAAGAACCGCGTGCGGACCCATTTCTACCACCGTGCGATATCCGTCTTCCATAGCGACGCGTAACGCTTCTGCGAGATTTACCGTTGCGCGAACATTTCGGCCCCAGTAGTCCGGCGTGAGTGCGTTGCCAGTGATAAGCGCGCCAGTCACCGTGCTGTAAAGGTTGATGGAGCCCGTTTTCGCCTTCAATTGCCCGAGTGTCGAGATGAGCTCACGGGCCAATGGGTCCATTTGTGGACTATGGAAGGCGTAATTGACACGCAGGGGGCGCGTCACGATATTGCGTTGTTCGAGTCCCGCAACGACTTTGTCGATGGCTTCGCTTTCCCCGGACAAAACGACAGAACTGGGGTCATTGATGGCGGCGACTGAAACCTTGTCTTCACATTCAGCGAGTACGCGTATGGCCGAATCTGCAGGCAATGCAGCCCAGACCATTTTGCCATTGCCTGTGGCTTTTTGCATGATTCGCCCGCGTAAAACGACCAAACGAACAGCATCTTCCAAATTCAGCGCGCCACAGATGTGTGCGGCTGCGACTTCTCCAACGCTATGCCCTACAACTGCGTCGGGCACTATCCCCCACGATTTGAATATTTCGGCTAGGCCAACTTGGAGAGCGAAAAGCGCGGGTTGTGCTATTTCTGTTTCTCCGAGGCGAGAGCGTTCGTCCGCGGCGGATATTTCCTCGACCAATGAAAAACGAGCATGCTGCTGAATGAGTACATCGATTTCTTCGAGCTTGGCACGAAAAACGGGTTCTTCAGCGAGCAGGGTTTTGCCCATCCCAGCCCATTGCGAACCTTGCCCCGAAAATACGAAAAGTAGGCGTGGAGGCCCGGTGGAAGCTGCGCGTCCTTGCGCAATTCCACCGGGCGATTCATTCCGAGCGAATGAACTCAGGGTATTCGCGAATTCATTACGCGTGCGCGCAATGACAGCCAGGCGATGGGCATGGTGCGTGCGACGTGCACTTGCCGTAAAAATGGCGTCTTCCAAATGGATATGGTTATCCCCGGAAAACCACGCGGCGTAGGAGTTTGCCAGTGCGCCCAAGGCGGCGGGAGTTTTGGCCGAAATGGGCAACAAATATGCCGACAA
The DNA here is from genome assembly GCA_031415295.1 of Polyangiaceae bacterium. Taxonomy (GTDB): domain Bacteria; phylum Myxococcota_A; class Polyangia; order Polyangiales; family Polyangiaceae; genus Polyangium. Next base: position 4,497 of record JANORL010000285.1, on the reverse strand, counting down.
ATCATCCGTTGGGGCGCTCGGCAATTCCGACGGAGCCTCTTCCACAATGACATGGGCATTCGTCCCACTGATACCAAACGAACTGATACCCGCCCGTCGTGGCTTGGCACCACGTGGCCAGGGCATCTTTTCACGCGGAATCACGAAAGGAGTGCCTTCGATATCGATTCGCGGGTTTAATGCACGCTGATGAAGATTCTTGGGTATCGCCTGTTGTTCGAGACTCAAGACAGCTTTGATCACTCCGGCGACGCCAGCTGCACCTTCGAGATGCCCGATGTTCGTTTTGAGTGCTCCCAGAATGCACGGCAATTGATTCTGACGCGGACGGCCAAAAACGGCTTTTAACGCGTCGACCTCAATGGGGTCGCCAAGTGGAGTTCCCGTTCCGTGAGTTTCTATATAACCAATGTCTTCGGCAGACAGATGCGCATTTTCGAGCGCTTGCCGCAATAGTGCTTGCTGTGAAAGCACGTTTGGTGTCGTGAGTCCCGTGGAACGCCCGTCTTGGTTTACAGCAGAACCCAGAATGATGGCTCGTATGCGATCGCCGTCGCGCCGCGCATCGGACAATCGTTTAATGACGATGATGCCGCACCCTTCGCCGCGTACATAACCATTGGCTCGAGCGTCGAACGTTTTACATCGTCCATCTTGCGATAAAGCGCCGACACGTGACATCATCATCATCGAATATGGCGAAAGAATGGCATTGACGCCGCCAACGAGCGCTTGATCGCACGTGCCACTTTGCAATGCCTGACAGGCCAAATTTAATGCTACGAGTGACGAAGAGCATGCAGTATCAATCGAGGCGGAGGGACCTTCGAGACCCAACCAATAGGAAATTCTCCCGGCTGCGGTGCTAAACAAATTGCCCGTTGCAGCATATGTATCGACGGCAGGTGTACCGCGCCGAATGATTCCATGCCAATAGTCATTGGTACAAATTCCCAAATAAACGCCGGTTTTGCTACCAACGAGCGATTCTGCCCGTAATGCCGCGTCTTCGAGCGCCTCCCAGCTTACTTCGAGGAGCAAGCGGTGTTGTGGATCGAGACTGGTAGCTTCGCGCGGTGAAATGCCAAAAAACGCCGCGTCGAATTGGTCGATACCGTCGAGTAAGGCTGCCCAACGAACGTCACTGCCTGCGCCTTCGATTTCGGTGGCAGGCCATCGCGAAGCGGGTACCTCGCCCACTCCATCCACGCCTCGCATCAGGCCGTCCCAGAATGCGTCGATTGATGTGCACCCACCGGGCAATCGGCAGCTCATTCCTACGATTGCAAAAGGCTGCGCTTTGGCTCGTTCGGCGGCGGCGACTTTGCTCTTCAGCTCATTGATGATTCCGAGCGATTCACGAAGCCGCGAACGATATTCTTCCAATTGGTTGCTCACGGTGCCATCTCCGACTTGACCTCGCGAATGGACGCATCGAAAGCTGCAAGCAAATCATCGTCCATGCTCGGCAAATCGAGTTCGTCGTGTATCGCTTCGAGTTCCTCTGACGCAGTTTCGTCGGCAAGGTTAACGGTTTGGGGCATGCGTGGCGCAAGTTGCTCGAGCAAGTGTGCGGCGAGCGCCGAGGGGCTCGCATAGGTGAACAAGAGCGTTGGCGGCAATTTCAGCGCCACACTTGCTTCGAGTCTATTGCGAAGCTCGATGCTCATCAATGAATCGATTCCCAAGGAAATAAATGATGCCCCAGGGTCGATGCGCGACGCTTCGGTACGAATGACTCGTCCCAATTGTTCCACGACGTGCTGTACGATGCTTCCAAAGCGCAATTCGGGGACCAGTTGCTGGATTTTCTCTCGTAAGCCGCCTGTTTGAATTTGTACGGCTTTGCCGCTTTCCTTCCGCAATTCGGAAAGGAACGGCGACGTGGCAGCTTGTGGATACGATTCGAGCCATTGTCGAACTGAAAAGCGCATGATCCCGATCGTTGGCGGGCAACCTCGAAGGACACGTCCAAATGCGACGGAGCCTTCCTCCGGAGAAAAACTCGTCAGGCCCCGGCGTGCCATTCGTTCGCCACGTTTTTCCTGCGCTACCGCCATGCCCACGTCCGAGAATGGTCCCCACTGAATGCTTACCGCGGGTAGACCAGACGCCCGTCGTCCGTGCGCGAGTGCATCCAAGAAAGCATTAGCGGCTGAATAATTGGACTGCCCGGGCGACCCCAACAATGCTGCAACCGAGGAATACAGAACGAAAAAGTCGATAGGCATGTCGCGTGTGGCCGTGTGCAGATTCCAAGCGCCGTGTGCTTTCGGTCCAAACACTTTCGCAATATGGTTTGCATTGAGTTTGGTGAGGGTATGATCGTCAAGCACGGCTGCTGCGTGCACGATGCCGCGCACCGGGGGCATTGAATGCGTTTGTGCAATGACCGATTGCATCGCCTCGGGATGCGAAACATCCGCGCGCACCGAGAGGACCTCCGCACCGGCTTCGCGCATCGTTGCGATTGCTTGCTCAACAACCGCCGACGGAGCGTTTCTTCCAATGAGTACGAGGTTCCGCGCCCCTTGCTCGACCATCCATCGCGCCAGCGATAGCCCCAATCCTCCCAATCCTCCCGTAATCCAATACGTCGCATCTTCGCGAATCGTCACCGGTGCGCTTGTTTGTCGAGGTACCAGCGTTGCGGCGGAATCTTGCAATGAAAGGACGAGTTTCCCGGTGTGTTTGGCTTGAGCCATCGCCGTAAACGCGTCGACAGCGCTAGAAACCGGGAATACTCTCGCCGGAAGCGGCGTAAATACATCTGTGCGAAACAGTTCGAGAACGTCTGTCAACAAGGAAGCAACACGCTCGGGACGTTTCAACATCATTCCGCGTAAATCGACGAGCGTATACGATAGGTTTTTCAAAAATGGGCGGAGGCCGAGAGCGCGGTCTTCGTAATAATCACGTTTCCCAATTTCAACAAAACGGCCATAATCCCGTAACAAACCAAAACTTGCCGGAATAAATTCACCAGAAAGTGAGTTGAGGACGACGTCGACACCCTCCCCATTTGTAACGCGACGAATCTCTTCCACAAATGACAACGATCGAGAATCCATCACATGATGAACGCCCAAGGTCCTCAAAAGGGCACGTTTCTCGTCGCTTCCGGCAGTCGCAAAAATTTCTGCACCGATATGTTTGGCCCATTGAATTGCGGCCATGCCCACTCCACCCGCTCCCGCATGAATCAATACGCGCTCGCCCTTCTGGAGCTGCGCAACGCGGGACAGTGCAAGATAGGCCGTTAGAAACACCACGGGCATTGCGGCGGCATCCGTCCACGAAAGAGACATGGGCTTTGTGGCAACAAGTTGTCGTGACGTGACGACGTGCGAAGCCATCGCGCCAATACCCATTCCCACCACTTCCTCGCCGACGACCATATCGGAAACGCCTTCACCGACCGCGACGATGCGTCCGGCGCATTCGAGACCCAAACGCGGCGCGTGCTCCCGCACTTCGAGCGAATCGTCAGGCAATATTCCCATCGCCAGGAGTACATCGAGAAAATTGAGCGCCGTTGCTTCGACAGCAATTTCAACTTCGCCCCGCCCTGGCGCTCGACGTTCAGTCTCCAATAATGCGAGTCGATCCAATACGCCCGGTTGGGTAATGCTCAATCGATAGGACCGACCGCGGACGGGTTCGCGCAGTGGCGCGTCTTCGTCTTGCGTATGAGAATCGAGCGTCGACGTCACGAGACGGGCCACGTGTCGTCCGTTTTTGCGCAAAGCGACGTGATCGTCACCATCCGAATGAAGGATTTCGTTTACCAAATCATCGAATTCGCCAGGCAACGGATCGGAGGCGAGATCGATACAGGTACATTCGAGGTCGGGATGCTCGAGCGAAATGGTCCGCGCCATGCCCGAAAGGGCTCCTTGAGAGGGTGATGACGGGCTAGCAAGTCCAACATCACATGCGCCTCGCGTTACCATAACGAGTTTTGGCGTATTTCGCGACGCAAGTCTCAACAGTGATTGTGCCAAGGACAAGGCGCTTCCCACGACACGCCGTTCGTCACGCACGAGCGTTTCCGACGTCGTCCGGGCGAATGATGGTGTGTCGAGGCCGAGCAAGTGAATGGCGCCCTTGCAAAATCGCGCTTGACCGAAGGCATCGTCAACGACGCGTGCCACATCACTCGCCGAAGCAGGATCATATCGATACTTGTCGCTCTCAATTCGTTCGAATTGGTCCCCGGCAAAAGCAACAACGCAATGTCGACCTTGCGTCTGAAGCGCTCTGGCCATGGCGTTTGCTGTATCTGCGGAATCCGCGAGCACGAGCCAAGAGTTGCCAGGAGAATTCGCTACGATATTGGACTCGAGCGGTTTCGGGTGCCATTGCAATCGGTACACACAACCATCGAATACATCTTGCGTGGATTGCGTCGATTCGAGGCGACGCATCGTAAACCCTTCGATTTCTGCAATGACACCGCCCACCGTGTCCAGCAAAACACAGTCCACCGCGTGGTCG
>JANORL010000284.1:0-4290 GCA_031415295.1 Polyangiaceae bacterium | reverse complement strand
CGACACGCTGGGCGACGGTGAAGAACAATTACGCGAAGATCAAGGACTCCATCGATACCAAGCCGGTGACTGTTGATTGCGGTTGCAAGAAGACGTACTACGCGTATGTCTATCCAAGCCAACCTTACAAGGTGTACGTATGCAAAGCGTTCTGGAGCGCGCCTCTCGGCGGAACCGACTCAAAGGCTGGCACGCTCATTCACGAACTCAGCCACTTCACCGCGGTTGCGGGGACCGACGATTGGGGGTACGGACACACCAATGCGAAGAATTTGGCGAATACCGATCCCGCCAAGGCTGTCGACAACGCAGACAACCACGAATACTTTGCCGAGAATACGCCCGCTCAGAACTGAGATCGTAGCTTGACTTGTTGAGGCCGGGCGCCATGCTCGGCCTCAGCTCCACCTCCAGCAGCGGTATTACGAAAAGAGTCCTCGTACAATGGTATCGAGAGAACCGTCACCGCGAATGAATGCTCGGCGCAAGCGGTCAACGGGGCGTACGTCTGACGACAAACCACAAGCGGTCAGCGCTTCGCTCACGAGTTTTTCTTCCGTGCCAGAAAATCGACCATCAATGATGGCGGCGGCAGCGAGCGTTTGCAGGACCATCTTTTGTTCGTGTTTGTCGAGGCGTTGCACTTGTTCGAGAAACGCACGCGAGTCGTCGATATTGTCCGGCAAAGAATCGTCGACGCGGCGCAAAACTTCGATGAGCACTGCTTGCAAATTGGGGTGAAGATCTTCGGTTCGAACAATGGAACTCGCGACGGCACGAACGAGCGTGATGCGACCTTCGGGTGATAACGTGATTCCTTGGTCGAAAATGGCGGCAATGAGTTCGTGTGCGGCGGAAGGCCCCATGACTCGAATGCGTGCTTCCCGTAAAACCACATAACACACGATTCCGTTCCAAGCAGCCGTTCCTGGAACGGCGACAAACGGCAACCACGTGCGTACGAGCGCTCTTCCGGCAATACGCCGTACGAGAATCTTGACGGCGAAATTCGTAATGCTGACTTTGACTTTGTACACCAACGATGCAAAAAGAAGCTTTAGCTTCGATGCTTCACGATGGGGATTGACGCCAAACGCGCTTTCCGTAGGATTGGGCAATTCGAGCGCTGCGCGGGCCAACGCATTGGCGACGGCGGCTTGATCTTCGGAAGCATTTTGACCAAAGGGATCGAAACCCGCGGCGCGCGTCATCCGGTGTACCGCGCGTAAAGAATCCCAATACAAGAAGATGATTTCGAGAATGGCGGCGACGACGGTCACCCCAATGACGACACCCCAATAACGCAAAGCGATGTCGAAATTCGCTAGATCCGTACCGAATACTTTTTCCGCGTACACCTCTGCGCCAGCGGCAAGCGCGGCGCTCGCCGCGCCCGCGAGGCCCGCTCGAAGCACTGCACCGCGAACGATTTGACCTAGGGTCTTACGTTCGTCCGCATTGAGGACATAGACGGCATCTTGCGTTTCGACGTTGGGCAGCGACGCTGACATGCGCCGCAAGTACAGAACGCCAAGCCGTTCGAGCAGCGGTTGCGCAACGTTTTTCTTGGTGGGGGCGGAGGTCAGGTCAGCGGTCGTCATCGAGGAACCAGGATACATGAATCGGGAGGAGAAGAAAAGAGGAGAAGAATTGGATCTGATCCTTCAATCTCGTTTTACGCCACGAATGCCGGAATCGTCGTATCCACGGGTGTAAACGACGCCCCGCGCACGTTGTGCGCCTCGAGTGCCTAGATCACTTGTTCAAAAACCACCTTTATGCCGCCAACTTCTTACCTCTGTCCCGTCGCACCGGGCATTGGGCATTCACGGAAAAACATCGACTGCCCCGTCGGTTGCATCACCGATATCGTCGGTCGTAATGCCGTGCAACGGTCGATCTTTAATGCGCGAGGCTTGCCTTCACGATTGATTACCAATAATTCCAATCCAGGATTTTTGACCCACGCATTCACGACGTCCGGCTGTGATAACAATTTGATGCTCTCGTCCGCCTCTCGGGCCACCGGTATCGATCCATCGAGGACTCGTTGACCTTCGCCCGAGCCTCCATTGAGCGCTTCGAGGTCCGATGCTCCAAACGCATTACCGAGCACCACGCGATCGATGGAATCACATGACACTACACTTGTGCGCGTCGGAACGTGGGAATACGCAATCGCTCCCTCATCTTTGTGTTTGTCCACGAGTTTGGGCGTTTTTGCCGTCACCGCGCGAATGATCGAATAGCCCATGTCGATGGCAAAAGGCGTCGCATAAAGTGCATTTACGCAGTCCCATCGTTTGACATCCTTGTCACCAGGTTGCGGCGGTAAATTGCACGCAATCGCAATGATTCCAGCATACGCGCCACCGGCCACCGCTGATAACACGGCGCTGGTAATGTACATGTTCCGCGTATAACCGCCGCGGTATTCGTAGGTCTTGCTGACCGAAAACGTCCGCTCGATACGCCGCTCCCGTTCTTCGCACGTTACACGAATTTGCCCGTCTGGGGCGACGGCGCTGTCATATTCAATGGCCGTATTCACTTGGCCCGTAGGCTTACGCTCTTCTTTATTCTCGGTGTACCGTTTGGACCCAATTAGGTACGTGATATCGAAGAGCGTCCCACATCCGGCGGTCCCGAGTGAAGTGACGAGGCAAGCGAGCGAAATGATTTGGCGTGTCGTTCCAAGTTTCATGGCTTTACCTCGATGGTGCCGTTCGGCTTGACTTTCACGCGTAATTCCCAATGACCTCCGATGGAAATTCCCGACAACGGGTTTGGCGGATCTGCGACCCACATGTAGCCCTCGCCGGGAGGAATCTCCCAATGCCCCGCGACCCATTCGTAATCGTTTTTCGAGTCGTTCCAGTGCCAAAATCCGGACAACCATACCGATCCCGGTGCCGGTGACGGAGGCGGCGTTTCTGCTTTTGGCGCCGGCGGAGGTCGACCACTACGTTCGTAATATCCACCTGACCAAACCCATTTGCCACCGACCTTGATCCACACGCCCGCCACCCAGCGCGCTCCTGCATGCGGAGGCGCCGGAGGCGTTTCTACACGTGCCGTTGGTTTGCCCCAATATCCCACCACCCATTGGAATCGCCCATTCACCTTTACCCAATATCCCGCAACCCATGGTGATTCCGGTACAGGCGGCGGCCCTGGATTCTCGACTTGTGGAGGCGGCGCATTCCAATGTCCAGGCACCCATTCCCATGAACCATCTGTTTGTATCCACATCCAATGTCCCGGTGTCCACGTACATCCTGGATTCGGAGGATTGCCCGTATTCTCTGTTTGTGGACCAGGAACAGTTGTCGGTGCATTCCAATGCCCCGAAATCCAAACCCATTTTCCTTGACCTGGGTGCCAAACCCAATGCCCCGGCGACCATGTCGCACCAGGCGCTTTGGCCGGCGGAGGCGTTTCTTTTTTCGGTGGTGGTTCAGGCACGTTCGGCACGTAAATGCTCACCGAGCCACCGACGGATCCACCGACGGAAACGTTTGCCGCTGCCCGCGCTCGTGCTTCGGCTTCGATCTTCGCCTTGGCCTCGAGTTCCCCTCGAATGTCGATCAATTCATAAAATTTGACGACGATTTTGGCATTGGCGATTTCTTGCGGCGTGTCCGCCCAAAATGTCATGCGCCCGCTTTCGTCGAACGCATTGAGATACACCATTTCGTAGGTATTGACAGTGGAACAATGCTTTTGCCGCAATTGGAGAAACATCAATTGCCCCGGCCAACTCTCCGTACGCACCGCTTGCCAATGCCCAGAGGTTGCCTGTCCATTCGCAGGCCCCGTCCCTTGCGCTTCATTGGGACGATCCGCCGCGCTTCCCGCCAATGCACGTTTTGCGAGCCACTTTTGCCAATTTTCGTCGTCATCGCCCAACGTGGCTACTTCGCCGTCGGGTGTCGATACGCGCAATTGCGGGCTGCACGCTGCACGGAGGACGATTTCAATCTCGAAATCACGATTGCGGTGTTCCGCGCGTTTGGGAACTTCGATTTCGATGGGTCCAGAAAAACGACCCGGCGCAATATCGATCGTCTTGTCGAAAATGAGTTTGCGGCCGATCTGATGACAGCCGGTCACGAATGGCAAACTCGATACAAAGAAAACCCCCAAAGACAAGCTTCTATTCAAACGCATAGGTCACGGTCCGGCGTTTTGAGGTTCCCAGCATACAGGCGAAGCACTGGCAGGCGTGTTCGGTTGACCGGGGAAAAGATAAACGATGTCGCACGCGAAACCTGCACGGCAGTCTTTTAC
>JANORL010000283.1:0-3133 GCA_031415295.1 Polyangiaceae bacterium | reverse complement strand
ATACTTTTGCAATACGAGACACCTGCAAAACGCGATCTGTTTTGGTCTGGCCCGGCGATCTTGCCAGGAAATGGTGACGGGCCATGGGAAGGCTATGGCGACCAAGCGCTGGAAACGTTGGTCCTGGAGGACGAGGATGCGGCAGATGGGCCGCCCTTGCTGCTCGCATGGGCGTTGACATCGGTGGACCATGTGTGGCGACGGAAAGTGCGGGTCAAACTTGCATCATGGGGCAGCAAAAGGCTCGATGTATTGCCTGCGTGGCTCGATCTCGTCACGCAATCGAACGATCCGCAAATGTTGGAAGACGTCGCGATGATAACGTTTGGCGCGGCCTGTCTCGCGGGTACGGATACGCGGCTCGCGGATCTGGTTTTATGGGCGGATACGCATTGGCTCATGCCGGAATCGCCGAAGCGACAAGAAAACATCGTGGTGCTTCACGCGGCGCGGGGTATCGTCGAGCGAGCGCACGTGATGGGGATCGACGTTGCGGCTGCGACGCTGGAACGAGCGCGGAAGCTGTACGTGGTGGATGATCGGCTGCTTTCGATTGATGAAAAGGCAGCGCGGGAAGCGGACGATCATTCTGGCATACAGCCGATTACGGGGGATTTGGCGTGGTACGTGGTGCCACAAGCAGTGAACGAGTTCTTCAATACGCACCCGCGAATTTCACACACAACCGCGGGGATTCGGCAGCTATTCGAGCGTTATGCACGAGAGACTGACATGAAAGACATGAGCCCAATGCAGGTATTGCTTGGGATTCTGATGGCGCATCTACTGGAAATGGGATGGAACGCCGATCAATTTTATGGTCAACCCGGTGAGGTCGACGAGCGGGTGAAAATGGATATTGCCATCATACGTCGATATCCTGAGGGAACTCAAGGCGACCGTAGCGCGATCGCTTGCTTTGCGGAAAAGTATGTGTGGACGGGTTGCCATGTACTTCAAGCCTATTTGGCCGGCCACGTTGATGGGCATTCGTTGGATCCTACTATTGTCGCAAAACTACCAACAAACCCCGCGACGGATGTCAGATCGCAAGCAGCGTCGGAACGCGAGTGGACTTTCTGGACGGACGATCGCTTCGTGGAACCCATTCCGTTGCAAACCGAGCTGCAGCACGAGAGAGCGTTAGAATGGGTCCGTCGTGCTCCTGTGCCGGATCTCCGCCCGTGGCTTCTTGTTCCGCATGATGTCGCTCCATCGTGGAGCGAAGACGATTGGATCACGCTTTATGCACTTGTGAACGCAGAGGAACCCTCGAGTCAGTGCCTGGCCATTCTTTGTGCTTGGAGTGCCGTCGTTCCGCGACAGCACACGAACCCGCTTGGGACCGCGCGCGAGAATGCGATACACCAGCTTTCCTACAAAACGGACGCCGGCTTCGCGGAACGCGTGTACGGCAGAACCTATAGCGACCCGTCAGAGACGTCCTGGGCCTCGTGGGCCATCGGTGTTGACGGTACACACCGATGCGCGTTCGTGAATGCGTCGGGCATATCGGTGGATGTCGACCTGACAGCAACCACTGCAACCACATATTGGGAATCAACCGACGGCGAGGAATCGATTTGGTTGCCAGCCCATTGGCTCAGAAGTGCATTGGGACTGTTGGATGTGCGTCGTTTGGCCAACGGAACCGGTCATTGTTACGTTGATAAATCCAATTCTATCATTGCGTTCGAAACGAACATTCAACATGAAGACATGCGAAGCAGAGCACTGCTGGTGCGGCGACAGCCTTTTATGGATTTGTTGGCCGAACGAGATTTGACTCTCTTATGGAGCGGCTGGCTCAAGCATGAGCTGAAGCCGGCGATACGATTTGCAATTGACGAAGACCAGCGGCAGCACTGGCGACGCAAATGGGACTGGATTGCGTTCATGGGCAGCGCACGACCCGAGATTGTTGCTATTCGCGAAGATGTACAGGATGCTATTCGCGAAGATGTAAAAAATGTGGAGGTGACGGAAGCCATGCCGCCACCATCTGATCCATCACCTCCACCCATCATTCCCGTCGGCCCTCAAAATCCGCACCTTGGCGTCCCATTAACCTCGGATCTGGACAACGACGACGCCATTCCCTATTTTCTTTGGGACGACCCCATTCCCGTGCGCGAAGTGCGTCATCGCCTAGCCCACGCCCCCGAACGTGAACGCGACAGCCTGCTCGGCAAAATACTTCGCGAAGCTCGCGACACCGACGTTTGGCGTTTTACCACGCCAAACGAAGTCGCTCGACGGTTTGGAAAACTAAAACGTCACCTCGGTCGACGACGTCCATTCTGGGAATTTTTGCTGCAATGTTGGTATGAGGAGGGTCTCCTTGCGGAAAAGCCTGCTTAGTCCCATTCAGGAAGAACTGCTCTCCGCATTTTTCCGTCGTGAACGCCGTTTCTTTCTCAGTGGAGGCGCTGCGCTTGCAGGATATCACCTCGGTCACCGCACGACTGCCGACGTTGATCTCTTTACGAGCCCATCCGCGGGCCCCTCGAGCGGACCGCTCGCGCCAATGGATGCGGCCGATATCGCGCTCGAACAAGTTGCCCGTGAAATGGGCGCGACGCTCGAGAAAATCCAAACCGAGCCCGAATTCCGCAGAAGACTCGTCAAGCGCGGAAACGATCGTGTGAAAGTGGATCTCGTTGTCGACCACGCCGTGCAAGGTTATCCGAAAAAACCGCTCGTTGGCGATGTTCCGGTCGATCCGCCACAAGAGATTCTCGCCAATAAACTTTGCACGTTGGTCGGGAGAACCGAAGACCGCGACTTGGTTGACGTATTTTCGCTGGAGCGCGCAGGTTATCGTATTGAAGATGCATTGCCACTTGCCGCGCGCAAAGACGGTGGTGTGACGCCCGCGTCACTCGCGTGGGTTCTTGAGCAAGTCGAGATCGATCCCGCGTCGGAGCATCCATTACCAGGCGGCGTTTCTCCGCAGGAACTAAGCGCTTTTCTCAAAGGGCTCATCAAGCGCTTGACCGTGCTCGCGTATCCGGAAGGAATGGATGGGACGGTGTGATTGTCGGATAACTACGACGAAGAAAAAACCTCCGCCACGCCCATGGTAAGCAAATACGTTTGGCACGGCATGCGCATAACGCGCGCGTTTGCGAAC
>JANORL010000282.1:0-3211 GCA_031415295.1 Polyangiaceae bacterium | reverse complement strand
GGAAATGGCCGCACTCGTTCCTCGACACAGTGATCTTGAATGTTGGATTCGATGTGGTTTCAAGACCGAAGAGGCCTTTCATCGGAATCGGCAAGTGCGGGCGTTTTTTTCCTTGACCGGCCAAGCCGACTTCATGGTACGTTCTGCACAATGCGCCCTGATTGCATATCCATTCCTAGTTTCGCCACATCGATCTGCGCTCGAATCATGTTTTTTTCGAGCGTAGTGGCCCTTACTGGTTGCCCACGTACCGTCTACGCACCTGCTTCGGAGCTTCCCGGGCTAGCACCGATCAACATGACTCGGTCTGAAGATTACCCAACCATACGCACGAGGGAAGGGGAATCACAACTACTTGCGGGCCCCATTCAAGAGATAACGATCACGTCCCCTCAAGGTCCCGAGCCCATCGGTTACGACTTTAACGCGGGCATTGTCGGCGATAACCTCAGCGTGATCGATGAACGTGGGCCGCGCGTGTATTCGTTGGCGCAGAAACCTTATCTCACGATCAACTACACTGAACGTAGAGCCGGCTATATTGCGGGTGGCGTTGCGCTCATTGCGGGCGGTTTGCCTTTGGCCATCGTGGGTATTGCCGGTATGGTCGAGGGGGGTAGAATCGGTGGATCTGGCGTAGTGTCGGACGTTGCAGGCGGCTTTATCGTATTGTTGGGCTTGGCGGCGTTTGCGACTGGAGGGGGATTGACAGTCGGTGGAATCCTCCTGGCCACACACACGCCGCAAAAACCCAAGCCCGTACAAACGGGGGCCAATGCCACTCCGACCCTGCATTTCGGACCTGGAAGTGCGGGTCTGTCGCTCAAGTTTTGAGCCATCATCAAGGAAGTCGTCTTTACGCATGAACGACAAGGCGGGGGAAATCGACGCCGGGCCGAAGTTGCTCGCCAATATAAGCGAAACGAGCGACATGCCGACCATTGCGGAAGGTCCGGCGAGTTTTCCAGGCGTCCCTCGATTGCCCGTCCAACTGAGTGAAGCGAGCGAAATGCCGACGGTGGACGGGCCGGACTCGACGGGGGGCGCCCGGATTTCGGTGCCGTCGTCACGGATCACGCTTCCGCCTCGATTTCAGCAAACGAATCCCACGGGCGGATCGTTATCCAATTTCAGCATGCGGCTGACGAATTCCACGACCAATCAAGTCGAATTCGAGGTGTTACGAGACGAAGAAGCGGCACGGGCCAGCGCATTTGGACGAGCGATCGCGATTTTATGCGTGATTGGATTTATTTTCAAGCCCATTGCTCCGCCTTCCATTTTGCAAGTGCCATTGTATTCATCTCTGGCAGCGATGCTTGGCGTCAGCGTGTGGGTTTGGCACCGAGGGCGTAATCAAGCGACATACACGCGCAACGTTTTCCGCGTGTTTGCGGTGGCGTGTGTCATGGTTGCGCCTTTTGTCGTGTATTATATCGGCGTTTTTTCGCCCGCGCCGCTCTTGATTACCCTCGGATTTTTTATCTTCAGCCATAGCGACGACCGCAAATTCATGTCGAGCGTTGCGGCATTCGCCATTCTCTTGTATGTGTTCATCGTTTTGCTCATCGTGGGCGGCGTTCTTCCCGATGCGGGGCTCTTGAAGGTTGCGGATGCGCCTCCCGTCATTCGGTTTTTCTTGGTCACCTACGTGCCTAGCGTACTCGGCATTATTTTATGGCAAACGCGGCTCAGTCGCCAAGCCACCTTGGATGCAATCAAACGAGCGCACGAAGCGGCACGTCTTGCGGCGCAACGCCAAGCTCAACTCGATGAAGCCAATATCAATTTGGATCAAGCATTGCGGGCAGGCGCGGGACTCGAGGGGCGTTTTTCGGGCACGATGGCCGGGGGCTATCGGCTTGCAGCGGTCATTGGTCGCGGAGCGATGGGGGAAATTTATGCTGCGGCGCACGTGGAAACGGGCGAACGCGCCGCGGTCAAGTTGTTGTCATTAAACAGTTTGGAAAGTGCCACGGTGATTCAGCGATTCTTGCGGGAAGGCGAAATCGCCATGAGTCTCGAATCGCCCTACATCGTCCGTGTGTTGAATGTCGGGGCAACACAGGCGGGAGCGCCGTACATTGCGATGGAATTGCTCGTCGGTAATGATCTGGCGTTTCACTTGCGCCAAAAGAAGCAGCTCGATTTGCCAGCGACCGTGACGGTTGTCGAACAAGTCGCGCGGGGGCTCGCAGTGGCCCATGCTGCTTCGATTGTGCATCGCGACGTGAAACCACAAAACCTCTTTTTGGCCGATACCGAAGATCGACCCGTGTGGAAGATTCTCGATTTTGGTGTGGCCAAGCTTCAAGATTCGTCGGGCACCTTGACGCAATCGTCGGTCGTGGGCACGCCTGGGTACATGTCGCCGGAACAAGCGCGTGGTGGGGACGACGTTGATCAACGTAGCGATATTTTTTCATTGGGCGCAGTCGTGTACCGCTCGTTGACAGGGCGACCTCCGTTTGCCGGTGCGGACATGCCAGCGATTTTATTCGAGATCGTCTACAAATCGCCCGTGCGTCCTTCGGACTTGGTCCCAGGTTTACCCCGAGACGTGGACCTCGTACTGGCCATAACGCTCGCGAAACGTCGTGAAGATCGATTTGCGAACGCGCGGGAATTCGCCGAGGCATTTCGTCGAGCAGCGCGAGGAAAACTGCCGCCGCCATTACGTGAGCGAGCTCGGTCGCTCGTGGACGAATACCCGTGGGGTAAGCCGATCACCGAAGAGCGTAAAGTTTCGTGAAACGCTCGTATTGCCGGTATCATCATGACACCTTGGCAGGTTGGTTATGTGAGCGGTGCCATGCCAAACTTTGCGCGGATTGCGTCGCAGAAAAAACGATTGACAAGTTTTGTGTCGACGTTTGTGCGACGTGTGGTGAACACGTGCCACCTATCGTCGAACATCGATCGGAAACGATGTCGTACGAGCAGCGATTAACCACGATTTGGCGTTATCCGTTGTCGTTCGGCGGCATCGTGGCCATGGTGGCCATGGGGATTCTTTTTGCGGTAGGATCCTTTGGTTTACCCTACTGGCTGTTGGCTGTCGTGAGTTTCTGGGGCTACATGTTCGGGCAAATTCAATCCACTGCGCGAGGGATTGACGACATCGGACCGCCGAATTTTTCGACACTTGCGGAAAGTGTCTTCGGGGTGCTTTTCCGAGCTCTCCTTGCAACAAGTGCGTCCTGGTTACCAC
>JANORL010000281.1:0-1719 GCA_031415295.1 Polyangiaceae bacterium | reverse complement strand
CTGGCTATGGCGGCACTCGAAGCAACCGTGGTTGCGACGGCCATGCCAGGGCAAACACCAGGCCGACCACGGTCAAACCGCGGCGCGTGGTGCGAGACTGCGAATCGGTCATGAATTCGCACCAATTCGCCATTGTTTATTCATTCGTCAAAAGACCCCGAATTTGCGCACGAGCGGTCCGATCTCTTCATCGTCGAAAAAGATGCTGTCGAGCCCCGTCTGAAATGTGTAGGTCAAACTCGTGGCTTCTTTGAAAAGCGTATCGGTACCCAGCGCATCGAGAGGCAAATCTGACAGATGCCTTCGTTTGTCGTCATCGGCAAGAATGCCCATGAACGTGTCGTAGGCACCGATGATCTGCAACGCCGTTTCACTTGACACACAGGGTCGCAAGAGCACGTCGCACATTTGTTCGAGAGGCGAAAGGCGCAGTCTTTGACGGACGAACTGCACGACACGCGACGGATCCACACCGCCTTCATCTCGCCAACGTTCGTCTTTACCAAACAGTTCGAGTGCAAAACATGCCAACATTCCGCTCGCAAACAAAAGCTTGCGACTCATACGAAGCTTCACGTTGCGTAGCGCCCAGCCACCCTTCCACCGTTGCTTGCTGACGAAGTCGACAGTGATCGTGCGCCAATATCGAATGATGTCGTTGAGCAGAAAACGCGGCACGAGCGGATTACGCTTTGAGAACAAAAGACCACGATCATCGGACACGTATCGATGCAAGACGAGCTCGATCACGCGTTCATGCGCTTCGGATCGACAAACCGCAAGAGACTCGAGCAAGAGCAAAATTCGTTGGGTCGTGTTGCGATTGGTGTCGTCGTGTCCGCCAATGAGATGCAAGAGGGCGTGGCTGAACGAGACGTTATCGAAGACGCCGAAAGGACTTGGTGGTTGAAACTTATTGTCGGCAAGGATGTGGGTGATCGCGAGGGCGCGTTGAAAGTGTTCGTCCTGCGCGCGACCATCGACGAGTAGCGTCCAATCGATGTCGCTGCCTCGAGTGTACTCGCCGCGGGCAAACGATCCGAACACGACGATGCTCGTATCTTCAACGTCTTGGCCAGCAAGCAATTCCCGAAGTTTTGCGAGCGTGGAAGCGGCCAAGGCTCGAGCGGCAATGACGTTCGGAAAGGCGCGATTCACCTTTGCTTCGAGCCTAGCGATTCGATCCGATCTTGCCTCCATCATTTCCTCGTCATCACGTGGGCGGGAGGCTAGCGCGTGGATCTCGTTCGGTAAAGCGAACCGAACGACGAGAGCACCAAAGGCCGGTGGAGCCTGGTGTCGTGCCTCGCTGTTGAACACTCCGTGTTGATCATTCGCAACTTCCGCGGATTCGTTTCTTGCGATCATGCGCAAAAGCGACAACGACAAACCCATTTACAAGAGGCGCGATTATAACGGGGTGGACATCGCTGGAACCATCAATGGCCATTTAATTAGGGTAACGATGCTCATCCTGGACAATGGTGAAATGCTCGCGGGCGGGTCCGCAGACGATCTGTGCGTTGTCGCCATCGCTCCGCCGAGCATGTTCTGCTATGGCCCTCGCATGACCGTCACATCCATGCGCGGCCGCATCTCCGTTCATCCACGCGGTTTCGGTTTTTTCGTCACCGACGCGACAAACTCGACATCCGCGTTCATTACGCCCCCCGACCTCAACGCGTTTCTCGACGGTGACATCGTCAAAGCCGACGTGAC
>JANORL010000280.1:0-5457 GCA_031415295.1 Polyangiaceae bacterium | reverse complement strand
AGCGCTCGCGCCTCACCCCCAGCCCCGCCTTCAAAAACGTGCGGGACATCCTCGCAACTTTTCCGCGCATCTTTATGGATTCTCGTCACCCGACGTGGCTTCCGGTATGCTCGCGGGCGTGAACGTCGAACAAAAGATAGTGGCCCTCGAATCGCTCCTCGAGAAGGTCAGGACAAACGCTGCCAAGCCTCGTCCTGGCCGTGGGGCAACGATTGGAACGACGGCAGCGAGTCGGGCCACGGATGATGTTGCTGGTCCCGCGGTTGCAGCTGCTCCCATACGGGTGCCGCCTGCGGTCACACCAGGCTCGACCAAGTTTGGCGATGACGACTGGAGCGACAAGACGGAGACGTTCGAGACGCCTGTGCCGTTGGCAGCGCCCCTGCCTGGCCCTGCGAAAGACGCGACTTCCACAGCGGCGGCAATCGCCGCAACAGCCAAACCTGGCCCGGCCAAACCGGCACCGAGCACTGCGACGACAAAGCCAGCAGAGACAGCCCCGGCCAAACCTCTCGTGACCGCTCCGGCCAAACCTCTCGTGACCGCTCCGGCGATCAAACCCGTCGTGACGACTCCCGCGGTCAAACCCTTGGTGACCCCGACGGCAGCCAAACCGACGACTCCTCAGGCTGCTCCGATTCCCTTGACGAACAAGGTTGCCGCGCCCGTCATCAAGACGCCCGCAGTGTCCATCGCCTCGAAACTATCCGAAGCGATGAAGCCGTCCGATACGGCGAACATGAACAAGACGCTCACGGGTGTTGGCGAGAACTCGGTGAAAGCACCGGAAATTCGCCCCGGCGCGGTGATTGAAGGCATCTCGACGCCCACGACGGGCGAACCCCCGCTTGTCGAATTGATCGCCGTCGACGCGGAGAAAAAGCCCGCACCGGTCAAAGCCGAAGCAGAGCGCAAGCCCGTGTTGCCGTCCGCCCTTGTGGATTCCGATGGCGAAGAAGAAAACGAACCGACGCAGCTCTACTACGAGCCGAGTGCGGCCTCGCGACGGGCAACCGAACTTGCGGCGCTCACTGAAAAACAGCTCGACGATGTGAAAACGTCGCTTGGTATCGACAAGAAGAGCGACAACGACAAGGCCGGAAGTCTGTTGGTCGAAACGAAGACCACTTCGGACAAGATCGACATCAAAGTCGACGTTTCGAAGCCCGATCTGCCGTGGGTCGAGAAGACCGAGAGCAAGATCGATCCAGAAAAAATCGGACTGCCGACGCCCGAGGACAAACTACCGAAGAAGCTCGGCCCATCGCGAACGGAACTCGATCTCGAACTCGTCGCATCGCAAGAAGGCAGCCTCGAGAGCGTCGATCTCGATGTTGCAGAACCGAAAGCCGAAACCAAACCAACAGCTGTTGTTTTGGAAGACAAACCTGCAGCCGTCGCAGACGTGCCTCCGATTTCCGAAAAGAAGCCCGTCGTTCAAACGAAGCCCAGCGCGGAAAAGAAACCTTTCATCGTCAGCGACGAACCCGTCCTGAAAAAGCCGACGACTTCTTCCAAGGGCGTACCCACGCTGCTCATCGTCGCCGCAGTCATTCTGATGCTCGCCGCGGGCGCGTTTGTCGCAATGCAACAAGGATGGATCGGTGGAGGCAAACCAACACCGATCCCGACCGTTGCACCTCCAACGATTACGACACCGACAGCTACACAAACGGCAGCTCCGACCGCTCCCGCGACGGCTCAACCGCCTCCGACGACGGACACTGCAGCGCCTGCAGTCAGTGCATCGGCAGCGCCTGCGGATTCTGCGGCAGCGCCTGCGGATTCCGCCGCTGCGCCTGCGGATTCTGCCGCAGCTCCAGTGGATTCAGCGGCGGCACCTCCAGCATCGGCAGCCGCCGAGCCTCCCGCACCTCCGGCAACGGCAGGCGCACCGAGCGTCGACCCAGCCACGCTCAACAACAACCAGGGCCTCATCTTCGTCACGTCGAACAAGCCCGCGCGCGTGTATCTCACCGGCAAGTTGGCTGGCGACACGAACACGGAACTCAAAACCGATTGCGGTCTGAAGTTCGTTCGTCTTGCCGATCCGGCACAAGACATCTCCAAACCGCCGATCTGGCTCACTGCGGGCCAACCGCAACAGATCGATTGTCGCAAATACACGAAGTTCGCCCTCACCGTTCCCTGATCACCCAACAATCACGCAATGCCTTGCGGCTCTTTCACCGAGCACGTGGGGCACCGTGCGTTCGAAGCGTCTCTGCGCCTTCGCGCACACACGCGCTGAGGTGATAGGCTCCCGCCCGCAATGAGCACCGACGAAGCTAAGGACAAGACCAACGAGCAATCAGAGGCCGAAACGGCGACGACGAAAGTGGATGGTCCGAGTGAACTTCCTATTTTTTCGATCAAGAGTCCGCTCGACGGATCCGACCTGACCTCCATTCAAGCGACGTCACCAAGCGACGTTCCAGCTCTCGCGCGCAAAGCTCGTGATGCGCAACGTTCATGGGCCGAACGCACACCTCGCGAACGAGCGTCGATCATCACCGGTGTTAAGAAACGCCTCCTTTCGCGAGCGGAAGAGATCGCCGAGCTCGTGCATCGCGAGTGCGGAAAACCCATCGAAGAAGCAGCGCTTGCCGAGGTTTTACCAAACGCGGATCTCATCGAATATTGGACGGCGGCGATCGAAGAATTGCTCGAAGGCACGACGGTGGAGTTCGATCCCGTTGCGTACCCGGGCAAACTCGGTCGAATCCACAAAGCTCCTCGTGGGCTCATCAGTTTGATCACGCCGTGGAACTATCCCGTCGCGATTCCTTTGCGCACGATCGTGCCCGCGCTTCTCGCTGGCAACGCCATCTTGTTCAAGCCGAGCGAGATCACGCCGCGTTCTGGTGCACTCGTCGCTTCGCTCTTTGACGGATTACTACCGGAAGGACTGCTCACGCTCGTTCAAGGCGGCGGAGATGTTGGTGGTGCAATCATCGAAGAAGCTGACGTCGTGGTCTTTACGGGCAGTGTGGCCACAGGGCGACGCGTTGCCGTTCGTTGCGCCGAACGTCTCATTCCTTGTTCACTCGAACTAGGTGGCAAAGACGCCGCGATCGTATTGGCCGACGCGCCGCTCGAACGAACCGCCAATGGTCTCGTGTGGGGAGCGTTCACCAATGCCGGTCAAAATTGCGCGTCCATCGAGCGGGTATACGTCGAACGCGCCATCGCGGACAAACTCATTTCCAAAGTCGTCGAACTGACGAAGGCCTTGAAACCAGGTGTCGATACGGCCGTTCTTACGACGATGAAGCAATGCGACATCGTGCGCCGTCATCTGTCGCAAGCCCAAGCCGATGGTGGTGACGTGCTCGTTGGAGGAGCACCTGACGAAGGATCGCTCGCGTTTCAGCCCACCGTCGTGAAGCTCGAGCGTGAAGACACGCCGCTCATGCGTGAAGAGACGTTTGGTCCAATCTTGCCGATTGTCGTGGTGGACGACGTCAACGATGCCATCGCTCGGGTGAATGCTTCGAGTTTTGGACTCACGACGAGCCTTTGGACCCGGCGTATGGGACACGCGCACGATCTGGCGCGGACATTGCGCACGGGTGTCGTGACCATCAACAACCATGGGTTTACTGCGGCAGTACCCGCTGCGCCGTGGACGGGAACGGGCGACAGTGGGTATGGAATTACGAACAGTCCGTTTGCCCTGGCTGAACTCACTCGACCGCAGTTCGTCCTAGAAGACCGCAGCCGTGCACCTCGCGAATTGTGGTGGTACCCCTACACGCCGACGTTGCGAACGATTGCGTTTGCGATGGCCCGTCTGCGCGGTGGAGCTGGCTTCTTCGGTCGAATCAAGGCGCTTTTCCAGCTCATCGGTGCGTTCCCCAAGCGCCTTGCTGGCAAGTGAAGATGTCCCACGATCTGCCGATTCTTTTGCTCTCCAACGATGATGGCTACGCGGCCGAGGGTTTGCGTACGTTGCGTCGAGAGTTGCAGCGTCATGCGCGCGTGATCGTGTGTGCGCCCGAGGTCAACCAAAGCGCATCGAGCCATTCCTTGAGTCTGCATCGCGTGTTGCGGCTACGAGAGATCGAGCCGGACGTTTTTGCGCTCGATGGAACGCCTGCCGATTGCGTATACGTCGCGCTGAATTCAGGCGATCGCGTGCTTCCGCGCCTACCCGATCTCGTCGTGTCCGGCATGAACCACGGTCTGAACTTGAGTCACGACGTGTTTTACTCGGGCACGGTTGCAGCTGCTCGCGAGGCTTCTTTGCGGGGCATTCCCTCGATGGCCGTATCCGCAGACGTTGGTGCGGATCGACCCAGTGCAGCGGCGCTCGCAGCGCGACTCGCGTTGACACTTCTCGAAACGTATCGACGAAGCCCCACGCGCACCGCGCCTCTGTTCAACGTCAACATTCCTCCGGGCCGTGAATGGTCCGTGCGTCCGACGAAGATTGGCAAACGGCTGTACACGCAAGACGTCGTGTATCGCCATGATCCTCGCGGGCAAGAATATTTGTGGATCGGTGGCGGTGCGGTTCGGCACGACCATGCACCGGGGTCCGACACCGAAGCCTACGACGAAGGTTTGGTCAGCATCACGCCCATCACCCTGGATCTCGTCTCTTCTGAACACGACGATCTCTGTCGCGCGACGTGCCACTCCGTTCCGTCAGCCGTTCCCTTACCGGAAGTTTCGGACTAACCTCGCGCCCACCATGTTCGACCCGGACCAACTCCCTGGAGAGCACGCGCTGGCGTACTTGCGCGAGCGTTTGCGCGACGTACCGGACTTTCCCAAGCCCGGAATCTTGTTCAAGGACATCACCCCGCTTCTCGCCGACCCTCGAGCGTTGCACATCACGCTCGATCTATTGGCGCAGCGGTTCATCGGCGAGCACATCGACGTCGTCGTGGGCATCGAATCGCGTGGCTTCATCTTCGGAGGAGCCTTGTCGGCGCGTCTCAACGCGAGCTTCGTGCCCGTTCGCAAACCTGGCAAGTTGCCCTGGAAAAAAGACCGCGTCGCATACTCACTCGAATACGGCGAGGCGGAACTCGAGATGCACGAGCAATCGATCAAGCCGGGCGCGCGCGTGGTCATTGTCGACGATCTTTTGGCAACGGGAGGCACGGCCAAAGCCGCTGCGCAGCTCACACAGAAACAAGGCGGCGTCATCGCTGGCTACGCGTTTGTCGTGGAACTCGATTTCCTTCCGGGTCGTACAAAACTCCTCGAAGGTCTCGATCCCAAGCCGATCATTTATTCGATCGTGCACGTGGATTGAGCGAACTGCGCCTCACCCCCCGGCCCCATAAGCGCTAACTTACTCTGGTTTGTCGACCGGTTGAGCGCGTCGCGCTCAACCGTAGTCAGGAAAAATGTCGACAATCGCTGCGCGCTTTCGACATTTTCCCTCTACCCATGTTAACCGGTTGAGCGCTTCGCGCTCAACCATAGTCAGGAAAAATTTCGAAA
>JANORL010000279.1:0-19798 GCA_031415295.1 Polyangiaceae bacterium | reverse complement strand
CGTCGTGAGTTCGTCCGGACGAGCGCCTCCAGCACGCGATCCGCAATGGCGACAGGCGAGGTCACATGACAGCGTTAATTCCCATACTGCATAAACGGGGCGGCACGCGGTATCGATGGTCCGCGTTTCGTGGGCAAGTGGCAAGTGATTCCCCTGCGCCTGGCTCTTCGTGTTTTCAATGGGCGGCAAAATCGGTAAACTACGCGGACGCGGTGCTTCGAGAAGCGCACGTCGATCCGTCACGCCCATCGGCTTTTTATCGAGTTTGTCATTTGACACGGTCAAAAGGTGTCAGACGCGGACGACATCACAAGCTTCGTCCGGAAAAACGCACCCATAAGGAGGGCAAACCCCATTGGTGCACGGGTGACGATTTTGCCACCGATTGCGTTCTTCCCATTCCTGTTGTCGCTCCAGCTGCAAACGTCGTTGCTCTTCTTCACGCCGTGCACGCTCTTCCCGTTCACGCCGCGCAGCCTCTTCGTTGGCGAGCGTATTGTCGTCGCGGTTCGGGTCACGAGCGACTTCGAGCGATTCACGTGCGTTGCGATCCGCTTGCGTATCATTCACGTCGACCGTCACGTTCCCAAGATCGTTCGGATTGTGCACGACAGTCGGCGAGCTGCATCCAGCCGTGGCAACCGATGCCGCGATGGCAGCTCCGACAACGTACCGCTGCGCGCGCGAAAGTTCCGAAGCGACGGCAGGAGTAACCGATGCGTTGGTCGAGGCAAACCCGATGCCGCAAAACGGACACGCTGATTCTCCGGCGAAAACATGGCGTCTACAACCGGAACAAAGGACCATGGCGTTCATCGTGAAGCTTCCTCCCTAAATCACTACGCGTTCGGAACTCGCCAAGAAGACCTGACCTTTGGGCGATTGTCAACGATTGTTGTCCGTACGAGTCCGTCTTTTGAAAACTTGTTCTTTGCACTGGCGTTCACGCGAGCCACCCCTAGGAATCACCGTCGAAGCATGATAGGATGGCGCGTTATGGAAAGGCGCTCGATTCCCTACACGCGACCCTATTTGCCGCCGGGGTCTGCAGAAGCTGTCGCCGACGTCGTACGCGAGGGACGGCTCGTCATGGGCGAGCGCGTGGCCGCATTCGAACGAGCGATTGCGCAATTTACTGGCCGCGCTTTCGCCGTCGCGGTCTCCTCCGGTACCAGTGCACTCGAGCTTGCTTTACGTTCTCGAGGCATTGGGGCGGGTTACCACGTGTTTGTCCCGGCATATACTTGGGTCGCGACGTACAACGTTCCGCTGCTCCTCGGCGCTCGTCCCGTTCTCGTCGATGTCGATCCTACAACCTTTTGCATGGATCCGGTGGCTCTCGAAGCGGCGAAGCAAAAAGCAGGGAGTGCACCTCGAGCCATCATGCCCGTACATCTTTTCGGATATCGAGCATTAAAAGGTCTTTACGACAAAGGGCACCAAGGGCAAGACGAAATCATTGTTGGCGATGGTTGTTGCGCATTCGGAGGTGTGGACGACGGCGACATTTGTGGCGCTTGGTCGCCCGTCGAGTGTCTATCATTTCATCCGCGCAAAGTGATTACCACGGGCGAAGGAGGAATGGTGTTATGCGATGACGAAGCGCTGGTTATCCGGTTGCGTCGGTTACGTGATCACGGCGCCGAACGTAGTCCCGAACAACGAGCGCAAACCACACAAGGCGGACCGATGACGCCCCATTTTCCGGAGCCAGGTATGAACCTACGTTTGACGGAAATGCAAGGAGCGCTCGGCGTCGAACAAATGAAGCATCTCGATACGATTCTCGCGGGTCGACGTCGTGTTGCGGCCAAATACGATGAATTGCTTCGTCATGATCCATCGTGGCTCTTGCCCCCACCAGGTGCTCATGATCCTGGTCGATTGCTCACGTTCTATGTGGTCCGAATGGTCACGGATCGCGACCGCCCTGCGTCGTCCTACCGAGACCACGAACTCCAATTACTCGAAGATAAGCGTGACGTATTGTTGCGGCACCTTGCTGCAGTGGGAATCGCTGCGCGTCCGCCCATGATCAGCCTGCTCGACGCGCCTTTCACGGTCGCCTCGCGCGGCGAAGAGCAAAATGGTTTTCCCGGTACGCGTCTTGTCACGAAAACAGCCTTCGCATTGCCCTTCTTTCCAACGCTCGAAGATTCCGACATCGAACGCGTCGTCGAAACTCTCCTTCATTTCGGTCATCGCCAATGAACGCGCTGGACATTGCTCGGCGGGAACAGTGGGCGACCACGTCTCCGCACGTGTTCACGATTCAGTATCCTCCTTCCCGTGAATTCTTTCGGGCCCGTTATCGTATTCCACACGATCCGAGCCTCGTTTCGCAGCTCGAACGCGCTCTCATTTACGTGCATATTCCCTTTTGCGAAGCCAAGTGTCATTATTGCAATTTTGCCGTCGACGTGCGCCGAGATACCCAATTACATCGCCGCTACGTCGATGCCCTCGTGCGACAAATCGAATCCATACTGCCACTCTTGTCGAAAAATGTTACGATTCCCGGAATCGATATCGGCGGCGGTACGCCCACCTTGCTCGAAACATCGCAGCTCGAACGAATCCTCGTAACGCTCCGTCCGCTGCTTGCTCGTTGCGAAATACCGCATCCTTTGTCCATTGAAACCACGCCCCGCATCGCGAGCACCGAACCGGAAAAACTCGTCATGATGCGTGATTGTGGAGTTTCGCGGGTCAGTGTGGGCATTCAAAGCACAAATGATGAAACACTGGCACACGTCAATCGAAAAGCACAAACTTCGCTTGCCGATGCCGCTTTGCGGTCGCTCATTCATGCTGGATTTTGGCGGACGAATGTTGATCTCGTTTTTGGTCTTCCCGGACAAACACAGGCGCACTTTCGCGAGGACCTCGAACGCGTCGTCGCGTCGGGTGTCGATTCCATCACGACCTACGATTGCTTGTATCGTGGGGAAGGACGCGTAATGCCCAGAAAAATGTCCGGATTCCCATCAATGGACGAATATCGTGCATTTTACGAGGTTGCATATGAATTTTTGCATTCACAAGGTTATCATGCGCCGTATGGGTCGTTGAATTATTCGCGACATGCAGGGGAAACGGGAACGTCACCGTATTTTGAAGGCCGACTTCTGCGCGGTTTGCCTTATGTGGGATTGGGGAGTTATTCGTCGAGTCTCGTCGGTTCATATTGGTGGTTTGCACCCTACGGCACAACAGCATTCGTTTCGGCCGTAGAATCCGGAAACGTCTTGCCCGCCGGAGACGCGTATGATTTACCGCTCGCCGAACGTATGGCCAAGAGTGTCCTGGCCATGCTCAATTTTGGAATGATTCACCGTGAGTTTTTCGAGATGCAGTTTGGCGTGACGCTCGATGCGGCTTTCCCGGAAGTGCTCGATGTGGCGCTGTCCAATGGTTGGATCGAGGATCATGGTTCGTTTTTGGGTGTGGCAAAGGGATGTTTTGGCGTAATGCCAAGGATCCGCGCCTTGTTCTATTCCGTCGAAGCGATGAATTGGGTCGAGCGTGAAGGCAAACGTCTGCCCATCCTCCGAACGGCTTCATGAGTCCGTCGCATTGATGACGTTGCTCCGCTGCATCATTGATGCACGGCAATTCCTTTGGCTTGATCATCGCATGGCGCGGCGTGCGCGGGTCCGTCGTGCGGGCCCCGGAAGGACACAACCATGAACCAGACATTTGATGTATCGTCGCAAGCAATGCCCAAAATGAGCAAGAATGAAGGCAAAACGACCAGCATCATCGAGCGACAAACTTCGCGTTTGCCATCGGTGACATATCTCGTGCTCGCGCTCGGTTCGATCGCTCTTTCGGCGGGTCTCGCCGCAAGCGCTCAGCCTCAACGTCGTTTTGGTTTTTCCCGGCGTCTTGAACTGGCGAATTTCGTGGGACAATGGGCGCCGACGTTGCTCACGATTGGAGTCTACAACAAGATCGTCAAGATCGAGCGTGAACTCTTTTCCGGGCGTGGAAACGTTGGGGAGTAACTACAGGAGTCCGGCTTCCTGCATGAATTGTCTCTCGATCGCGACGTAGTCGACTTCGACATCGAGCCGCGCCAGAACGGAATAAAATCCGAACTGTAGCCGATTGATGAAAAGCATCCCGGGAGGCAATTGGACGAATTTGCCGTCTTCTTTCAAGAGGACGGCTTCTTTCATTGTTTTGACCCCTTCCACGAGCGTTACGACATAACTACGTGTGATACGATACGGAGAATGAAACAGCGGTTCGAAGCAGAGGCGCGAATAATCGGCAGCCATTCTCTCGTATGTGCCTCCGCGCGTATTTAGAATTTTCTTTGCTGTTTCTCGAAATTCGTGTTCGTCTTTGTTCATCGCCGCGCGATGAATGCTCCGTGCGAATTCGAGTCGGTCGTCGTCGATAGGTTGCACACATCCGAAATCGAGAAATACCACCGCCCCGTCTTGGAAAATGTAATTGCCTGGATGCGGATCAGCGTTAAACATCCCGCCGACCAGGTTTCCTTTAAAAACGAATCGCCACATCGTTTCCGCAAAATGTCTCCGCGTTTTTTCGTCAGCAAGACCAGCTTCTTCCAGAGTTTGCCCGCGTGCAAGCATCGTCGTGAGAACGCGTTTGGCGCTCCGGTCGTCAATGACGTCGGGAATACGTATCGACGCGTCTCCGCGGTGCATTTCGATGAATTGCTTTTGTCGCCGTGCTTCCAGTTCGTAATCGAGTTCTTCCGTAAAACGCGCACGAAGTTCCGCCAAAACAGCTTTGGGATCGAGCTCTTTCGGACCGAGCATCGCCACCATACCGCCCATGATATCAGCATTTTGCAGGTCGCTTTCCACGGCCCCGACAATGCCCGGATGTTGCACTTTAACCGCGACTTCGCGACCATCTTCCAGCCTTGCGCGATGTACTTGCCCGATCGACGCACTCGCAAATGGTTTGTCATCCCATTCCACGAAAAGCTTGTCGATTGGACCATGGAGGTCTTCTTCCACGATTTTGCGAATGGCTGTAGGCGATGACGTCGCAGCAGCCGAACGCAAAGACTTCATTGCCGTTTCATACGCGTCCCGCTGCCCTTCCGGTATCATTCCGTCGACATAGCTGGCCATTTGCCCCGCTTTGGCCGCCAGTCCGCGCATCGTTCCGAGCATTTCGGCAGCCTTTTGCGCGGCAACATCCCCGGCGGACGCACCTCGCAAAAAACTCACCCCCGTACGCGCTCCAACGCTCGCGAGCCGCACGAACCTACCCAAACGCCCTTCAGGAATTTTCTTTTCGTTCGTCATGGCCAGGTCCCGTGTCAAAAATCATTTATACATCAAGGTTTGTCAATCCAGCGACCAATGTCGGGGATAACGGTTTTCGACATGCGGTCGAGCAATTCTTCGAGTGAAGTGGAACTCGAGAGCAGCGGCCGATGCATGAGACGAATGAAACCATCTTTGGCGGCGAGGTCGAGAAACGCAACGAGATGATCGTAATAGCCATGAACATTGAGCAATCCGACGGGTTTTTTGTGGTAATTGAGTTGTGTCCACGTGACGACTTCGAAGATTTCTTCGAGCGTTCCCCAGCCCCCTGGCAACGCGATAAATGCATCCGCCAAGCTCGCCATCATGGTTTTTCGTGGATGCATGCCGTCAACCACGAAAAGTTTCGTCAGTCCATCGTGCGCGATTTCCCGCGTCTTGAGCCTTTCCGGAATGACGCCGTACACTTTGCCGCCCGCCGCGAGTGCCGCACCGGCAACCGCACCCATCATGCCCACACGCCCGCCGCCGTACACGACATCGATGCCGTGCTCCGCCAAATAAGTGCCCGTTTCGCGTGCCGCATCAAGATAATGGCTTCCCACTCCACTGGTCGATCCACAGTACACAGCAACGCTACGAAATGGCACGCGTTTGATCGTCATCGCTGCAGAATTGTTCACGTCGTGATGCAGAGCAACTGAAAAGTATCTGCACCTGCTCACCTTTATTGCTCGACCACCAAAAACACTGCTGACGCCCAATCTTCCCCGGCACTCCCTGCTGTTATCGTATGACGAGCAGCTTTCGGCGCTTGATTTCTCCGCGCTGCAGCTGGGCGGCGCTCTTCGAGCCGCGCCGGGAACGAGTTCGGATGGTACTCGTGCCGAGAAATCGAGCGTCCCCGAAGAACAGATAAATCAACGAGTTGTCAAGGCACGATGCAACCAAGCCGCGTAAACCAGGTGTGTTGTTCGTTGGTACGATCGTCGCGGAACAGAATACCCACGTTGCCGTCGGGACCAAATGCCGCAATGGGGTAGATGCTGTCGCGCTTGGCGAACGTAATGCGTCGTTCTTGGCTGATGGGATCCAGCTTTTGGTTGAGCATCAGCGTATAAAGTTCGTAACCGTCGTTTTGATCGCGATCGTCCGAATACACGATGAGCACACGATCGCCGAGCGCCTTGACCGTCGGATATCGCGATCGGAATTGACCCGGCGTCGAGAGCGCTTTGGGGGGCACGAGAACCGCCCCCATTTCATCGACGACTGATCCATAAATAGCCTTCGGATTCGCCGTCTTATCGAACCACACCACGATGTAGCGATCCTGATTCCACGTAATCGTCGGATACACGGCTTGCGTCGTGCCGTCATTGAGGGATATCGGTTGTCCGCGGGGCGTCAGATCTTGATTGAACAGCTGAAAGTCAACGAAACGTTGCGAAGGATCACCCACCGACCAGGTCAAACCCACTGTCGTCAAACCCGCCGCCGCTTGCGGCCCTTCATTCGGAGCCGTAAACGCCTGCGTCAGCTTCGTGTTGTTGCCTTGAGGCACTCCATCGATCGACACTCGCTGGCCGTAAATGTCGAAGATCCCTTCGCGTTCGTCTTGCCAAATGGCAATAAATTCAGTGCCCGTCCACGTAAGCGTCGTATTGATCGAAAATCCGGGCGCATCTGTAAGCTTGCGATCGGCAAGTACCTTGGCGCCGCTTTCATCGAGAAGCGTGAAATAAACTTCGTAATCGCCGGAACGACGATCTTGCCAGGCCACGCCATAACGATCGCCAATCCACACGACCGGACCACCCGCATTGTCTCCGTTTTGAAAGACAATCGGCGTTTCAGGACCGAGCGGATCGCCTGTCGGAGCGAGCATCGACAAGCGCATGGAAAAACCATCGGCACTCCCGGTATAAACGGCCGCATACGACGAACCGCTCCAGGCCAAACCTCCTGGGCCCGCAGGAGCAATATCCCCGGACAAACGCACGGGGTTGTTCAACAGCGGAACGTACGTCGCACCATCATCGACGATCGTATTGCAGTCGTTGTCGACGCCGTCGCATACTTCGGTTGCACCTGGATACGCTAACTCGCTCGTATCATCGCAATCGTCGCCACAAGATCCCGGTGCACCTGGAAGCGTCCCCGCCAATGGCCCGCGGAATCCGTCTTGGTCTTTATCGAGCGTTCTCGACTCGTGCTGACATTCGGCCGTTTTCTTGACGCACGTGTCTTCCGTACACGGATCGCCATCGTCGCAATCGACAGGCTCGAGATCGATGCACAGCCCGCCTCCTCGAGGAGCCCCCGCGGCAGCTCCCGCAACGAGATCGCAATACACCGGCTCACAAAGATTCTTTGCACCAGGACAATCGCTATCGACGAAACACTCGGGTTGCGGAGGTCCCCAGCTCAGGGGGGTTCGTCCGCCACAACCTGGAGCGACGCTGCCCCACAAAGTTGCAAAACCCGCCACGAAACCAAGCGATACGAACGCAGTCGTCCGCGGACGTCGCTTTGCCCCTCGATCGTTGTTCATCCCTTGCATCACAAGCACCCGCCAAACCCTTCGACATCGATGGGTTCGCAAACCAGTCCCGATGGGCAATTGTCGTTGCCTTTCAGCGGACAAAGCTTGACGCACTGGTTGCCCGATCCCGTCACGACACAGGCAAACCCTGCGGCGCAATCAAATGCGCCGTTGCACGCATCACCCTGCACGCCAAACCCAGCAGGAGCGCAAAACGTGCCGTATTCTTCTTGTCCACAAGGTTCGTCGGGGTAGTTGACGTAGATATAACAAGCTTCGCCGAAAGCACACATGCTGTTCGCTTGATTGTTGGCGTCGCATTGGAAGTTTTCGATCGGCGGAGGGTTGCTGGGACAACCAGGATCGACGTACTCGTCAAACGCATCTTTGCCGGCATCCCAGATGGGTCCCGTGTTGGAACTGGTCGTTCCTTCCCCACCCTCACCTCCGCCACCATCCGACTGGTTGGCGAATTCGATACTGCCGCTGCACCCACCGATCCCCACGGCAACAGGCGTGATCACGCCGATGATTGCCGCCACAAAGCAAAGCCTCGACTGCATGTTGCGCATCGTAGCCCAATTTTTGCCAAGTGCCCTTGCGCTCGTCGCGTTATGAACGCCAAGGTTTGGGGCAGACCCTCATCGTAAAAAAAGAGGGTTTTACTTGCGGGTGATCGTCACCTTCTTGATGACCGGTACTGTCGATGGCTTGTCGCGCACGACTTCGACGTTCGCGATCTTGTGGATCGTCTCCTCTGGGCCACATTCACCAAAAATCGTGTAGCCGCCATCGAGGTGATTGGCCGCGTCGTCCGTGATGAAAAACTGCGCGCTGTTCGTGTTTGCGCCACGATTGGCCATGCATAAAAGTCCCGGGCGATCGTGATTGGCATCTTCCCAAACTTCATCAGGGATGACGTAACCAGCTTCGCCCATGCCGTTCTTCATCGCGTCACCACCCTGGATCATGAATCCCTTGATGATGCGGTGAAAGACAGTGTCGTTGTAGGCCGGCTTCTTCTCCCACTTGCCTTCAGGTGTTTTCCAAGGACGGAGACCTCGAGCGAGTCCAACGAAGTTCGCGACGGTGATAGGCGCCTTGTCATCGAAGAGTTTGCATTCGATGTTGCCCATGTCCGTTTCGATGGTGGCACTGATCGTCTTGCCCTCGGGCAAACCCTTGACAGCATCGGCCAGAGCCCATTTGCCCTTGATCGGATCGTCCGGACTAGGTTTGACCTCGGCAACGGGTTTGGCGGAGATCTTCCGTTTCGGAGGTTTGGGCAGCGCGAGTTTGGGAGCGGCGGTCTTGACCGCAGAAACATCGCCTTGACCATTTCCAGCAACTCGAGTGGTTGGCGCTTCTCGTTTCGGTTCCGCAACCGGCTCGGGAGGAGCCGATTCGCATGCTGCAACGAACAGCAGCGCCAGGGTGGATCCAAAAACGACAGTGACGGGAGTGAGTGAACCGGTGGAGCGCATCTTGGGTGCCATTCCCTTGCGCGATGTGCGACGTAGGTCAAGAGCGACTTTGTCGTGCTACGTAGAGAACACCACGGTCGCGGTCTTTCACGAGGTCCTGCTGGCAGCCATGACGAATCTCCGCCTTGCAGCATTTGTGCTCATTTCGAGCATGTTCGCATGCGAACCACGCGTCGAAGAACCGGTACCGCCTTCTCGCGACATACGACCCGAGTCTCCCGTGACACCACTGACCACGACGGCGGGCCCCTCCGAGCAAAAACCGTCCGAACAGAAACCGGCCGCTTCGGGAAGGTGCGTCTTTCCAACCCCGGACAAACCCAAACGTACGCTCGCTCGTCCAGGTCCCGATCCTGCGTGTCCGGCGGACCCCGAAGTACCTCCGAATCTTCGCGGCGGTAAGATAGTTTTTCCTGGCGCGAAGGACAAACCGGCAGAAATTACCGTCGAAATCGCAGAACGGACCCGTGAACGTTCGCGAGGACTCATGTTCCGCACCAACATGCCCGAAGACCGCGGCATGATCTTCATGTTCAGAGACGACCCCGACATCCATCAATTTTGGATGCGCAACACCTGCATTCCGCTCGACATGTTGTTCGTCGATCGTGACGGCGTGATCGTTGGCATCGAAGAGAATGTTCCGACGATGAACGATTCGACGTACTCGGTGCCGTGTCCGTCGTCGTACGTGATCGAAGTAAACGCTGGGTATTGTCGGCGCCACGGAATCGTTGCAGGACAAAAGGTTCAGCTCGACGGGATCTGACGCTCACGCGCACGACGTTTCAGCGTCACGTTTGCCGTCAACGGACGCGATCAGCTTGGAGAACGACGCTCCGTAACGGGAAGGATGACAAACGTTCGTACGTTTGGGTATACCGTTACCCGTGGCGTCTTTCGTCGTCCCGCACGAACCAGTACCGCCTTTTGCCGCGGTGAAAGACGGCATGGATGCCTTCGTAAAAATGGCACGTGCCCGCGCGCGCCCTGACGATCTGGATGCTCGTGATCCGACGTTCATCACGCGGGTGATGCCGCTGCTCGGAGCGCTTTACGACCACTACTTCCGAGCGGAAACCGAGTTTGTCGAAAGGTTTGTCGACGGTCCGTGTTTGGCCGTCGCGAACCACAACGCCATGACCGGAACCCCGGACATGTTTTGTCACATGCTCGCGTTTTGGCGGACGTATGCACCGGAGCGGCCATCGTACGGGTTGATGCACGATCTTCCGTTCAGTTTGCCCGGTGCAGGTCCCGTACTCAACGCGATGGGAGCTTTGCGCGCTTCTCCAGACAATGCCACACGTGCGCTCGAGCGAGGTGCTGCTGTGCTGGTTTTTCCTGGCGGAGACCTTGATGCGTGTCGCCCTTATTCACGAAGGTACGAAATTGAATTCGGAAAGCGGCGAGGGTTTGTCCGGATCGCGATCCGTCAAGGCGTGCCCATCGTGCCCATCGTGAGCGTTGGAGCGCATCACTCGTTGTACGTCATGACCGACGGCCGAGCGCTCGCGGAAGCATTGCATTTGCCCGAGATATTGCGTTGGAACGTGGCGCCGATTGGTTTCGCATTGCCTTGGGGACCGTTTGCGATCATTCCGGTGCCGCATTTCCCACCACCCGTGAAGATTCACACGCGCATTTTGGCGCCTATACGAATCAACTTGCCACCCTCCGCGGCCGATGATCCCGAGGCAGTCGAAAGCGTCTTTTTGCTCGTCAAAAATACGATGCAATCGGCAATGGACGATTTGAAACAGCTTGGTCGTCATGGCCTATTTCCCAAGCCATGAAATGCATTGATATCGTTATTTCAAGCGTTCACGGAGTGCCCTGTTCCAGTGCTTCTGCTCGTAGATCGCGCGGTCCGTTGCATTTGTACGACCGCTTTACGATAGGGGAAAAGATGGATTCGTCCGGGATGTGCTTGCAAAAGACGCAATGAAACACCATTCTCTACCGCGGAGGCCCTCCATGCAAGTCGAAATCAAATATTGCCACGCTTGAAACTACAAACCTCGCGCCGTGAGTCTCGCGGCCAAAATCGAAGATGCTTTCGACGTTCCATCCAAATTGACCATTGGTAAGCCTGGTCAATTCGACGTCGTCGTCGACGGCAAACTCGTATTCTCCAAACAAAACACCGGACGCTTTCCCGAACACCAAGAAGTGCTCGACGCGATGAGTCGCCTCAGTCTCTAAACCTTCGCACGGCTTGACGGCGCGGCGTCGTTGATGTCCGATGACCACCGCTCGCCAGCAAACGACGAGCGCGTCCCTTCACCTTTTGCCCAGGCACACCATGAACGCACCGGTCGGCGCTCGCGTCCTTTCGCGACACTCGATGGCTCTTTTCGCTCTTGTGGGGTCCGCTGTTCTGGCGGGATGCGCGGACCCAGAGACGTTCGTGCCGATTGCAGAATTCAGCGGTCCTGCCGGCGCAATCGAGGGGACGTTGACCTATGCGGGGCCGCCACCATGCACCGAGAACGGGGGCATCGTTGGCGCGGCTTTGGTTCTCGCGTTCAACAAGAACCTGTTGCCGCCACCCGAAGGACTAGGAACAAGCGCCGCAAGTTTCAACGTTGTGCCCGGCGAGATACTCTTCTCCAGCATCCGCGACAAACTCGTGTTTGCCCCGGACAATTCGCTGCGATGTCCGGACAGCGCGGCTGCCCCGATATCCGCGAGTGCGTCGTGGGCCGTTGCGCCTTTACCCGCAGGCACCTACCAGATGCGTGGATTCTACGATCGTGATGGCGACTTTAATCCAGCGTTCAGCATCTCGAATTTGCCAACGAAAGGCGACGTTGGCGGAGGCGCCATCTCGAATGCGGCAGAAGTTCTCGCGAAAGGCGCTCCTCCGCAGTTCACCGCGATCGAGGTCGGCGTGTTCGACCCTGCCCAAGAAAAACTCGTCATTCCACCGACAGGTTCACGCGTGCAAGGCATCGGCGTGACCCTTGCCCAACCACTGCCGCTAGAACGGCCCGTGTATTATCCATCTGCGGTCACGGATGACGTAGCCGGCAACAAGGATCCCAAGAAGGTAACGATTGCTTCGGACTTTGAATTCGCGTCATTTCCGCCAACGGACAAGGACTTCATTCGAATCACTCTGACGGCGGGCGTGCCGGCGGAAGAGCTGGATGCAGCGGCGGTATCGCCATTTTTCATGCCCGTAAAGAATCCTGCGGCGACTATTTACATGACGGTGGAAGACGCCAATCGTGATGGCGTCGTCGACGACAAAGACACGGTTCCAGAATCTCCACTCGTGCCTTCTTTGTATCCGTTATCCATCTTCTCGAAGCTCATCTCGGGACAAGTATTACGCGGTCAAACCAAACCGCGCGTAATCATGCAAGGGTTGACGCTCTTCAAGAGTTTGATCCTCACGACAACCAAGCGTCCGTCGCCAGATCCCAACGACCCTTCAAAGTACGTGGTGTTTCAATCGTTCGAGCCGGATGTACGCGTTGCGCTGCGCCCTGCCGCTATTTGTGTCGATCCGGCGGATCCGTCGAAGCCTGGTGTCCTCGTATTGAGCCGCCAGAAGGCCAAAGATGGGACGCCGATTTTGACGGACGAAACGGTCGTCAAACAGGGTTTGCAGCGGCAATTCGGTCGGCCCTTCGACATCGTGTACGGATGTTTGCCCCAGGGTAACTACGCGATGAATCTCGTATACCCCACAGGACAAGCGTGGACCCTTCCCAACGAAGCCGGCGTGTGCGCCACAGCTGAACCCGAATCGTCGGATGGTAAGCGGTGTGTAAGTACGACCGAAGAGCGCGCACTCCTTACGTCGCAAGAAGCGGTGGTGATCGTTGGACCTCCAAAGGATGCGGCGTACTGCAAGACAAACCCGACGCCGAAAGCCTGTTCGCCGCTATAACAACCGCGGACAAACGTACTGCGACGATTCCTACCTGTTCAGCAGGTCTCGGCCTTCGTTCGCAGAGATATCCATTCAATAATTTCAGGCTCGGGCCGTTCCGAAACGTCGCCAATAGGCGCAAAAAATCGCGTATTGTCATTCGACAGGCCGTTCGACGAACTCGTAATATAATGGTGCATTCAAGTGCCGAGCGCGCGAATCGACGTAGACAGGCTACGTAATCAGCGTAGCCGTCTCGTTTTTCTGGAGGAATTCAATTTGCGGCAAACGCCGCGATCACTCGTCTTCGAGCAAATCGGCGTCGAGTTCGGTAGCTCCCGAACCTGAAGGCGCTGCCGGCGGAATGTAGGGTTGCGCGGGTTGTGGCGGTTGCTGTTGCGCTTGCTGTGCGTAATACGCTGCGTAAGCCGCCTGTTGCTCTTCGTAAACACGTTGCGCCTCGAGGTATGCGGCATGTTGCGCCGCATAAGCCGCTTGCGGATCATTGGGGTCCGTGGGCGTCACTGGGTACGGCTGCTGCTGCTGTTGCTGCGCATAAGGATCGTACGCGGCATGCGCTTGCTGCTGGCCATATTGCGCCGCGTAAGCCGCTGCATCGTACGCAGCTGGTTGTTGCGCATAAGCCTGCGGTTGGTCGTGGTACGCGGGTGCAGCCGGCGTTGGGTCGTACGCGGCATGTTGTGGCGCGCCATGATCAACCTGCACGTAAGCAGGAGGAGCCGCAACCATCGGAGGCGCGGCAACGGCACTGTATTGCACGTAGTTCTCGTATGCAGCCGGCGGAGCGACCGGAGTAAGGTCCACGTCCGGTGGCGGTGCTGGCGATGCTTGATGCGCGGCAACGGCAACGGCAACGGCAACAACAAGGGGCGGAGGCGTAACAACGGCAGGATGCGGCTGATTCGACGCAGCCACCACCGGCGGCGGCGGAGGAGCCTTCTTGAGCTTGCCTGTCTTGGCTCGGTCGAGACCCGTTGTCGCTTCTTGATCGCCCGCCTTCATGCGCAACACACGCCGCCACGCATCCGCAGCTTCACGTGCATCGCCAACTTCTTCCTCCCACAACCGAGCAACTTTACGCGCCAGCTCCGCACGCGCCGACGGATCGCGGCCACGCAAAATCTGGTCTTCGTAGAGCTGAATCATGCCGCGATGATCGCCGAGCTCCGTGAGCAAATTCGACAACTCGTGCATCACGTCGGAATCGGATGGCGACAAGTCGTGGAGCTTCTTGAAATCGATCGCCGCGCCTTTCTTGTCGTTCAGCGCATCGCGACGCAGCCGAGCACGTCGTTGGATCAGCTTGCGTACGAGGGGTCCATCGAAAACTTCTTCCAGCGCACGCGTGAGCGTCGCTTCGACACGCGGAAGCGTTCCAAGCTCACGACCTAGGCCTTCGAGCGCATCGAGCGATGCGTCATCGACGTGGGTGACGAGTGCATCGCCTAGCCATTTGAAAGCGCGTTCCGAGTCACCAAGGTTGCGTTGCGCAATGTTTGCTGCACGCCGCAACAACGCACTCTTGGTTCGTCCACCATCGCGTGATCCTTGACCACCACCCGCCAACGCTTCGGCCAAAATGGTCCGCAACGTCGTCGAACTCGCGTGCATATCGCCGGCACTCGCAGCTTGTTCGAGCGCGTTGATCGTTTCGTCTTGCACGCCGCCACTCAGCGCGAGCTCGAAGAAACCCCGTGCCCTATCGACGACGCCTCGTTCGGCCGCAATCTGAGCTGCGCGAGCAAGCGCGTTCAAACGATCCGCAGGCGCACGGCATCGTGCCACTTGGCGTTCATAAATTTCGATCACTTGCACAGCGGATGGAGCAAGAGCCGCAAGACGTGAAAGCAACGCCTCGACGTCCGTCGGCGGGACACTCGTCAGAGCACCTTCGCCGTGCTGAATCGCCTCTGGCGCCGCAACTCCCGCAGCGATTTGCACTTCGGCTTGACGAACCATCTCGGTCGCTCGCGCGACGCCCGCTTGATCTTTCGCGAGCAAGTCGTGAGCGACACCAAGAGCATCGAGGTCCTTGAGCGTGATCGCGATTTGTTCGAGACGTTCAGCAAGCGCACGATCGGCACCACGTGATCGGGCAAGTTCCGCTGCGACTCGAGCAGCATCCGCGTTACGTCCCACTTCGACAAACCGATCGAATGCACCCCGAAGCGCTTCATTACGAGCGTGTCCAGTTCCCGATTCGTTCCATGCGACGAGTTTCGTCGCGACAATCCCTTTCCAACCGAGTTTGTCGCCAAGTTCGACATACGCCCGACGGCAAGGTTCGTCGCCGGTGTCGGCGATCCGATCGAGAGCTGCGAGGGCTTCATCGCCTCGATTCAGTCGTTCGTGAAGGATTTCAGCAAGGCGTCGCGTCATGCGCGAAGCTTCTTCTTCGTCCCCTTCGACTTCGATCAACAGTTGCAAGAAGTGCGCAACCCGAGGCCAATCTTCGACTTCGCCGCAGAGTTTTTCCAGACGCGCGATGGCATCGAAGTCTTCGGGATCCGCTGCATGGACAATTTCGAGCGCGCGAATCGCTCCGCGCGGATCGCCGATTCGACTTTCGTAAAGTTGCGCGAGACGCTGGGCGAGTTCGATCTTCGTCTCGCCTTCGACGAGCACGATTTCGCGTTCGAGAGCGCCGGCAGCACCTGGAAAATTCGAGCGCCTCTCTTCGAGGTTGGCTATCGCCCCCAAGGCTTCACGGCTGCCTGGAGCGAGCGTCTTCAGAATGCTCTCGTAACGCTCGACTGCCCCTTCGATGTCCTGGATCGACTCTGCAAGAAGGCTCGCTTCACGCAGTGCGATGCGGAGTTTGTCCTCGGGCGCATGGGAAATCGCACCGAGACGTCGGAGCAATTCGACACATTCTTGGTAGTCGCCACGTTCGGCTGCGTCTTCGACCAGCAGGGTCAAGGCACCTGCATCGTCACCATCGGAAAGTACGAGCAACAGGCTTTCGCGAGCGCCTTCGCGATCGCCAAGCGATCGTTGCACTTCGGCGGCAGAACGTCGCGTCGCGGTACGCCGCGGACGATCGTTGAGTTTTTCCGCGCGTGACAAGAGAAGTTGCACGAGGTCCGCTAGGCGATTTGCCGTGCGGTATTGCTCCTCGATCATCTGAAAATACTTGTCGTTCGTAGGATCGATTTCCGCCGCTCGTTCGAGACGAATGATGGCGCCCGATGCGTCACCAGCGCCGAGCAGAAGATCGGCAGCTTGGGCGAGCAGAACGGCCTGAGCTTTTCCTTCGGCAAGTTCCGCACGTTGCTCGACGGCATTGGCCGCATCGCTCGTACGACCTGCCGTGACATACGCCTTCTCCGCGGATTCCCAGATTTTTGGAAGACCAAGCAATTCAGCGGCTTCGGCAAACGCATCGCCAGCGCCACCGGCATCGTTCAAGCCGAGACGCAGATCACCGAGCTTTTGCAGGAGCGGCGCGCGCACGTTCTTTTCGGTAAAACCTATGAGGTTGTCGCCGATGGCTTGCGCAGCAAGATCTGCTCGTTCGCCCTTCTCGAAAAATTTCACAGCTGTGTTGAGTGCTGCTTCGTCTTCGGGGCTGAGTCCGACGATACGCGTCCATGCTTCGGCTGCAGCAACGAGGTCCTTGCGCTTCGTTTCATGCAGCGTCGCGAGCTTCTTCTCGATGGCGATTTTCTGCTCGGGATCAGGTGCGCTCATCGCGTCTTGCTCGAGAAGCATCGCCAAGTCGTCCCACTTCGACGCACGCTCGAGAAGACGGCGCAGTTGATCTCGCGCTTGATCGTCGCCGCGATCGATTTGACAGATCTGCTTCCACGCCGAGATGGCCGTTTCGTTGTCGCGAAGCTGCGACTCACACATCCCAGCGATGTCTCGAAGTTGTGCCTTGCGCGTATCTGCCGACACCGTTTGCACGCGTGATGCAGCAAGAAGAACGTCGCGCAGATCGGCAAACATACGCTTCTGTCGCAGATGCTCTTCGACCCACGACAACGCTTCGGAGTTGGCGGGATCGATCTTGAGCGCCTCGCGATACTTCGCGAAAGCCTGCGGTTTGCGTCCCTTTTGCGCTTCGGCGGAAGCTTCTTCGAGCAGTTGACCAACGTCGCCAACGGGTGCTGCGGGTTGAGGTGCTACGGCGGCAACTGGTTGCAGCGTGACGGCTACGGGTTGAGCGGCCGCTGGTTGCGCAACCGCAGCTGGTTGCGGTGATGCAGTTGCTTGCGGAACCGCAGCTGGTTGTGAACCCGCCGCGGGCGGCGTCGATGCCTGCGCGGGAGCAGCTTGTTGCGAAGACGCTGCTGGTGCAGGCGGCTGCGCATTGCCAACTTTCAGTCGCGCTACGTTCGCCATGAATCCATTCGGATTCGCTTGCAAATACGCTGCGTATTGCGGTCCCAGTTCGGGCGAACGACCAAGCAGCGCACCAAAGTGATCGGCCAACTGCATCGCTCGATCGTGCCCAGGTGATGCACCGAGCGCGGACATCGAGTAGGACAAACCGTACTCACCGTCGTACATTTCGGCGAGTTGCACGAAGATTCCCGCGGTCTCGTCACGTTCGGGTTGCGGAACGTTTTCGCCCGCGTTGATCCGTTCGAGAACACTCACGCCAACTTCTTGCGTGATGGCTACATCGGTCGGACGAAGCGCTCGCGCATTACGCAAGGCTTGCGTCGAACCAGGAAGATCTCCCGCACGCTTGCGGATGTCCGCTTCGTCTCGGTAAAGCGCCAACTTGCGTTCCGGATCCTCCGCAATGGCTTGTTCCATTCCGAAAAACGGAATCGCTTCGGCAAACTGATTCGCCGCTTTGTAAATCTCGCGCGCGGCATAAATCGCGTACACGTTGCGGGGATCGAGCTCCGCGACACGACGCCAGTTGTCCGCTGCACGCTCAGGCCGTGCGAGTTGCGGCTCGCTCCACATCCGGCCCAGCTCTTCGTGCAGCTTCAACAAAACCGTACGCACTTCGGGCTTCGCTGCCGCCGGTGCCAACGCGTTGGTTTGTCGTTCGTAAAGCTGTACGAGCGACATCGCGTCACCCGTCTCGCGAAACATCTGCGCAAGTCGCTCCGCGGAACGACCCATCGGGTCTCGATCCACTGCAAGCATCAACGTGCGCACCGTGTTGCTCATGTCGCCCATCGCCTGCTGCCACACGTTCGCAGCTTCCGACAGCCAATGAGCGCCGTACGCAGGATCCGGCGCCTGCGTACCGACACGTTCGAGGATGTGTGCGTATACGCGTGGGTCCTGCTGACCCGCACGATGTGCATACGCAAGCGCCTCCTGATCGTGAGGGTTCGCGATGAGGCGCTGGACGACCATTTCGAGTTCGCGAGGATCCATCGTTTTCAGGGCGCGAAGGTACACGTGTCCTTCCGCGCCGTATAGCGGCGTCATGCGATTGCTTCAGTGCGCCCCTTCGAACTTCGGAAGTCGGGACGCCGTAACGCACCCTAACCAACCGATGCAGTACCGAGCGCCACCAAGAACTCATGCGCAGTCTGCGGCCGGTCTTCTGGAGCCTTCGCCAACGCGCGCTCGACGACCCTCGATATCCACGATGGAATGCCTGCATTTGGCGCTACAACGCAAATTGGTTGCGGTACGTCGTGCACATGACGCGCCATGACCCGAGCTGCATCTCCATCCGTAAACGGAGGCTTGCCCGTCAACATTTGATAAAGAAGCAGCCCCACCGCGTACAGATCACTGCGCCCATCAAGAACCCCACCACGAGCTTGCTCCGGTGACATGTATCTA
Organism: Polyangiaceae bacterium; assembly: GCA_031415295.1. Lineage (GTDB taxonomy): Bacteria > Myxococcota_A > Polyangia > Polyangiales > Polyangiaceae > Polyangium. Next base: position 850 of record JANORL010000279.1, on the reverse strand, counting down.
GGCGTACCGATGGCCGCATACGCTTCGTCATCCGGTAAAACCCCGTGGGCAAACATGGCGAGACCGAAGTCGACGACTTTACCAACCTCGCCATCACCAGCGGTCGTCAGGAAGATGTTGTTGGGCGTCAGATCGCGATGAACAATCCCCTGGCCATGCACTTCGGCCAAGGATCCAAGTGCATGTGTTGCCCAACGAATCGATTCTTCCACGGAAAGTCGTCCAACTCGTGTGAGTCGTTTGCTGAGGGGTTCGCCCTCGAGCATCTCCATGGCGAGGTAAAAAGACGGCACGGGAGCAGATAGTTCGTCGCTGATCTCGAAGACAAACTCGCCGACATCGAGAAGTCTGACGGTATGGGGCGAGTGCAACAACGACAGTACGCGCGCTTCGCATTCGATTCGTTCGCGGATGCGCGGGTCGCGAATCCAATCGCCACGCAGAATTTTCAAGGCCACAGAACGACGGTCGCGCGTATCGAACGCGCGGTACACAGTGCCAGTCGCCCCTCGACCAATCTTGCCGAGCACCACATATCGACCAGCGACAGTCGTGCCAAGCAGTGGATCACCATCGGCACTGGCGAGCACAGAGGCGGCAACGAGTGCGAGGCGATCGCGTGGACAAACAACGAAAGGTTCGACTCGTTCAGCGACTCGGTAACGGCAACGCGGACAAACGAAGCCCGTCAATGACTTGATGGCCACGCGAGCCTCCACGATGTTTCACACCAACGCATCTACCGCAGCTTGCAACTGTAGTCGCCGACCATCAACGCAGCTCGACGACACACGACATCGACCGAACGTTTCGGCGTCGTCATGCCAAAGGTTTGTCCAAATGGACCGCG
>JANORL010000278.1:0-2103 GCA_031415295.1 Polyangiaceae bacterium | reverse complement strand
CAACGCTCGGATCAGCGCGCTCTGTCGCCATAAGGACAAAACGAGGACCAGCACGACCCCGACAATGGGTGCACTCGCCATGGAACGAAAAAACTTCCACAAGCTGACCCCTGCTGAATCGGCTGGATCTTTCGCGGATCGCCATTCGAGCAGGTGTTTGTGCGTCACCAGCATTCTGAGCCAAGAACGCAGCATTGCATCAAGGTTCAGCAGCGCTTCATAAGGCAAAAAGACGACGTCCAATGCTGCCTGCGCCAAGTTCCTGAGAATCGCGTGGCCTGTCGATTCGATGTGCAGTCGGAAAGATGTTTCAGGTGCCTTGCGCATTGCTTCGGCAAGCGTCGTCAGTACGGGCGGCAAAATCATCATCGTCAGAATGACGCGCACAAAGAACCACGAATGCTCGACTTGCAACCAGCCGAGAACCAGCAAAGCCGTCGTGGCGAGGGCGACGCCGCTTCGCCGCAAGTTGTCGAATATTTTCCACTTGGAAAGTGTCGACAATGGATTCGGACAACCACTTCCCGAAGGGCCAGGAACAGTGGGTAATAACCAGGACGCTATCTGCCAATCACCGCGGATCCAACGATGACGGCGTTTGGCGTCTTCGCCATAATCAAAAGGATGCTCTTCGTAAAGTTGTATATCGCTCACGAGACCGCAACGCGCGTAACTACCTTCGAGCAAGTCGTGGCTGAGGATGCGGTTTTCGGGGAGTTTGCCCGCGAGCGAAGCCGTGAACGCATCGACATCATAAATACCCTTACCGACGAACGATCCTTCACGGAACAGGTCTTGATATACGTCGGAAACGGCACGCGTATACAAATCAATGCCGGCGTCGCCAGCGCAAAGACGCACATACCACGATCGACGCGAGCCTGGCAGACTGACCGCGACGCGCGGCTGAAGAATGCCATAACCCGACGTCACGCGACCCGCATCGGCATCGTAGACGGGCCGATTTAATGGATGCGCCATCGTTGCCACGAGAAGCTGCGCTGCATCGCGCGGAAGCAACGTATCGCTATCGAGCGTGATGACGTATTTGACGGCAAGCAATACCGCGGGATCACCCACCATCACGTGGAATGGAGGTTTGTCCGCGTCGCTCGGCGAAGGACGACCACGAAGAAGAGCATTGAGCGCTTCGAGTTTGCCCCGCTTACGCTCGTATCCCATCCAAATCTTTTCGCGCGCATTCCACTCACGAGACCTGTGGAATAAATAGAAAATGACGCGTGGCAATCCATTGCGGGTACTGTCGATGTCTTTGCGTGGTTCGGTCGACGCATATTTCGCGTTTAATGCCTCGATGCCCCGCACAGCGAGACCAAGGAGCGCTTCGTCACCAGGTAAAACCTCACGATCGGCATCGCCAAAATCTGTGAGGAGCGCGAAGTGCAAGTGCGCTTCGCGATTGGCGAGATAACGAACCTCGAGACCTCCAAGAAGACGCTCGATTTGCCGCGGTGTACTCAACATACATGGCACCGCAATGAGCGTGCGATGTGCGGGCGGAATTCCGTGAGAAAAATCCAAACGTGGCAAGAGCCAAGGCCGCATGGACGCCGTTGCGATCCAATTGATGAGCGCCACGGCTACCTGACTTGCCGGTCCGAGCGTCAGGAGGCCAATGAGCCAAACAACCCATTCCGCGGCAATGACTCCGGCGACTCTCGACGCAACAAAGGCTGCCAAGGCAACCGTGAGCGAAACGATTGAGCCGATGTACAAGGCAAGGCGTGAATGTGGACCGAGACGCACAACCGAGCAATGAATGTCCGCTTCGAGTTGCGCCAAACCGTCGTCAATGAGGTAATAACCGACATGTCCAAGGCGGGTATTGCCAGAAATGGCGCCGGCCTTTGCGAGTTCGACAGCGCGTCGTGCGATATCAGCTTCGCTCACAACACACCGTTTGGCGAGGCGCTCGACAACGTGTCGGTATTGATCACGGGTGGTGAAGTCCATTGTCGCGTAAACTTGCGCCGGATCTTGCCGAAGTTCATGGTCCACGCCACTTAAAGACTCGACAAAAACCCTCCAATCAATGGCCGCTAAAAACCTGAGGCTACCAATACTAGCGGCAACGGACACTTG
>JANORL010000277.1:0-1759 GCA_031415295.1 Polyangiaceae bacterium | reverse complement strand
GCCCTTGTGACTCCAGTTGCGTTGCGACGTGTTGAGGTTGTTGACCATCGCCGAGATCTGCTCGATCGAGCTGGTCATTTGCCTGCCGCCACGTGCTTGCTCTTGGCTGGAACGCTCCACGTGTTGCGTGATCGTGCGCATTTTCTCGGCGCTCTTCATGATGAGTTCCGAACCGCGCGCTTGTTCAGCCGTTGCAGCATGGTCGAAGCGCTTGATCGATTCGCGGGCTCTTTGATTTGTTCAGCAACGACTTGGAAGCCTTTGCCGTGTTCACCCGCTTGCGCCGAAAGAATGGCGGCGTTGAGTGCGAGCAGGTTTGTCTGTTCTGCGACTTCGTCGATGGTGTCGAGGATCTGACCAATGGCTTCGATGCGGAAGTTCAGGACAGTCGGTGCGTACGCGTGTTCCAAAAGGAAAAACGTTGGGGCCTATGCCTGCAACTTCATGGGGACATCCAATCACGGCACTTCCTGCCCGTGAAAGCGATCGAAATGCGAGAATGCCGAACTTGACGCCATGTCGAGCATGTGCAAGGCTCGTGCCCGGACGTTTTTCGAAGACTCATCATGATCCGACCCATCCCCATCGGCATCGACGACTTCCGCAAGCTGCGTGAAGAAAACTTCGAGTACATCGACAAGACGTTTTTCATCACGGAATTCATCGACCGAAGCAACATCAAAGTCATTCTCGTGCCGCGTCCGCGCAGGTTTGGCAAGTCGATGAACATGAGCATGCTGAAATGGTTCTTCGAGAAACGCGACGAGGATGTGTGGCATCTCTTCGAGGGGTTGCATGTCGCGCGTGCGGGTGAGAAGTACCGCGAGCATTTCCAGAAATATCCCGTCATTCACATCAGCTTCAAGGAGACGAAGGCGCTTTCGTGGAACGAGTGCCGACGTCAGGTCCAAATGGCGATTCGACGATTGTACGAGGAGCATTGGCGAGCTGGATGTATTGCTGACGAAGCTGTTGGAAGGGGAAGCGTCTGAATTCGAGGAGCAGTTGCAGAAGTTTGCGGCGACATTGCCCTCGTTTCACGACGTCAAGGGAGCAAAGCCGGAGATATTCTACCACGGAATGATGATCGGCCTGCTCGCGTCGCTGGAGCCTGATTACGAAGTGCGATCGAATCGAGAATCGGGCAATGGGCGGCCGGATGTATTGATCAAACCTCGAGTTGCGGGCAAGCCTGGCGCGGTGCTCGAGCTGAAAACGGCTCGGCAGGGTGTCAAGACGATCGAAAAGGCGATGGCGGAGGGGCTGAAGCAATTCGCGGAAAACGATTACGCTGCGGAATTGCGCAATGCGGGGGTAGAGAAGATCGCGCAAATGGTGGTGGCGTTCGATGGCAAGCGGGTGATGGTGTTGCCAAAAGGAGCGAAGCCGCCACGGAAGAGCGCCGTGAAACGGGTAGGGGAGGCGGTGAAGAAAGCGGCGAAGAAGGTGGTGGCCAAGGCGAAGAAGCGGTAGCTGTCGCTGAGAGCGTATCGATGAGCGCTCCATCCGTACGAGATGGACGAACCGTAGGCCACGGAGGCCATATCGCTGGCAGTTGACAAGCTGTCCCAGAATCGCGATCCCGATTCATCCGGAATCAAGACTCCGACGGCGCGGAGCGATTCGGGAAGATCCGGATCGCCAAACGCGCCGTTTCATTCGCGTTCGATTGCACCTGATCGATGGACACGTCCATCTGGTTCATCGACGACGACGTCTCTTCGGCTGTCAGCGACAAACCATCGACGTTCTTGGCGAC
>JANORL010000276.1:0-8893 GCA_031415295.1 Polyangiaceae bacterium | reverse complement strand
GCCGATTACGGCCGACGAAGCGCTCATTGCAGAATTAGCACCTTACCGCAATGAGAAGGGAAACCTCGCTTTTCCGCTCAATCAGCCCATGCCGTACGAGCTCATAGGTCGCGTGGCCGTTGCTTTGTCGAAGCAATATGGAAGATAACGCCCTGCGCTGCGCGAAGCCTTTGGCGTCTTGCGCATGAAGGCAACCAGCTCCAACCAAACCTGAACGGCAGCTTTCTATTCGAATCAATCGGAACCTCGATGGAACCACCGCGCAAAAGCTCTTCGGAGTTTCCCGACAAACCAAGCCCGCGATTGAGCGCCAACGTTTCAATGAGGTCACTCGAACCCGTGTTCACCCAATACGGTTTGAGCGAGCCTTCCTTGATGTAATGCAATATAATGTGCGTCTTCGCGCCGAGCAACGCGCATTGCTGCCCAAATGTCGCCGGACATGGCTCCCGTAATCCCCAAGGAGTGGCGAATATGCAATTTTTGGCGCAGGAACGATCGTACAGCCGAGCTCTTGGGCGCTCGGTCATTTCCGTTAGTCGGGGATCGTTGCCCCTCGTTGCCATTCGACTCGGATGGCTTGTTTGTCTCCCGTTGGGCATGAAATAAGAAAACCCGCTGCTGTTTCGAATACCGTTGCAGCCCGATTGCAAATCGGACACTTCGGGGCCATCTTTCCCAAATTGTCAAAACCAAACGAGCAAGACGTACAATGAAATAAGAAATGGCCTTTCCCAAGCGATTCCTGTATCATGGGTCTCCCTCTGCATTTTGGGTTCGGGCATTTGAGTCTACGTCCGCCATTGGATGGACAGCTCGCAGTCGGACACACGTAGGAAACCCGAGCCAGCGCACCGTCGACGTTGACAAGTTGGGCATGACAGCTCTTGCACGTATTCATGAAGGTTCCTTCTCGATGAGACGCCACGCTCATCCTCTCAGAATTCGCCGCCAATGTCAACTTCGTTTGCCTGGCAACGCGATCACCTTTGTGCATTCGTCGTTTAGATGTGTTGCTGTGTTCCGTATGAGTCGTTTTCTTGTTGCTCTTTTGTGCCGATTGCTTCGTCGTCAGTGCGGCTTCGCCGGGATGCGAATGCGATGCCGCTGTTGTAAATCGAGCGCCGCACGTTCCGCAAATTCTTGATTGTGTACATCAAGGAGCGCCGCAAGGGCGCATCCCTTAACAACGAAAACCGCCGAAGCCTCGTCCATTGCGCCATTTTGTCGATAGCGGATTCCAGTGACGCGGCGCTTTCATTATTGCGTTTGGCTTAGAAGACCGCACCGGGGTCTTCTCGTCAGGACACAGCGCAACATGTGTGCAAACAACGTGTGAGCAGCTACTAAATGGGCGTCAAGGGTTGAGCGGACAGGAAATGTTCGATGCAGCCCTGTCGCATTGTAACGTAATCCAATTCACGCGTCGTCGTGCGAGCCAACAAACAAAGGTGAACGGCTCGTTCGTTCGGGCGTGGTGACAATTCATCCGTCGGTCTTGTTCGCGTTGCGTCTGTTGCGACAAGCGATGGACCTGCATACGGCCGTGCTTCTTTGGCAAAACGATGCCAGCACGCATCTGCGTGTGAGTGAAGTTTCGTCCGACGATCCGAACGTCGAGGAACGACTGCTTGTCGCATACGGATGCACGCGCAACGAACATGCGCACGAACGCCATCACGCGTCAGAAGTCTCGATACGGCGAAGCGATATGGGTAACGCCGGCTCCTTCGTTGCCGTGTCCTCGGCTTGCTCCTGCGCTCCTTCGTTGAGCATCGTCAAGACGCCGCTACCCAACCGCGCGCCATTGTGCTTGTTTGGCGCCCGCCATGGTGTTCGTGCCGCGACCCAATCATCCCTATGCGTTTGCCGCTCGTTTTCCCGACGAGAGTGACGTCGACATCGATTCTCTCCTGCCCGGGCAAGGTCCCGTCGAAATCGAGATCGGCCCAGGTCGCGGCGGTTTCATGTTCGAACGAGCCGCAGCGGCGCCTGATCGTCGGCTCCTCGGTTTGGAGATTCGCCTCAAGTGGTCGGCGATCGTCGACACGCGTTTGTCCAAACAAGGCCTTGGTGCGCGTGCCCGCGTACTCAACACCGACGCACGTGAAGCCCTCACGCGTCTTCGTCCCGATGCCTCGATCGACACGTTTTTTCTGCACTTTCCTGATCCGTGGTGGAAAAAGAAACACACCAAACGCCTCGTCATGAACCCCGACTTGTTGCACCAAATTGCCCGATTGTTGCGGGTAGGCGGCGAGTTTTACGTGCAGACCGATGTGGAAGAACGCGCCCTGGAATACGAAGCGCAAATCGGCGCGCATGAAGCGTTCGAACCCGCGGGCGATGTCGAAGGTTCTGCGCGTATGGTCGAAAATCCCTACGGAGCACGTAGCCCGCGTGAACATCGCGCCATCGACGATGGTTTGCCCGTGACGCGTATGCGTTACCGACGACGAACGCTTCTCGTTACAACAACTGACACAACAACTGACGTCACAACTTGAACGCCGCGCGAGCAACCTCGCCAGCCTTCACTTGCACCCCTTGCGATTGCGCAGCTCCGCCATCATCGGGCTTGCACGTCACGCGAGCAGCGCCTTCTTTTACCTCGGCTTCGACGGGCGTTGATCCGTAACCAGTGCCGTTGATCGTCACGTTGCAAAAGCCACCCTTCGAAGTGACGCGCACTTTGCCCGTGCCTCCGCCACCACCAGAAGCCGTTCCACTCGGAGGATCGCCGGGTTTGGCATTCGGATCGATCTTCGTCAGCAGCTCTTGAATCGTCCTCGTTTCACCTTGTTTGGCGGTGAACTTGATCGTCTTGGGGATGTGCCCATTTGCTTGGAGCACCAACTTGTGTTCTTCGTCGGCGCTCAGTCCCTCGAGTTTCGTCGGATTCCCTTTGATGGGTTTGTCGTCGAGCCACATCGTGGCTAACGGAATGATCTTCAAGATCACCGTCACCGAGCCAGCTTTCATCGCCGCAACAATCGAGCGTGTCGGCGCAGCTTCCGTGAATTTCACCGTTTCGCGGAACGCTTCGAAACCCTCTTGCGTGAGTTTGACTTGGATGTCCGTGTCGAGGGGCAAACCCCCGATCACGGCAGGCGTGACCTCTTTGCGCAAATCGTTGTTGATCCAAATCGAGCAACCTTCGTTGCCGCCACACTTCAAGTCGAGCGAACCTTTCGCTTCCGGAGCTTTGACCTCCGCGGTCGTGGGGCGACTAAGCAGCGCTGCGGCTTCGCGATCCGACGCCTGTTTGCTCATGTAGAAGAAGCCACCGACTGCGGCTCCCGTTACGGCGAGAAGCGCGATCCAAAGCCCCACACTCGAACGTCTTGGTGCAGGCTTCACCCCGCCCGTCGCCGACATCGTGCCCGCATTCGTTACGCCTTCAAACGATGCGCCCTGCTGCATCGCGATGATGTCGGCGAGCTGCTTGACGTCCTGAAGAGCGTCCCGTTGTTGCGCGAGTTTGTCCTCGAACAACGACTGCATCCACTGGGTCAGGGTGATCTGCGAAACGGGGATACGTTCCTCGCGAACGAACGCTTCAATATCACTCTGCATCTCGAGCGCGCTCTGGTAACGTTTTTCGCGGTCCTTCTCGAGCGCCTTCATGATGATGCGATCGAGCGCCGGCGGAAAACCAGGTTTGACGTCGCTAGGACGGGGATAGTCCTTGTCGCAAATGAGCTTCAGCGTTTCGAATTCGCTCGCGCCTTTGAACAGACGTTTTCCCGTCGCGAGTTCGAACAGAAGAACCCCCACGGCGAAAATATCACTCCGCCAATCGATGCTCGTTCCCGCGGCTTGTTCGGGCGACATGTAGGGGACTTTGCCCTTGAGTTGCCCGTCTTTCGTGTCTTCACCCGATTGCGATGAAGACTTGGCCACACCGAAGTCGACGATTTTCACGTCCCCCGAAAACGTGACCACGATGTTCTGCGGCGAGATGTCGCGATGCACGATGTTGAGCAAACGGCCGTCGAGATCACGACGCTCGTGTGCGTACGCGAGACCCGCACACATGCCCGACGTGATCGCAACCGCGTGTTCGAGCGGAAATTCCGAAAGGTTCTTCTTACGCATCGCCCGCACGATCGTGCGAATGTCCTCGCCATGGATGTGCTCCATCGCGATGAAGTACGTCCCGTCGACTTGGCCAACGTCGAACGTTTGCACGATGTTCGGATGCGACATCGATGCAGCCACACGCGCTTCGTGCAGCAGCATCTCGATGAACGCTTTGTCTTGGTTCATCGCCGGCAAAATGCGTTTGATGACGATCAGCTTCTCGAATCCACCCGCGGACCGTTGTAAGGCGAGAAAGATTTCCGCCATGCCGCCCGACGCGAGTCGGCGCAAAAGTGTGTACTTGCCGAACTGACGCGGAAGGGTTTCCTGAGGCGCAGACAGAGGTATCCCGAAGTTTTCCTTAGGCTCTCCGTCCGCTTGTCGCGCCATCGATAGGTTCCCTGGATTCCGCGGGCTGTGGCGTGCATGATGCCCCATCACGGTGCGTAATGTCGACGGATTCTTACAGTAGGTTCTCCACTAAATCGCGCGTAGGCAGCCAAGCTTGCCGTGTGCGACATACGAAGCGGTGAAGGCGATTCCATGAACAAGCACGCGTGCAGCAGCACTGAACGAGTAGCGCGGCGTAGATCGGCCCCCTGGATGTGTAAGACCTTGCCGTTTGTCGCCGGCGCCTGGTTAGCGTTCTGGACAAACCCGGTTCACGCGGCGTCCTTTACCAAAGGTCCTTACCTCCAAGCGCTCGGTCAAAAAGCCGTCACGATCAAAGTCGAAGTGTCCACGCCGGAAACCGTCACGATCGAGATGACCGGGCCGGCGAATTTTCAGGCGACGAAGTCCTCCGACTCCGCCAAGAAGTTTCACTCGATACGGTTCGACGGCTTGTCTCCGGGCGTGACGTACAACTACAAAGTTGCAGCGAGCGGCACAGAAAGCTCACCAACGAGTTTTACGACGGCTCCTGCGGAAAACAAGCCGTTCAAATTTGTCGTGTACGGCGACAACCGATCCGATGCGGCTACGCATGCGGCCATCGTGCGTATGATCGAAAAAGCACCCGCCGACTTTCTTCTACACACTGGCGATATGGTGCAAACGGGTGACAACGAAAGCGAGTGGCAAGAGTTTTTCAGCATCGAAAACAAACTACTTTCCAGCCGCTGCCTCTTCGCTTCCGTGGGCAACCACGAACTCACGACGCCTGATCCCACCGGCCAAGTGAACTTTCTACGCTACTTCGCCAGCATCGAAGACGACGGTCGCGAACGTCCGCACCTGTACGGATCGTTTCGTTGGTCAAACACGAGGTTTTTCATGCTCAACGCCATGGACTCGTGGACAGGCGAAGAACGCGATTGGCTCAAGAGCGAACTTGCTTCGGCAATGAACGAATCGGGTCTCGTCCATCGTATCGCCGTGTTGCATCACGGACCGTATTCGAGCGGGCGACATGGTGGAAATGCCCGCCTTCATGCAAACGGCATCGTCGACATTCTGCGCGACAACAAAGTCGACCTCGTGCTTGCCGGTCATGATCACGTCTACGAACGCGGCGAAGGACAAGGTATCAAGTACATCGTGTCGGGAGGTGCCGGCGCACCGCTTTATTCACGCGGAAAAGGCACGCCCGAAACCCAAAAGTTCGAGTCTGTGAACCACTACCTGGAAGTCGCGATCGATGGTGAAGGCGTGACCATCGACGCGCGAAGGGCCAGCGGCAGCATCATCGAACGTTGCTCCTTCAAGGGACTCGAGAAATGGTCCTGCAATTCACCGGACGAAAAACCGGCAGTATCGACACCGCCGGCAGTGGAACGAGCTGGTTCGTCATGTGTTTGCTCCCTCCCACAAGGCACGGATTCCAGCAATGAAACGCGCCCTCTTGCGTGTCTCGCGACTCTGCTCTTGATCGCTTGGCGTAGGCAACGATAACCTGCCCCCATGCGTCGTTTGGCCTCGCTCGTCTCGATCGCGTCCGCAGTTGCTCTCGTCGGCAGCGTTCTTTTTACCAGCACGTTCGGTTGCGCGACCTACCACGACGAACTCGTGCGAGCGCGTGCGCACTACGACGGCAACCAGCATGAGAAAGCCCTCGCGATCTTTCGCGTACTTGAAGCGGACATCGACTCGCTTTCCGCGGGTGAACAAGCGCAATACGCATACTTGCGCGGCATGACCGACTTTCGCCTCGCGGGTTCGTCCCTCACGTCCAACGTCAGTGGCGGTGCGACAGATCCGAAGAAGGCGTTCCGGACAAACTCGCGGCACTGGCTCGCGATCGCCGCGGCGATCGAGAAGGAAACGCCTGGTGGTCTTACGCCGGAAGAGAAAACGCGCCTCGTCGAATCGCTCACGGACCTGAACAAGGACGTGTACGGCGGCGCGGATGCTCTTGCTGACGAGAGCAAAAAAGACGAGAAAAAGCCGGTAGAAGCGGCTGGACCCACGGACGCCCCTGCGCCCTCCAAGTAGTCTGGTCGTTTGAGTTCAAACCGTCGCGCCGTCGTCGGGTCTACCGGCGAAATCGGTGCGACGGTGGTGTTTCGCGGGTGTTCAACAGGCGTCGCGAGCGTTGTAAGGCGCAGCAGCCTGTTGAACACCCGCTCAGGACGAGCCGGCACGTAGCGCTTGAATCTCGTCCTTTAGTTTCAATTTCTCCTTCTTGAGCTCCGCAACTTCGACTTGCTCGGCGGGTGTCAGGTGGCTGCGCTTGCCGAGTTCTTGGACTCGCATATCGAGTGTTCGATGCTGCGTTTCTGTTGCACTCAAACGTTCGGTTCCAGAATCGACTTCATGCGACAACTGAACCTGCTTAGTCATTGCCCGCCTCCAAATGGGACCTCGCATGTTGCGAGGGGTCTGCTTGCCGGTACATCGAGCGACTTACCGCATCTTCGGCAAGCGCTCATGAGAGTTCGAGAATATCTTGGAATGGTGCTGGCTGGATCCTCTTTTCTCCGTGGTGTTCGTCGACAGCGATCGCAACACGTCGTCGCGAAGTTCGTCCGCGTGACGTTGCGCGACGCGTTCGTTGGCACGCCAATGATCTTCATTGTCGGAGCCTTGATGCTGGCATGTGCACCTACGGCTCAATCGTCCACGGTGAAGGTGGCGAACGACAAGACCCTGCAACACGTGATCGAAGTTCCGACGGTCGTGGTGACGCCGCTCGAAGACCACCAAATTCAAGCGGAGTTCGAGCGGGCGAAGGGGTTGCTTCTTGCTGGGGATCATCGCGCAGCAGCGGAGCTTTTCGACAAACTGGCGAAAGCGCGGCCGGATTCCGAAGTCGAGCCTCCGTGTTTGTACAACGCGGCCGTAGCGTATGAATCGTTTGGCGCTTGGGATGAATCGCTGGCTCGTTTGCGAGAAATGCTTCGGCGTTTTCCCGGGTACGCGTTGGAACGTAACGCGCTCATGCGGATGGGTCGTACGCTTGCGCAGGTCGAGCGTTGGAGTGAACTCGTGACCGTGTCCGAGCAGCTCATCCCCCGAAAGGATCTAGCGCTGCTCGAAGTGGTAGAAGTGCGAGGAATGCGCAGTTTGGGTCTCGTCGAGCAAGGCCTGGTGGACGAGGCATTACGCGAAGTATCGATGGCGCGGGATATCATCGAACGAGAAAGATTTGGCGAAGCGGGAAAGCCACCCATGGAACTTGCGGTGGTATGGTTTGCCCTAGGCGAGGTTCGTCGGAAAAAAAGTGAACAAATCACATTTGATCCGGTACCGCCTAATTTTTCAGAAATCCTCGAACGACGATGCCAAGGGCTGCTCGATGCGCAACGTGCCTACACGGATGCAATGCGGAGTTTGGACGCGCGCTGGACGGCCATGGCGGGATATCGTTTGGGGCAGCTGTACCAAGATTTGTATCGCGACGTGATGCGTATTGTGCCGCCGGTCAAAGCGGACAACTTGCGCAAGAAGCAACTTTTTGAAGGAGCGATGCGTCTTCGGTATCGGGTGCTTCTTGAAAAAGGGCTCGATATGATGAACGGGACGGTGCGTATGAGCGACCGAACGGGAGAATCGTCGGCGTGGGTATCGCGTGCGCGGGAATCCCAACGGACGCTCGAATTGGCGCTACAGGATGAAAAAGCGGCGCTCGCGAAAATGCCGTTTACCGAAGAAGAACTTCGGGCCGAGCTTGAAGCGTTGAAGAAGAAAAAGCCGTAATCAATTTAGTTTTGGTTTGCATCCGAAAAACACGTCGATACGGCTTTTTTTGTCGAGGTGTGCCGATTCGCACGAGGCCGGACACAGCTTGATTTTCTGGGGCTGCACCGGATCGTCGAAATACCAGCCCGGCAGTTGTCCACAATCGATTTCGCCGTCAGCTCGCGGTATTTCGGTTTGTGTACCGTCGCCCGCCACGTGTTTGACCACGACTTTGTCGAGCTCGAATGGTTCGTTGGCTGGAGGCGGGGGAATGATGTATTCGCACGCCAACGCGGTAGCCCGAATTTCGGCCATCTTTTGCGAAAATTGATCAATGTTGCCGGTGACGTCGTACGCTTTTCCGCTACCTCCTGCTGCTGCAAGCTGGTCAAGGTTGACGATACTGGCTCCGGCAATGGCGATGACGTACGTTTCGATGGTGCTCATCTCGAATGTGTTTTGGACCAAATTCGCAATCACTGGGATGCTGTTTTGTTGTCCTGGACAACTGTTCGGATCTCCGTCGCTGGCGAAAACGACGACCACTTTGTGATTCGGTTGCGCGATTTGCTCTTGCGTTGCCGCCCAAAGCGTTCCTTCGAGTGCGCCGTACATGGGCGTCGAGCCACCATTGGGCAATTGCGAATCGATCGATTGGACCAAGTCCACGGCGTTTTGTGGCAATGGCCCG
>JANORL010000275.1:0-14495 GCA_031415295.1 Polyangiaceae bacterium | reverse complement strand
TTACGCTCGAACGGCCCTAGTCAGTGCATTCGTCGGGCTCGCTTCGCGACCCGACTCTTGCCCTCTAGCCAGTTTACGATGGGGGGCTACGCCCCCCATACCCCCGAGATCGTTGTGATCCGCGTTCATCTCTGGTGGGTGAGGCGAACGCCTCGTCGGGACTCTCCACGCAGCATCACGCAGTGATGCGAAGTTGGAGAGGGGGGTTGGGGGGGTGAGGCGCAAATCCCGATGAACACCTCTCAACTCTACGGTCGTGGTCCAGGTGGGTCACGATGTCCGCGCGACATCGCCGCGAGAAATGTCATCGCACGCTGAACGTCGGATGCCGTCACGAGTCCGACGATGTGTTCGCGTTCATCGAGAACGACGACCGCATCGACTTCGCCGTTCATGAGCGGGTCGAGCGTCATTGATGCGTCGTCGCGCGTATGCACGCGAGGCAATCCCTGGCGCACGGCGGTGGCAACGGTCGCCGTGGGTGCATGCATCATTTCGGGTGTCGCGAGATCCGACGCGATGACGACGCCTATGACGTGATCTTGGACATCAAGATCGGTAAAACTCGTTTGACCTCCATCGATCACGAGCGCTCCTTCTTGATGCTCGCGAAACAGTCGTCGCGCGACGTCTCCCGCTGGTTCGTCCGCGTGCGCTGCGCCCAGTCGATCGGACATCACGTCAAGCACGGGTGTCCCAGAAAGCACGTGTTTCAAGTCGCTCCGCGCTTGTTCACCGACCGCGCCCATGTAGACGAATCCAGCGATGAGCACGAGCAGCACGTTGAACGACAGGAGGCCGTAGAACGCAAAAACTACGGCCATGAACTTTCCGACAGTCACGGCGATTCGTGTCGCTCGGTGGATCCCGAGACGTGGCGCGAGCAACCCACGCAAGACGCGGCCACCATCCATGGGAAATGCAGGCAGCAAGTTGAACACAGCGAGCACGATGTTGATGAGCGCGAGCACCAGCCACGCAACGCGTACCTCCATCGAAAACGGTACGAAGTACATCGCCGCGCAAAACACGCCGATCGCAGCACTCGACAAAGGACCGACAAACGCCATCCACGCTTCACGCTCGGGTCGTACGTCGCGCTCCATGCGCGATACACCGCCGAGCATCATCAGCGTGATCGATCGGACGGGCGTGCCACTTCGTATCGCCACGAGGGAGTGAGCCAACTCGTGGAGCAGAATCGACACGAAGAGCCCCACGGCCAGAATCGCGCCCCACATGAAAGGCGGCAACTGCACGGCTTGCGGCGACAAACCCAAAAGACCAGCGACGTATGCATACTGACGCGAGGCCACGTACGCGACGTACGGGAGAAACAACAACAGCGAGACGTGCAACTTCACCGGGATCCCGCGAATGCGAAAAATCGTCCAGCCACCGTCGAACATAATGGTTCCTCCCGGGGCAGTTTGCCCATCCAGGTCTGCCGGCAATCTGTCCCGGCAATACGCGTGCCCAGGGCGACTCATCCGTGACGAAATCAGCGTTGGGTGGTCGGGACGAACCCAGGAAGCAAGTGTTCGATCTGGAGCGTCACGCCAAACCCGAGCCAAAATCCTTCGAGCGTTCCTCGTTTTCCCGTGGCGTCTTCAAACGGCACCGGATGAAGGACAACGCCAGGATCAACGTGAAATCCGATCCAGCCAGACCGCAACGCGCGCACGTCGATTCCCAGCACACCACCTGCACGGCCAGACCATGCATCGCGTGCCCCCATGACACCGTCGGTCGATCGCACGTCCCCAAGGCGTAAAAAGGCAAACGCTGCATCCGCGCCAAACGCGAGCCGTACGGATTTGCCCAGCCAAACTCGGTAGTCCGCGGCAAGTCCTACTTCAAACCATCGAGTGGAATCCGCAGCGGTCGTGCCCATCAACCACCGCGTAAACAAATGCTGCGTTGCTCCCATCGTTCGGAATCCCAACGAAACACTTGGACCCCAAAGCAATCCAGGCGCGCGAGGCAACACGGAAAAGTTGGGACCCACCGACCAAACGATCGACGGTGCACGACGACTCGCAAGTTCGATTTCCTTCGCTGTTGGCGGGCGAGGTTTGGGTTCTTTGCGCGGACGTAACGGTCGAGATTGCGCACGCACGAGTTCATTCGCGGCAATCGCCACGAGACGCGCAGACACGTCAGCGCTGAGCCCTTCGATGGCAATAAAGCGTCTCGTCACAGCCCGTTCGGCAAAACGAACCTCGATGAGCACTTGCGGTGGACTCAAGACATCGAGCCACACATGCGCAACGAGGTCTCCGAGAGGACCACCGGTGCCGGGTGCGAGCGTTCCGATGTCGTCGAGTTCGAGTTCGAACAAGCGTCGGATGCGGGCTTCACTCAACGCATCAGCCGCGGCACGTGACATGGACAAACGCACTTCGATACGGCGCGAATTGCTGGAGTTTGTCGGTTGCGTGGTCGGTGCAGGTAACTCGTCGGCGTGGGCCGAAGTGACTCCGAACAGCCCAATACTCAGCCCAATACTCAGCGCGAAAAGAACGCTCGTACGACGCGGCGCTGAATGATCAAGGCGTTGGTGGAGCAGCGGAAGCTGATGGAGCTGGAGGTGGTGTCGATGCTGCGTCTGCCGCACCTGCATCGAGCGTGGCTTCGGGTTCTTCACCCGGAAGTTCCTCGCCGGACAACGCGCGCTCGACGTCCTCCTTGCATCGACCATCGGGGTACTTGATCACATACTCCTTGGCCATGCGCTTTGCTTCATCCTTCCGACCAGCTCGATGCTCGGCGCGGATCTGTTTGCACAGAGCGTCTTCGGCAAGCACGCCTTTGAGGCTTCGAGCGCGTTCGAAATACTTTTGCGCTTGATCGGATTGACCGATTTTTTCGTACATGCCGCCAAGCGTATAGGCGGCGATTTCCGCGTAGGGATCGCTTGGAAATCGATCGACGAGTTGCGTGAGAGCATTGAGCGCTGCAGCGGGATCGCCACCTCTTGCACGGGCGATGTCACTGATGGCCGCGAGTTCAGCAGCACTTCGAGCTGTCACGATCGCACCGTCGATTCCTCCGGTTCCTTGACGCAACAAATCGAGCGCCTGCGCAAGCTCGCCAGCGTTGTATTTGGTTCGCCAATCAGGCGGCGCGACGGTGACCATCGGCGTTTCGATACGAATGGGAAGCGAGGTCATGTCGCGCGGTTGAGGCAACGAGACGCGATGCGGACGCCGATCGTCATCATCCACGGGCTCGACTTGCGATACGGGCGTGAGAAGCACGCGCATCGGAACCGATTCGATGCGGTCACCGGTAGACAGTTCACGCGAACCTGACGGCCACACGAGTTCCGCAGATCCACTCGCCACACGCACGTCGATGTCGGAGCTGTTTCTCCGGACAAACACTTCACTTCCAGGCCTGGCGAGGACGCGGGCATCTTCGACAATGAGGGCAATTTCCGCGGATCGTCCATCGCTGGTGGTGAATGCAGATGCTTCGCCGCGGAGCAAGCGCAGGGTCAATGTTTTCTGTTTGTCGCGGTCAATCTCGACCGTCGTGCCGGGAGACAACGTCAACGTGCCTCCACCGGGAAGATCGTAACTGGCGGGTTCACGTCCAGCGGCGAGGACGCTTGGTGCGGCACTGTTATCGAGCGACGTGGCGCGAATGGGTGCTTCGCCGCGTTCGGGGTGCATGGTCCAACCTACGCCTACGCCTACAGCGAAAATGGCCATGGTTGCGGCGGCGAGCGTAAACATGGTCGAAACGCTGCGAGGTTTGTCCGGGGCTCGCGTGGCCAAATCGTGTTCGAGCCGATCCCAAACGCGGTCAATGCGGGCTGAATCAGCGTGATCACGCAGATCACTCGGACGAATCGAAGGCACGGTTCGACGCGTCATGACGACACCTCGTTTTTCACCGTGGCCTCTTTGCTTGTTGGATCAACGAAATGTTCATCTAAAAACTGCTGGGCGCGCAAAATGCGCCGCTTGACGGTAGCGAGCGAACAACGGGTCAAGTTCGCGACGGATTCGAGTTCGTGGCCTTCGATGTGCCGCAATGTCCAGGCAATGCGATCATCTGCCGAAAGCGTACGCAGTAGAGCGTAGATCTGGGCAAGTTGTGCGCGGACGTGCGGAGAAGCATCGGAACTTGCAATAGCGTCCAAGTCAACCGGCTCGCTCGATCGGCCCAAACCAAGGAGATTCAACAGTTTGGCCCGACGCATTCGTGAACGAACAGCGTGCACCACGATGGATCCGAGCCAGCCTCGAAACGCTGATTTGTCATTCAGATCACGCAGTCGTTCGAAGGCACGTATGAAAGCATCGTGAACGATGTCTTCTACATCACGCGGGGAACCTTCGATGCGCGTTGCGAGATGAATCGCAAATGCCGCATGTCGTCGGTAAAGCACGTCGAAGGCCTGCATGTTTCCTTCGGCGCAGAGAGCCACGAGTTGCGCATCGGGCAGTTCGCCCAGCGCGCCACGAGTACCTTTCGGGATGTGCAAGTACGCGGGCGGTTCGACCTTTTCCAAAGGCGATGCTGTCGCTGGTACGGCAACATCCCCGTCAGAAACACGCATAGGCGACTCGACAAGTCGTAAGCGGCCTCTTTGAATCTTTGGCGCCATGCGTGCGATTTCCCTGCAACCACTAGGACGCTCAGGCTGCACGCGGTGGCTCACGAGGACCAGAAAAAATTCTTACATCGACCGTGAGCCGTTTTGAGGAAGTCGGGCGTCAAGGGGGGTGAGCCGCAGGTCGGACGTCTGCGGGAAACCAAATCGTCATCGTCTTGTTGGAGGTTACTCACATGCTCAAGAACATCCTCATTGCCCTCTCCATTTCGCTCTTCGCGGTCGCTTGCGGCGGCGGTGCTGCTGAAGAAGCGAAGTCCCCTGACGACGCGGCCAAGATGCCGGCGGCCGACGCCCCCAAAGAGGGCGATGCTGCCAAGCCGGCCGAAGGCGACGCGGCCAAGCCCGCTGACCCGGCCAAGCCGGCCGATGCAGCTGCCGCCCCGAAGTGAAACGACTTACACCCCGATGCGCGAGTTTCGGCTCGTGCGTCGGGGTGCTTTTTTTTTGTCTTTTCAAGCCTGATTTCAATTCTCAATTCATTACGAAAACCATTCGAGCTCGCTTGCACAATCCACGGTCGGCGCGTGTAGCATCAGCGCGTGGCTGGGAATGAAGAGCAACGCGACGAATCCGCCGAGGGGCAACCCCCGCCAAGACTCGACTCGACCGGAGACGGCCAAGTTCAGACGGACAAACCATCCGCACAATCTGAGCAAGGCGCCGTAAATCCGTTGGCGCCAACGATTCGACCTCCGCCAGGCAAACTGGTGCCAGCCGCCGGACCACGTCCTGTCGCGTTGCCCAAAGGCGGTCCACCCGTACCACCTCGCACAGCGTCCGCACTCATTCCTGCCGTTACACCTCAACAGCCCCCGACACCTGCACCCACAGCCACGGCTCAAGCTGCAAAACCAGCGCTTCCAACGAATGCGCAGCGGCCCCCCAAGACTCCACCTCCGCTACCTCCACGAACGGCCGCACCTCCGTTGCCGCCTATGGCTCCGCCTCCGCTTCCAGGACGCGCGCCGCCCGTACCCAATCGGCCCAAACCTGCCGAAGCTGCCCCACAACAAGCTCCCGCCGCTGCTCCTGCTGCCGCACAGGCTCCCGCGCGACCAAACGAAGCACCAGCAGATGCGCCGCGAGAGCCGCCAACACTTGCGGTCGAGTTGTCGTTGCGCGCGGATCGGCTGACACAAAAAGCGGATCCTGTTGCTGCCGCTCGAGCACTCGTCGAACGCGGTCTGTACGAGCAACGCGTGGCACTCGACGTGCTGGCGGCCAAACGTTCTTTCGCAGCAGCACGAACGATTTCTCATTCGCTAGGCCCGGCACTCGTGCGTTTACGCCACTTGCTCGAGCCACAAGAACTCAACGAGCGCGTAGCGATTTTGGATGAAGAACTCGTCGTGGTAGAGACCGATGCAGAACGCGCGGATCTACTGACGGAGCGTGCACGTGCGTTGACGTCGCTCGGGAATTTGCCCGAAGCGCGAGCGGCTTACACGAAGGCGCTCGATGTGATTCCGTATCATCCAAGTGCTTTACGCGGCAAAGAATCGGTATTGCGGCAAGAGCTCGAGCGGGGACAAACCAAGGATCTCGCCGATCAACTAGCCAAGCATCTTGAACGCATGGCGGAGGCTTATGCTCCGCAACTGGGCAAATCCGTTGGTGATGCCGTGTTCTCTGCATGGCTTCATGTCGAACGCGCAACGGTGCTCGACGATGCGCTAGGGCAACCGCAACAAGCAGCTGGAGCGCTCGAAAAAGCGGTAGCGCTGCAACCTGCACCGGGTCCTGTGCGGGCGTCGTTTGCACGTCATCATGTTCGTCATGACAACCCTCGAACACTTTGCGATTCGCTTGCCGCGGAAGCGGAGCACGAAACAGAGGATCATCGAGCCTCGCGGCTTCTTTATGCGGCGGCGCGTATCGGCTGTGAGCGATTGAAAGATCTGACCGATGGAGCGGTACTTCTTGGACGAGCTGCAGTCCGCGCTCCTGCAGGTTTGGGCACGACGCGACGGATCCTTGCCGAACTGATTCGCGTTCAAGAGCATCTGGGTGCGGTCGATCAGTCCATCATCACTCGAATGCGTGAGCTGACGATGTTGACGACTTCGCATGCGGTCGCACACGCCCAAGTCCGTCTGTCAGAAATTCACGATTCGTTGGGACAAGCAGAAAATGCTGCAGCCCACGCCGAGCAAGCGCTGCTTCATGATCCCACGGATGAATCGACGCGCGAGCGACTCGATCGTGCGTTGCAAAGACTTGGTCGTCACGAGCGACGGATCGAGATTTGGGTCGCTGAGTCGCACGACAGTCGACCAACTCCACACCGCGTTGCGGCTCTTCTGCGTGCGGCGGATATTTGTGAACGACACCTGCGACGACGCGACGATGCGCTCACGTATTTGCGAGCTGCATGGAGCATCCATCCCGGTGAGGCTTCGGTGTTCGACACGTTGTCCGGGCTTTTGGCGCAACCGGTTCGCGAAGCCGATGCAGCCGTTCGTGCCCGCATCGATCTGTTTACGCTTGCGGCACAAGCAGCTCACGAGACGCCACGAAAGATCGCGCTGCTCGAAAAAGTCGCCAGCATTTGGGAAGAAGAACTCGGGCAATCCGAACGAGCGCTCGAAGTGCTCGAACAAATTCACAGTCTCGACACAACGCGGCGCACGACGATTCTCGGCCTGCAGCGAAATGCTTTGCGTGCAAACGATCATCGTCGGCTGTCGCGTTCACTCGTGGCCGAAGCAAACCTCACCGAGGATCCGGGGCTGGCGCGTCGACTGCTGATTTCGTCTGCGGATGTGTATTCCGAACGGCTGAACGATCGGGATCGGGCACTGGAATTGATTGACCGAGCACTCGAGATTTTGCCTTCGGATCCCGATGCGTTGCGTGCTCGTTTCCGTTTGCTCGTCCGTGCAGGACGCCATGAACCCGCGCGAAATGCACTGCTGGGACTCATTCGTCGCGACCCTGCAAACTCGTTCGGGTTGTGGGTCGAAGTCGCGCGATTCGACGAGCAGCGATTGAAGAAGCCACATGACGCGGTCGCGGCGTACGAAGAGGCCGCGCGTTTGCGCCCCGAGCATCCGTTGCCAGCGATCGAGATCGCGCGACTTTTACGCACGACTGGTGACCATCGACGTCTTTGTGATTCGTTGCGCACGTTGGCCAAAGGTGCGTTGGTGTCGACCGAACGGGCGAGCTTTTTGGTGCAAGCAGCGGAAGTCGAAGAGCTGTTGTTGAATGACGATCGCGCTGCGCTCACGACGCTGGCGGCGGCAGATAGCGCGGCGAGCGAGACGCTGTTCGATGCCTCCATCCTCGAATCGATGGAGCGGATTCTCGTCCGGAAACGAAACATCGACGAGTTGATCAAGCTGTACACGAAGTGGCTCACGTACCAACCGGTGCCTGCTGTCGATCATGCCATTCGCGTTGCTTTGGCGGAAGTGCTGTACCGGAAAGACAAACAGGAAGCGATCAATTTGCTCGAAGGTCTCGTGTCTGTCGTGCCAAACCATCTACCGGCACTGCGACGTCTCGAGCATCTCTACCGCGGTTCACGCGCAACGAAACTTGCCGACGCATTACGAGCACAAGCGGCAGCGACATCGGCCATGCCCGCTCGTACGGGAGCCCTCGAACACCTCATGACGCTCGAAGGCGAAGTGTCGAACGAACTGCTCCTCGATGCACTGAGTCGTGTTGTGGCGGAACGCCCCGATGGTGGCGGTGCGCATGATGCGATCACGCGTATTTGCAGTCGAATGGTCGCTGATGCGGTTGCGCCTGGTGCTGCGAATGGAGCGGCGGCGCTTTTGTTGGCTTCGATCAGCGCGCGTAGGTCGCTTGTGAAAGACGGTATTTCGCGAGCGTTTTTGCAGATCGAAGAAGCGATGTTGGTGGAAGCGAGTGCCGGAACGGATGGCTCGCGTTTGCGACTTGCTCTCGTCGGGTATCACGATGCATTGACGCTCTGGCCGGACAGTTTGCTTGCGGCACGCGGACTCGAACGTCTCGCTGAACAGCTCAAGGAACGCGAAGCGTTGATCACGGCGAATCGAGCCTTGGCGCGGCTCGTCGATGGTTCACCGCGGCGTGCAGGGCATTTCGTACGGGCGGCGCAATTGACGGCGGAGGAGCCGGGGTTGCTTGGTGCGGCGTTGGATCTGTACGAACAAGCGTTGCACGAGGATCCGGATTGCGATGCAGCGGTGCTGGCCCTTGCGCGAGGACTCGCATCAGAACCGGTTCGGCTGGTCGATCGATTGGGTGCGGCACTCGAACGTGCGCGCAGAACGACACAAATCGTTTTGCTCGGGATGGAGATCGGCAAGGCTGTCTTGCGGCATTACGAAGCAGGAGGCGCGTCGCCTGATCCAAGCGTAGGAACGGCAGCCATGCGTCGAGCGCTTGCGGTGGCTCCGGACGATGCCGCTCCATTGATGCTTTCGGCCAAACTTTATTCGGCGCAGCGCCTGCATTCCGAAGCACGTGATGCTTGGCAACGCGTGGTCACGGCAGCGCGGCATTTCGAGATACGGATCACGGCGTATTTTGAATTAGCGACTCTCTTCGAAGGGCCTCTCAATGATTTGGCTCGTGCGGAAGATTCGATTCACTCCATTCTCGAAGACGACGAATCGCATGCCATTGCCCTCGAACGGCTCTTTCAGATTGCCACGAAACGAGGCGACAGGGCGCTAGCCATTCAAGCATTGTCGAGATTGGCCGAAGCGTCGACGGACGCTCGCGTTCGGGTCGATGTCGATTTGCGATTGGCCGAAGTACAGCGCGAAGCTGGGGATCGACCGAGTATGGTGCGTACGTTGTGCGACGCCATTGCGTACGGTCCGACGGATCCGCGACCCATGGGTGTCCTGCAGCGACTTTATCGTATTGAGACGCCGGATGGCGCTGCATCTTATGCTTCGGCGCTGACTCAAGTCATCGAAGTTGCGTCTTCGCGCCGTCTTCCGATTGACCCTCGATGGCTCACGTCGCTCGGGTTACTCGAAGTCACGGTTCTTTTGCGGCATCGCGAAGGTTTGGCGCGGCTCCAAGCGGCCGTCAACATGCCTGCGGCGCAAATTGATGCACGAGCTGCATTGGGCCGTGGCCTCGATGCAGCAAATCGAAATGCCGAAGCCGTTCAAGTTTTGCGCGATGCGCTCAGCGCAGACATTGAATCGTTGGCGAAATTGTCCGAGCTGTCGCCGGCCCTTGCATCGCTCGAATCGGCGTTGGCCAAAGATGGGCGTGCGGAAGAACGGCTTTCCGTGGAAGAAGCGCGGGGATGTTTGGGAGATGTCAAACCCGAACGAATTACTCGACTGCGCGCGCGACGTATTGCCCCCGACGCGTTCCCTCCTGGGGCTCTGGCGGGACCGGAACTTTATCGTGTTCTCGTGCCAGAAGCGCAAAATCCGATGCTTTCCGTGGCGGCAGCGATTGCCCCGGTGGCGGCCAAAGCATTACGATTCGAATTGGGAACGTTGGGCGTTTCGTCACGCGAGCGCGTGGGTTCACGCGACAACAATGCGGTATATCGATTGGTTGATCGCATTGCCAAATGTATTGGTCTCGAAAACTTCGAGCTTTACCTTTCCCCGAGTTGGCAAGGGATGCCTCGTATTTATCCCGGTGATCCTCCAGCCATCGTCGCGAACCCATCCGTTGCCGACCTTCCGGAGCCCGAGCAGGCATTTTCGATGGGTCGTTTGCTCGTACGTGCCGCCCTCGGTCCTGTTTGGCTCGACGAACTCACTCCAGAAGCCATCGATGGATTACTCGTCGGAGCATTACGAGCGGTCGAGCCGACGTTTGGCGCACGAGAACTCGGGCCGACACGTGAACCGGTCGTCCAAGCGTTTGCGGTGCAGGTGCAACGCGCCATGGGGCGACGTCAACGTAAGTTGCTCGAGGAAATTCTGCCGACAGCTACGGTCAATTACGATACGCGTGCATTCATTGCGGCCCTACGTCGAGGAGAGAATCGATTGGGGTACTTGCTTTCGGGCGACCTCATTGCCGCGATCGATCATATGTGCCGTATCGACCGAGATATCGCACGTGCCGCCGAAGACCCGCGGCTTGTCGTCATGCATCCGGCGACGGGTGATTTGCTCCGTTATGCGCTTGGAGCCGCATCCTACGCGGAACGTAAACGGATTGGGACGGTTTGGACGTCGATCTAGAACGCCGTTCAGTTTGCAAACTGGCAAATTTCGGGGGGTATGGGGCATAAGCGCTAACTTAGACATCCATCGCCCTCAAATCTCTATTCCGGCGGGGTTTGGGGCGGCAGCCCCATCGTCAACTGGATAGAGGGAAAATGCCGAAAGCGCGTAGCGCTTGTCGGAATTTTTCCTGACTAGGGTTGAGCGCGAAGCGCTCAACCGGTCGACAAACAAGGGTAAGTTAACGGCGGCGATTACCTTGTGAATCGCGGTCTGGGGATCCGATATCGGAATCGGGAGGTGGAGGCAGGTTTGACGTCCGCTTCGTTGTGAATCCCAATTCAGTAGGTACCGGAGACCTTGTGGGGTCGATTCGTTGCGGAGGGGCAGCAAGGCCTGGCGATGATCGGGTGTCCGGACGCGATGTCGGCGATGGGGGCATTGATGACGCATGGTCGGCGCGTTCCCCGCCCATCGACTTTGGCAATCCCAATCTTTCGGGAACCGAAGCCATCCGTTGCCTAGCTGGGCGCACCCGTTCGACTTTGACGGTGAATTCGCACGATGAGCTCCCCGTGGACATGCAGCGAGTTTCTTCGATGTTCACGAGCTGGTTCATATGGGCTCCCAGGCCGCGGACGAGTCCTTTGATGAGTTGACAAATGCGCCACGGATTTTGATAAGCGAGAATCATCTCCCCATTGCTACCGGCGCGCCCCTGTATCGGCGTATTCGCCAACTTGGTTCCGTGTTTTAGTGCCGCTCGTTCGACAATGGATTCGCTCTGCAATAGAAGATCCAGCAAATTCCATTGTGGATCGAGCAAACTCGCATATGTAACGAACATGTCGGGAGCGATATAATCGCCAATGCTTTCGAGGACGAGCGGGACCGACATTCCAGAATGACGCGATACACTGCCAATGACTGAATCAACCTCGGATATTGGGTAGGCTTGAGACGGCAGGTAGAGACGACCCGCGATGTTGACGTCGGTTTCGACCATACGCCAGAAGTCGGGACCGAATCGCTCCCGCGCAAATCTTTGTATACCAAGCAGAATTACGCCCTGCACCAGTGCCCCCTGTTCCATGCACAACCGTGCGTCCTTCGATGAGGGTGCTGGTTTGGCTGGATCGTTGACGGTATGTCGTATGCAAGATCGACGCCTAAGACGCCTAGAACGCCCGGAGCCAGAACGTCCGTCAACATGCTGCCCGTAAGTGGACAACGTGCGAACTTTGCGTATCGCGGCGGATCACCGGAAGCCGAGTTGGTCATGCGTGGTTCGCGCAAACCTGAAACGATCGCATTGCGACAATGCAACGTGGTGGTTTCTGAATGTATTGTTCGCACAGTGCGGTGTTCCCCTGCAAGGGCAAAATGACTGCTCGGTGAAACAAAGTGCGTCGATCGCGTTCGATTACTTTCTGGCAACGCATCGCGCAATTTCATTTCCTCGACGATTTCCCCCCAACGATTGCAGGAAACCGGATAAGATGCTGTCCTGCAGGCTTGCTTGGCGTGAGCCACTTGATCTTGGAGGAATAATCGTGCGAATGAATTCAAATCCACGCGGGCTCGCGGCCGCCATGATGGTCGTCGGCTTTGCTGCTACAGGGACTTTCGCGGGGTGTGGTGGAGGTGATGAAGTATCCATTACGACGAAAGGAACCGGGGGAAAAGCAGGCGACGGTGGCGCCGGCGGGATGGGTGCGGGTGGCATGGGCGGTGGAGGTAGCCCAGTCGCCTGCAACAACAATGGCAAAGTCGAGAACTTGGAAGCTTGCGACGACGGAAACATGGTGAGCGGTGATGGTTGCGAAGATGATTGCAACTTCACGTGCAACAACAAGAGCCCGGCGACGGGCGATGTCAAATGCGACGATACCGATCCGTGTAATGGCGCGGAGACATGCCAGGACGATAACACATGCGCCAAAGGAAAAGCGGCGCCCGATGGCACAGCTTGCGCCAATTCTCAGATCTGCATTACAGGGATTTGTAGTCCGGATCAATGCGGCGACCTTTTCGTGAGTGCTACGGAAGAGTGCGAAGATGGAAACGTCGTGAATGGCGACGGATGTGATAGCTGCAAATTTTCGTGCTTGTCGAACGATCCTACGCTTAATTGCACGAATCTCGACCCATGTGTCGCCACTTCTTGCGACGATAGCACCCATACCTGTGGCAGTCCGCTTCCCGATGGCGGGGCTTGCGGCATGGGGCAGATTTGCAAGAATGGCGCATGCACCGCGACAATTTGTGGCGACGGAACCGTCGAAGGTAGCGAAGTCTGCGATGACGGCAATCTGAACGACGGCGACGGTTGCGATGCGGATTGCACGCTTTCTTGCGTGAATCCGGCGACCGATTGTCCCGCCGCACAGGTTTGCCAAACCAACGCGTGCAATGCGGTATTCGTATGCGTGACGAACAACGAAGCGATTGACCCTTTGTGTTTGTCCCCCAGTACCTGCCAAAATGGAGCTTGCACGGCGCCAGCGTGTGGCAATGGCAAGTTGGAAATAGGCGAGGATTGCGATTTTGTTGGTGGCAATGGCCCCAATACCGGCTGCGAAACGAATTGCAAGTTTTCTTGCGCCGTCAACGCCGATTGCCTCGATATGAATTCGTGCAACGGCTTGGAATCTTGTACGAACGTCACCGTGGGCGGTCAAACCGGCAAGTTGTGTTCCGCCGGGACGAACGAAATGGATTGCAGCGTTTGTACCGGTGGTGTTTGCAAAATGGGCGCGTGCACGGCGTCGACGTGTGGCGACGGATGCCTCGACGGTGCCATCGGCGAGCAATGCGAGCCCCCGAATACGCCCACATGCGACGCGACGTGCAAGATCATTCAAGCCATCGTTTGCGGCAATGGGATCCGCGAAGGCAGCGAACAATGCGACGACTCCAATGCCATCAATATGGATGGTTGCAGCCGTGAATGCAAGTTTGAGCAAATTCAACGCGTTAATTGGCTCGCGATGCAGTTTGGCACGGATGCCGCATTCTGCACGGTCAACCGCCTCGGCAGTGCCATTGCGAACTTCGGACAAACCCCGATCAGCAATGCCATCACGACCGGCGTCAATACCGGCAACATTTCGGTCATGTTCCAGACGCTCGGCCTCGATGATCTCAGTGGAACGAATGATCCTTTGATCGAAATCGGAACGCTCAATGCCGTACCCGTCGCCCCGCCCGCGGGTGTTACCTACAATGGCGCCTCCGATCTCGATTGGTGGTACACCGTCGGAATGCTTTCGCTCGATCCCAATCGTCAGCCTGTGGATCGCTTGGCCGCGAGCATAGCGGGCAAAGTGCTCACGGCCGGTCCGGGCGCATTGACGCTCAATATCACGCTGGGCGGTTCCCCTGCGCCACTCAAGATGAGCAACGCGCGCATCACAGCGAGTATTGGAAACGTCAGTACGCCGCTCGTGTCGACTGGCACCACGCCGGGGCACCTCGCTTCCGAGAACCTCGATCCCGCGCTTCAAAGCTTTGCAACAATGGCGCAACCCAATGCCAATGCCGGCGCCAAACTTTGTGGTAACGTCACAGCCGCATCCTTGGCCTTGGTGCCCGTTCCCGGTGATTTGCTGGCCGGTGGCGCATATCCATGCAATCAAGGGTATACCACCACAAATAATTTGCTCGATGTGCTCATTGGCGGCTGCAACGTGACAGCATTCAACATTGCCGTCATCAACATCCGT
>JANORL010000274.1:0-4164 GCA_031415295.1 Polyangiaceae bacterium | reverse complement strand
ACTTCCGCTTCACTGTCGCCCGCGGCAAATACCCGCGACAAGGTATGGTTTGGTAACTCGTGTAGTAGATACTTCCCGCGCTATCCGCGACGGCAAAATTTTGCGAATACGCAACGAGTCCTTTCGTCGCTTCACGGAATTCTTGGACATTGCCCGCGTGCCCGAGCCGATCCGTCGTTGGCAATACACCCGCGACATCGAATCCCGTATAGTCAAAGCTAATCGCCGTAACGGTCCCGTCACCATCGACATCCGACGGAATGACATATTTACTGCCCAAATTCACCATAGCTTGCCCCGCGCCCACCGGATCGCCAGGCATAACCGTGTTTCCTTCGATGTCCGCAATCCACCTGCCATCGAATGTTTCGAATCGCGGCCACTTCTCGGTGCGTCCCACGCTGCCCAATGAGGCGACATTCGCAATGACGTAGCTTTCATCCGTCGTCAAAAGGTCCTTCCAGGCTCCTTGAAACATACTTTTTCCAGGCAAACCATCCGCGCCCAATTGAATTTCTTCGCGATACCAATCGGTGACGTCTGAACTGACTTGCGTTTGACTCCAGGCAACTTTCCCGTTCGTTCCAATAGGCATCACGGGAAAACCCGCAATCACGAGGCCCAATTGATGCGTATTGCCGCCACCGAAAACCGAGGTATCGAGACCGACTTGATAAAGAATCGACGGCACAGACAACGATAAGTGCCCGTCACCCGCCAGTAATGCTGCGCCTGTCGTTGTTTTCGATCCGGCAACAGCCCATGCATTCGACCCGTATCCAGCATCCTTTTGACGCAGCAATCGATTCTGCATGCGTTCCAGGCGTTCCGCCAAACGTTCGAGCATAAATGCAGGCGTCTTTTTCGTCGCCCCTGCCCCACCCGACGCAGCCCCCTTCGGCTTCGTTTTCGGCCCCGATGACTTCGAATTACCTTTTTCCAAGCCAAACCCTGGCGCGGAACTTCTCGGCATAATCGGAGCCAGCTGTTCCCATAAGTCCTTGATCGCACCTTGTCGGCGCAAATCCTGGAATTCCACGCCCTCGAACAACGTGTCGAGTTTCGCCGCCGTTGCAGCTCTACCCACGTCCCCCGTTTCATAACTCGTCTGGTAAATAATGACTGCAACCATTGCCGCAATGTCGCGCCGATTGAATGGACTCAACAAATCATTCGGATTCGTGACGCCCAGCAACGTTGCGGCTAATTTCAATTCACTCGGCGCAGGCAATTCATCATTTCTTACCCGTGCGATGTATTCATTGATTCCTTCAGCAAATGCGTCGGCTTGCGCTTCGAGGTCCGGACCGAGATTCGCCAGAATTCGTTCGGTCACGTAGGCCGCACCTTGCGCACGCCATTCTTGGTCCGTCGCGAGCGCCGAATCACCCAAAAGTTCGCTCAGACGCCCCGTTGCCAAGCGCCGCGATAGTTCCATCATGAAATACCGGTCGCGCGCCACGACAAACCCGTGGACCCGGGCCAAGTCTAGGGAGTTTTTCGCATAGATATGCGGCACGTTCGCTTCGGTACGCACTACGTAGACTTCATCCGTGAGCCCTGGAAGCGACCAGTTTTCGACCTCTTTGACGGAAAGAATCTCCTTCTGCTCCGCGGTCGGCGCAGCCGGAATCGGATCGGACGAACACCCGGCGGCAAAAGGCAACGCGGCCAAAAAAGCGGCAGGAAAAACCGTGGTGAGCGATTGGCGAAGAAAGCGCAAAGAACGTCGCATGGCGCCATGGTGGCCGTGCGCTCCTGCAAAGTAAAGCGCCCAATCACGAGGCCCTTGCGGCTCGATGGCATCTGCGTTTAGTCACAAGCCACCATGTCCGACCCGATTTCTCAAAGCCTCTTCGATCGCGCTCGCGCCGTCATTCCCGGCGGAGTCAACAGCCCCGTCCGCGCGTTTCGCGCTGTTGGCGGAAGCCCCGTGTTCATCGCCCGTGCCTCGGGCGCCAATGTTTATGGCGAAGACGGCACCAAGTACATCGATTACGTCGGTTCTTGGGGCCCCGCGCTGCTCGGACATGCGCATCCCGACGTCGTCGCGGCGGTGAAAGAAGCGGCGGACGGAGGTTTGTCCTTTGGTGCCCCCACCGCGCGCGAAGTGCTTTTCGCCGAAATGATCCGCTCACTCTACCCCAGCATCGACAAACTCCGTTGCGTATCGAGCGGCACGGAAGCGACGATGAGCGCCATTCGTGTCGCGCGCGGCAAAACCGGTCGTGACTTCATCGTGAAGTTCGAAGGTTGTTATCACGGCCATGCCGACCACTTGCTCGTCAAAGCAGGCAGCGGCCTAGCTACGTTTGGCGTGCCAGACTCGGGCGGCGTGCCTGAAGGAACTGCGAAAACGACGCTCACCTTGCCGTTTAACGACATCGCGGCCCTGCGAGATTTGTTCAGCAAACGTGGTCACGAGATTGCCGCGGTCATCGTCGAACCCGTCGTAGGCAACATGGGGTGCGTCCCGCCCATCCCTGGATTTCTCGAAGCAATCATCGAGGTTTGTCACTCCAGTGGTGCGCTTTCGATCTTCGACGAAGTCATGACGGGCTGTCGTCTCGCTCGCGGAGGAGCGCAAGAACGATTCGGTTTGCGCCCTGATCTCACGACGCTCGGCAAAGTCATCGGTGGTGGCATGCCTCTCGCCGCCTACGGTGGTCGCGATGATGTGATGAGTGTCGTCGCTCCGCTTGGTCCTGTTTATCAAGCCGGCACGTTGAGCGGAAATCCGGTCGCCGTCGCGGCTGGTCTCGCCACGCTCGAACGGTTGACCCCCGACGTTTACGACAAACTCGAACACCTCGGAGCCTTGCTCGAAGCTGGTTTGTCCGAAGCAACCCGTGCGGCAGGCGTCACCGCCACGGTGCAACGAGTCGGATCGATGATCACGTTGTTCTTTGCAGAAGGTCCGATTCGCTCTTGGCAAGACGCGTCTCGTTCGGACACAAAGCGATTTGCATCGTGGCACGCGGGTCTGCTCGCGCGGGGGATCTACTGGCCTCCTTCGCAATTCGAAGCGGCATTCATCTCCGTCGCGCACACGGATGCAGACATCGCCCAGACCATCGAAGCGGCGAAAGCAGCTCTCGGTTGAACGACAAGCGCAAAGCCTTGCGCGAGTGATTTCCGTCGTAGCGTCAGGACAAACAGCCCACCAGGCGTCAACCACAACGACGTTTAGAAGTCGTTGGCGCTCAAAGCGAATGGCGCGTGCTCGAACGATGTCCATCCAACCATCGCGGTAGGACGAACTCAAATCGTTACGAGCACGAACGAAGTAGCGCGTAACGTGCTCAAGCCGATGTTCGGCCATGATGACGCTCTGAGGCTTCGCTCGCGGCGTGGTGCCGTCACCCGCGGAAGACACAACGAAGTGTCAGACTCGCGCGGATGATTTGCGACCGACTGTCAAGACGAACTGGCCCGAACATCAATTGAAATTTGGCTCGGGACTTTCGTTCGACGTAAACGCGACGTGAACGAGGGTGTCATGAAGAAGTTTGGGTTGCGTCTGGCAGCGTTAATAGCAAGTCCAAAGCGTGCGCTGGAGTTCTAGCCCGCTCATAACTACTCGAAGCGCCCAAAGACGCAGGCCCCCTCCTTTGCACGGCGGACTTATTACGAATTCGAGGAGGCTTGATTATGCAGGATTTGAGTGTTGACATGCGCTTTCACTGCTGATAATCGGCAATCATTTTGGAGCTTCGAGCGCTCCGGTACAACTTTTATGTCATTGCGCAATTTTCTCGGTACCGATCCCGAAATACTCTCGCACTTGGAATTAGCGGCCAACGCCCGCTTACAAGAAGCTCGTCAATTGATCGTCTCAGGAGAGGCGCACGGGGGCGTGTATCTCGCTGGATATTCTGCAGAAATGACACTGAAGCTTGCCACCTTGCAGGTGAATGGCGCAAGGCCAAGTGATCCGGTAAAACCGCAACTGCCTCCCCTAGCTAGAAAGGCGAACTTTCTAATTGGCGACCTGAATCATGAAAGCTACCATAGTGTCAAATTCTGGGCACTGTTACTTTGCGCGCTGAGACGGGAAAAAGGGACTGCGATGGACAATTCCTTCGCAAAACAAGTTGTTAATCGCTCCTTGCGCATCTATGAGAATTGGGATGTCAACATGCGGTATCGACCTCGATTGCTCAC
>JANORL010000273.1:0-4524 GCA_031415295.1 Polyangiaceae bacterium | reverse complement strand
CGGCATGGGCTGATTGAGCGGAAAAGCGAGGTTTCCCTTCTCATTGCGGTAAGGTGCTAATTCTGCAATGAGCGCTTCGTCGGCCGTAATCGGCGGATACACCCCGATGTGCTTCTGGAATGCCGCAAAGTAAAAGAATGTCTTGCCAAGCTTGAACGCGGGCAAATTGTAGCTTATATGCACCGGAATGGCAAAATTTTCGTAATTGGCGACTTCGTACCGAGTCCGCGCCTGCACGTGTACAATCAGATCCTGGGTGCCGCCGGAGTTGATGAGCCCCAATCGTACGGGCAAACTGAACGAATCGTTATCGTAATGAAAACGCAGCGGTGAAAGCATCGCTTGGCCATTTTCGAATTTGACCTTCTTTACGTCGACACGTCGACTTTGGCGACGAAAAACTTCATCGGCGCGAGGGGCGAGCGCGTGAGTTGTTATGTAGGTACGCGCCCTGTATGTGCGCGGTGTAACGTTCCGACGGGTGTAAGCAACGCAAGGCAGCAGAGGGCAGCCGAAGGCGGAATTTTTCCCTGGGTGTAATTTTTCCTAGGCGTCCAGAACGCTCGCCTATAGAGTGATTCGCCGTATCCAGGATGCGATCCTCGTGGGATCAATAGGGCATCGCGATTGGTGCTCGGTAGCCCCCGGAGAACGAAGCAGGCGCGAGAGAGCAAAGATGAACGTGCGAATTTCGATGGCTCGTGGGGCGTTTCGTCCGGCGGCGATTGCGTTGCTGCTCGCCTCGTGCGCCGGTGCGCGCGGGATCGTGGAGGTGCCCCCGGATATCCGCGCGTGGCAAAGGCTTGGCCCCGAAATGACGCTGTATCTCGACGGGAACACCGTGCTCGGCTGCGCCAAGGATGGCTGCGTCGATCTCAAAGGCGTGGCGGCGGTGCGGTCGGCACGCGCGATTCCGATCGTGCCCGATTAGCCCCGTCGGCGTCTGGGAGGCCAACGGCTCCGGACCAAGCCGAATCGACCTCCGAGCCGACGGCACTGCCTTCAGCAGCTGCTGCGACGACGACCACTTCCTCTTCTACCGCGGCCGCGGCACCTGGAGGATCGAGCGCGGCGTCACCCGAATCGACTGGACGACCACGGTTGGCGGTCCTGCCGCGCGCGCGCTCGTCGTCACAGGCGGCCGGGCGATCGGCGCCCATCGCGTGCTCACCGCCAAAGCGCCGGTGCAACGCGACGCGCTGGCCGGCAGCTGGGCCTGGGCCTCCGGCGACGACGACGACGTGCTCGTTTTCGACGGCGAGGGACATTGGACGGCCAGGCTGGGCGGCTCTTTCGACACGCGTCGGAGGTACGCGATTTCCGGCGCTGCGGTCGTTCTCACGGAAGGGGAGTCGACGGTGGCGACGATCGACGCATTCGAGGCCAAGTGGCACCGGATCGACGGGATCGCCGCCGCGGTCGTGGGGAAATGGAAGAACGAAGGGGACCTCATTGGCTGCCCTGGCCCTTCGACCGAACACATCGTCCATTGGCTCGATTTACATGCCGATGGGAGCTGCGGTTTCAGGGTCATCGACGGCCGTGGCGCTCACCCCGTCGACCACTGCGTCTGGTTCGTCCACGAAGACGTGCTCGTCGTCGATGTGCCGAACGGAGCATGGCGGGAGCCGTCGCCGTTCGTCGTGCGCGGCGATCCAGCCCGACCTACACACCTGTATTTCGATGGGCGCTGGTGGCATCGGTGATTGTCGCTTGCGTCGCAGTACTGTTGTATGTACTCGCCTGGCCCCGTCGTGACGTCGCTGCTGCTTTGTGATTTCACTGGGCTTCGAAAGGAGCCTGATGATGGGAATGGACGAGGAGGCGGCAGCAATATCGGCGCCGGCTGCTCGGTGGGCAACTCGATGCAATGAAAGAATGGCCCATTGCGCTTGGAAGTTGCGATAAGGAAATACTCGTGGCGCATGTTCCGTTGCTTTCGCAACGCGTAAACGCGGGGCAGACAGCGTCGGACGAAAAGAAGCAAACGATGCAAAAGTTGGCGGATTTTCGAGCGGTGGGAACACGCGTAGAGCTCAATGAGGCATTTAATGCGTGGCAAAAATCGCTTTATGGCAAATTGGGCGATATGCAGCATGCGAATCCGGCGCTCGGGTCGGGTTGGGCCGAATCGTTTTTCATGCACGAAGCAGCGGACGAGCCGACGGTGTTGGAGTTGGATCGCAAGATTGCGGCTGCGGAAGTGGACCTTGAGCGGTGGAAGAAGCAGCGCGACGAATTGAAGGCGCATAAAGAAGCGACGGCGGCGACGCGTGCTGCGGCGCTGAAGAAAGAAAAGCAAGCGAAACTGGATGCGTTGCTGAAAGCGAAAGCGGATATCAAAGCGAAAGCGGATGCGCTCGCGGCGGAGATTGGCGAAGGGTAACGCATTGCCAATGCCATCAGTGTGATGCGGCAATCGCCTCAGACAAACCTCGTGCAGCTTCGACAAACGCTTCGGGGCATGAAGGTTCGTCCGAATCGCATGGCCTACCGACCTGAAAGACCTTCAAGAAAGTCGAATCGTTCATATCGTCTGCTTGACAAGCGTGTTCGAGCTGCGATAGAGTGCGCCTTGTTCGCCGAGGTGTACTCGTGAAGAAGTTCATTGCTGGTGTTGGTGAGTCCGATTTTCGCACGTTCCGCCAATCGGGGTTTGGTTATGTCGATAAGACGAACCTGATCTCCGACATTCTAGCAGATGCGAGTAAAGTCCTGCTCTTCCCGCGCCCGCGGCGGTTTGGCAAGACGCTCAATCTGTCGATGCTCGGGCACTTTTTGCGCAAGACGACGGAAGACTTGTCGCATTTGTTCGCGGGTCTCGATGTCACGCGTGACGCTCGAGCGATGACGCACTTTCAGAAGTATCCGGTCATTTCGGTGACCTTCAAGGATGTCAAGGCCGCAACTTGGGAGGATGCCTTCGCAGGACTTCGCGCGCGGATTGAAGCCGTATGCGACGAACATCGATACCTGCTCGAAAGCCCGACCGTCAGTGCGCGCAAAGTCGCGACTCTGCGCCGCATTCTTAGTGGCGAGTCGACGAAACAGGACATTCAGGATGCCTTTTGGCTGTTGTCCGAAGCCCTTTTCGAGCACCACGGCGAGCGTGTGGTGATTCTCATCGACGAATACGACACGCCGGTCCAATCCGGCTACATGAATGGATACTTCGATGAGGTCGTTGGTTTTTTCCGAAACTTCCTTTCGGCCGCATTAAAGGACAACGTGGCGCTCTTCAAGGGCGTGCTGACGGGCATCCTGCGCGTATCGAAAGAGAATATGTTCTCGGGGCTGAACCATATCGATGTGCATTCGATCATCGACAAACCCTACAGCACGGCGTTTGGTTTTACCGAAGCGGAAGTAGCGGCAATCGTCGAACCCGACCGACTCGAAGAAGTACGTTCTTGGTACAATGGGTACATTTTTGGGGGGCACGTCATTTACAATCCTTGGTCGATATTGCATTACATCGATGAAGGTTTGCTCAAACCGTATTGGGTGAACACCGGTTCGAGTGAGCTTATCGAAACGTTGGCCTTGAAGCGTGGACTCGGGCTGTCGGAACAATCGGAAGCGTTGCTCCAGGGCGGAACCATCGATGTGCCAATCGATCCGAACATCGTGCTTCGCAACGTCGAGCTGAGTCCCGATGCATTCTGGAATTTTTTGTTGTTTTCAGGGTACCTCAAGGTTGTCGAGCTGAAGCTGGAGATGGGTGAATACACCGCGAAACTCGCGATTCCCAACATTGAAGTGAGCCTCGTGTATCGCACGATGTTCAAATTATGGCTGCACAAGGCAGATCCAGATTCGAACTACACGAACGCCCTCGTCAAAGCGCTTCTTTGTGGAGATGCCGCCAAGGTGCAAAAGACGCTCCAGCATATTCTGATAACGGCCATGTCGTATTACGATGCCGCGGGAAAGCAGCCGGAAAAACTGTACCACGGTTTTATTTTGGGCATGCTCGTGCATTTGGAAAAACAATACGAAGTTCGATCGAATCGCGAATCGGGCCTCGGTCGTGCCGATATGCTGATGCGTCCCAAGACGCCGGGACGTCCGGGTGTGGTGATCGAGTTCAAAGTGCTGGACGAAGACGAAACGGTTGCCGAAGTGCTGAAAGATGCGGCGAAACAAGTGCGCGATCGCGAATACGCGACGGAGCTGCTGGCGGCGGGAGCGACGCCGGTGTACGAATACGTGGTTGTGTTCGATGGCAAAAAGACGTGGGTGAAGTCCGTGGATGACGCGCTGGCGACGACGACGTGATTGTTTGACGGGTTCTGGCGAAAAGCTGCCGTTCAGGTGTGGTTGGAGCTGGTTGCCTTCATGCGCAAGACGCCAAAGGCTTCGCGCAGCGCAGGGCGTTATCTGCCATATTGCTTCGACAAAGCAACGGCCACGCGACCTATGAGCTCGTACGGCATGGGCTGATTGAGCGGAAAAGCGAGGTTTCCCTTCTCATTGCGGTAAGGTGCTAATTCTGCAATGAGCGCTTCGTCGGCCGTAATCGGC
>JANORL010000272.1:0-4202 GCA_031415295.1 Polyangiaceae bacterium | reverse complement strand
GCGGCACGTGTGGTGCCGAAAGGTGTGTCGGGCCAACCGGAGCTCGATGGCGGGTTATTTCCGATGCCCGACGAATTGCGGCAATCGCTCATCGAGCAGTTGAAGCAGATGGAGGTCGAATTCGACGACGCATCGAGAAAGGCGGTTTTGCCGATTTTCTTTTTTGATGCGTGGATAGCGCCGCCGAATCTGAAGATGCTCAACGTCGATGGGGAAACGGTGGTCATGACGAAGGTATATTTCGATGTCGTCGACCAAGAAAAACTCGCGGATGTGCTGGATCATGCGCCGGAACTCGTCTGCGGCAATGAGGCGTCGACTTGGTCATGGACCGAGAAGAGAAAACAACGAGAAGAGCTGGGGTGGCTTGGGTCTTTGCAAATCGTCAAAGGCCGACTCGAAGTGCACACGAATTCGCGTGAGCGTGGCGAACGGGCGAAAGCAATGATTGAAAAGCTCGCCTGTGAATCAGCCAAATATCGCGTGACGGAATACCAAGACATGGAGCACGTCGTGGCATCGGCTCGTGACAAACCTCGGGAATCGAGGCAATTGCCGGTGGAACTGGTCGAACCGGCACGTCAGGCGGTTTTGCAATACTTTCAGCAACATTATGAAAAATGGGTCGACGAACCCGTCCCGATGCTCGACGGCGAGACGCCGCGAAATGCAGCTACGAAGCCGGAGCTTCGGGGGCGCGTGGCGAAATTGATCGAGGGGCTCGAAGAGATGTACGACCGAGCGCTCGCAGAAGGCACGGCGGCGTATGATCCGGCATGGATGTGGGAGGAATTGAATCTTCAAGAGTTTGCGCGGAAGCGGTCTGTTCTTCAGGGAAAAGTTGAACGGCCATCGTAAAGGGCGCGTACAGATTGCCATTGCCATGACGTCTCTGCATCGAACAACATGAAATCGAAATCGCGCAATCAACGACAACGCTCGGCAACTGCTCGTGCAAAAACAAAACTCGAACGCGAGAGTGAACCGTCATTCAAAGACCATTCGGAAGTTGTCGAATGGGGCGGTGAGCTCTATTGGGCCGTCGATTACACGTCGGGTGGTGCGCCCATCGGTTTGCGGCTCTCGGAATTCCGAGAAATGGAGCTGCGAGATTCGAACGCGGGCTGGGCCCGGGCAAAGCGCGTCTTTGATTGCGTCTTCAACGAATTCGGCGAAGTTGATATCGGTCGGGTCGTCAAGATGGGGCAAGGCCTGTCGAATCACGCTTTTGCGGCGTCGGTTGAATTGAAACCCGATCCCAACGGAGTTTCTGGCGACTATGCGGTTCTTTTGCCGATAAATACGCAAGCAACACCGACGGAGAAGCGTCTGTCATCGCGCGCGAAGCTCTTACAAGAGCGAGCTATATGTAGGCATATCGCTTCCCAAACATCAAAAATTCATGTTCCGGATATCCGAGCGATTATCCCCCTGCCAGAAGGCGATGCGGTTGTGCGTCCGTTCATTCGAGGTGTCTCGCTCGACTTGCGTGCGGGCAGGCAACCAGGCGTGAGATCATGGGAGATTGTTGCGAAAGTGGCGGCAACGATTCACGCAGTCGATATGCAGTCGATGGCGGAACTTCCAGGTTTTCCCACGCGTCGTGCGCACGCATTGGCCGAACTCGAGCAATTGGAGGGTCTTCCAGAATTTTTCGATGCTTACAATTGGGCGGTCGACCATTTGCCACCGGAAGAGCCTTCCGTTTTGATTCATGGCGATTTGCTTGGGCAGAACATTTTGATTGGGGCCTGGGACGAAGGGCGCCAAAGGCGCTCCGATGCTCCAAATGTTCAAAGTGTGTTGGATGAAGGCCTTGCCGTTATCGATTGGGAATACGCGATGTTGGGAGATCCCGCGTATGACTTGGCCATCGTCACGCGAGCTTCGAAAAAACCTTTCGCCATCGATCGGGGGCTCGACCGTTTGCTCGATGCTTATGCCAGTTTCGGGCAACGGCGCATTGCTGCGCACGAGGTACATTTTTACGAGTTATGCCTTCTTGCGCGATGGTATCGGGATACGCTCGACGGTAACGGTGCGATGGACAGTGTCGAAGCTCAATGGGGGCGCGTTCGCAATGTACTTGCTCGAGCGCGCCGCGCGAGTGATGGGGTGGGATGAGATAATCCAATTTCGCAATCTCAGACGGGTCAGGCTCATCGGGAAGGGACGGCAGACAGCGCGTCGAGGATTTGCTTCACGCGTTTTCGATAAGTCCGTTCGCGCGAGAACAATGAAGGGTCTTTACGCAGTTGCAGGACGTACGGACTGCCACTTCGAAGCGTCGTGTGCCGAATGGGTAGTTTCGCCGAATCAATCGTGCCGTGAATGTGCTGACGTCGCTCTTTGTTCAACGGCCAATCGTGCTCGGTGCGGGCAGAGCTGAGAAAGTGCGAGAGCACCTTGCAGTCATTGCAAGCGCAGCCCAAGGGGTAAGTAATGGCCCAGTCGCCTTCGGCGCGGACTGACGCGCATAGGATCACGCCGAGTCGCGAAATGCACTCGCGATGGAGCGGCGAACCAATGACACGGGCGCTGAGAGCCGGGGATCTGGCGATACAAGCCTGGAGCAATAACACGAGGAACGACGTCGGAACGTTTTGCTTGTCGTCGAGCAAAGAACGCAACGTCTCGTCGATGACCTGAAAAGCGGACATTGCGACTGCTGCGGCGAGCACGTGGGCAAGGTGCTTCGATTCTTCGGTAAAACCATCGAGATCGAGCCACGGCGACGGCCTCTTGAATGCCGCGACGCAGCGTTCGAGCGCGATCTTCACCTCCCTTTCGAGCAGCCAAGTGACGAGCGCTTTACTAGGTGCGCTATTGCTCGCGTGCAGGTCGCCACAGACATTCGCGAGCAGCGGTATCCACGCAGCGAACCCCCAATGATGATTCTTCGTCCACTCTGTGATCAATTCTTTCGCCCATGGCAAACCATGCTTGTCGACCAAGGTGACCAGGTCACGGCGCATTGCCTGATTACCGAGGCGGTCCAATCCCAGTGGCAAGAGCCACTCGCGGGCAAGCCGGCGGCGCGTAATGCAGCCACGTGGACTCGGTCGCCATTCTTCAAATCGTTCCACAACAAACTAGTTATTGGGTTTTACGGCGAACGGCAAGCGTTTGTCCACATTTTTCGACCACGGACCAGACGAACTTTGGTTGGTGCAGGATCGATGTGTTTGGGACTTCGTGGCCAGGATTTCCGGTCGTCGAGCATGTTCGTCTGGTAACACCGCGATGATGGTTTGCCCGCGGCAAAGTTTGTCGTCGGTTCGTGGTGTACTTGATTCTTGCGCGTTGTGTCAGGTGTGATGGGCTGGACTTGTCCCCGGTTGACGAGGTCGGACTTTACTTCGCGCGGCATGCACATCTCCGGGGCTTGCCAGCCATGTTGGGATGCGTGGGATCATTCGTGGCGTGTTGACAGCGATACGCAATTTGCCGTATTGCATTGGCTGTCTTCACCTTGTCGTCGCGTGACATCATCAAGATTTCTGCTCTTGAAACGCTCATTGCGTGAATTCTTCGAAAAATCAGCCTATTCGCACTTATGCGTATTGTCGGGGTACGGCAGGGGCGTCATATTTCGTGTGAGCATAGGCGTCACATTCATGCCTTCGAGTGCCAGGTGGCAACGGGCGTTTGTGTGAACATTGCCATTTATGCCGAAAAGAGGTTAGGTCATGCGAAATTCCGTAAAATGGGCAATCGCCCTGCTTGGGTTTGGTTCTGTCATTGGTGGAGCAACGCCCGCTTTGGCCTGGACCAACAGTCCCCGGTGCGACTTCGACCAGCTCAGCTATGATCACGCTGATGCTCGCGTGAGTTGGGCTCGCAACGCCAAGGCTCAGACAGGCAACACGTTCTATTTGTCTAACGCGGCCAACGTGGAGATCATTAACAACCCATCCTTGCACCTGTTCCCAATCTATGCGACAATGGCAGGAGGGCCTTGGTTTGGTCCCGGACCGAATGGGTATTTTCAAGGTACGGGCCCGTCGGGCTATTTGGCGGGAGCGAATGGGCGCGCGACTTCGGTTGTGGCGATCCAGCAGGTTAACAATGCTTACAAGCATACGTCTGTGTACAATGAGTGGGTTTGTAGACCGGGATGTTATACGCCGACGCAAGAAGTGCGATTCGCCGGGGGCAATGTGCCCATTGCCAAAGCTGTCAATGGCGGCATCATCGACGTC
>JANORL010000271.1:0-15359 GCA_031415295.1 Polyangiaceae bacterium | reverse complement strand
GCGAGCGTTGTAAGGCTAGGGAGGACGACGGAAGCGTACATCGTACGCTGAGTAAGTCCGACCGACGCCTTGCAACGCGCAGCAGCCTGATGAACACCTTCTCAGTCCAAATTCCCCTCCGTCGCCACCGTGAAAAACGATCGTGACGGCGTCTTCTTTTCCCGCTCCACAAAATCACTCACCTTCGCCAATACAGTTGCCGCCCGGTGCCCTTCCATTTGTTTCGGATGTTTCTTGCCCTGATCAAGGTAACACCGGACAAATAACGCATCGTCCGCACGCGGCAATGCTTCCACATTACGAATCCACTTCGTCCACACCGGCGGCTCGAGCAAATATTGTTCGACGTTCGACACGTAAAACGTCGTCACTTTGAGGTTTTGCTTCTTCAAGTATTCAGCAATCGCCGGAAATGCTTTATCCCCGCCGAAATCACCCACCACCGGAAGCACGCGCCCTTCGCGCTCCATCTTTTGCACGAATCGAAACGCTTCATTTGATGCCAAAAAGCTCTTCTCGGCCCCCGCAGGATCCTTGGCGTCCATCAGTTCACGAAGCGTCGGGTATTTACGCCCCGAAGATTCTTTGAGTGCAAACCGTAAATCGAGCTGTTTGTCGAAAAAGACTTGCGCCATCGTTTGAATGGACTTTTTGTCTTTGTCGTCAAGACGTATCCCCCATTCGTTGGTTATGCGCAAAATCGCCGCATCCACCGTACTTTTTTGCACTTTGGGATCCGGTGGCATTTTTTCGGCATGTTTCGCCACTGTGGCAAAATTCGCATCGTCCGCAGGCGCTGTCCCTTCGTCGTAAGGACGTCCCACGAGGAGCGATATGAATTGCGATCGGTCGCGAGCTTCCTCGAACAGATACCGGTAATATAGATGTTGCAAGAGATTGTCGCGACGAATGTCGACGATGATCGCCAACGTTGGGCGCATCAATGCCAAATAGGAAAAATTTTGCTCGGGACCCACGCCAATGTACACGCCGCCGGGGGGCCTTGCGCTGACCGTTTTGGCGATCTGCAAATACGACGTCTCGTTGGAGATGAGATTGTCCGAGATGAAGTCGCCACCTTTTTCCGAAAGGTTTTGGACCGTTACACCAAAGGCGCCCAACGCCGGCGCCGCAGGAGCATTCGCCGATGCGGGCGCGGTCGCTGCCACCGATGATGACAGGGCAGGGGACACCGAAACACTCGCGGGTGCAGCCGTAATGCGTGAACTGCTGGGCGGCGTCGGAGCGGCGTCGGGTTTGGACGATTCGCATCCAGGAAGAAGAGCGATGACGAGAAAAGCGATGGTAGATCTGTTGAGGCGCATAGCGGCATGAGTAACGCCCACACCCGCCATGCTCGTCCAGCGAATTTTGAGAACTGCGCTCTTGGCAACGCCTGCCTGTCCGTGGCACAACCGACAGCACATGAAAAAGCCCCGCAAACGCCGCTTCACCATGATTCGAGACTTCCAAGCTGCCGATTTCTTGACTCTTGGAAATGGTTTCGCCGGCATGGGTTCGGTCCTGGCGTCGATGAAGTACGTCGCGACGACAGACATCACCTTTCTTCAACTCGCGTTCGCACTCCTGCCCATCTCGCTCGTGTGTGACTTCTTGGATGGTCGCGTCGCTCGTGCACGTCGCGAAGTCTCCCTGCTCGGTCAAGAGCTGGATTCACTCGCCGATCTCGTCGCATTCGGCGTCGCTCCGGCTGCGCTAGCGTTCGCTCTCGGCATGCGCGGAGGCATCGATGCCGTAGGCCTCGTCTACTTCGTCGGATGCGGCATCAGTAGACTCGCGCGGTACAACGCGACGGCTGCATCGCTCTCGGACGAGTCGGGCAAAGTCGCGTATTTCGAGGGTACGCCGATCCCTACAAGTTTGTTCATCGTCTTCTTCATGGCGATTCTTTCCTCGATGGGTCGGATCGGTGCCGCGTTGCCTGGTGGCGAGGTAGCTGTCGGACCGTTTGTCCTGCACCCCCTGGTGTTTGTCTATGTCGTCAGTGGCAGCGCAATGATTTCCAAAACCCTGCGTATTCCCAAGCCGTGATCTGCGAAATCGTTCGCCATCACGGATCGGATGATCAGGGACAAGTTTTTGTTGTCGATTGCGATCTTAAAAAAGTCTTTGGCAAAAGTTTGCCCCTTTGAAAGGTCTGCTTGTACCGCTCGGGCATCCCGATGCTCGAACAAGCTCTTCGCAAGCTTCCTGTCCCTGTCGTCGAACCTCTACCATTGCGTGGTCCCGGGCCTCTCAAGGCTCGAGGTCGAGCGCGTCCCGATATTCGAGAAATCGAACCGGGAACTGCCAAACCGTTCGTGAAATGGGTGGGGGGAAAACGACAGCTCATGCACGAACTCGAGCCGCGTATTCCCACGCGTTTTAATACGTATCACGAGCCATTCGTCGGCGGTGGAGCACTGTTTTTCCACCTCTTGCCAGAACGCGCCATGTTGGCCGATACGAACGAACGGTTGGTACGGACGTACATGGGTATTCGCGACGATGTCGAGAATGTCATTGAATTGTTGTCGTCGTATCCGCACGACCGGGATTTTTTCCTGGGTTTGCGTGGTATGGACATCGATAGCAAGACCAACACCGAAGTCGCGGCATGGTTCATCTATTTGAACCGCACGGGATTTAACGGACTCTATCGTGTCAACCGAAACAACGGGTACAACGTACCATTTGGCGATTACGACAACCCGAAGATTTGCGATGCAGACAATTTGCGCAAGTGTGCGATTGCTCTTCGCCATACGGAAATTCGTCACGCATCGTTCGAAAGTGTTCTCGACCGAGCGCTCCCGGGAGATTTCGTGTATTTCGACCCGCCGTACGTACCTCTTTCGGCGTCTTCGAATTTCACGTCGTACACGAAAAACGGATTCGGTATGCGCGAGCAGGAAAAACTGCGCGACGTTGCCCGCGAGTTGAAGTCACGCGGTGTGCGCGTCTTGTTGTCGAATTCGTCGGCGCCCGAGGTTTATTCCTTGTATGGGACAGACGTCTT
This sequence comes from Polyangiaceae bacterium, assembly GCA_031415295.1. Taxonomy (GTDB): domain Bacteria; phylum Myxococcota_A; class Polyangia; order Polyangiales; family Polyangiaceae; genus Polyangium. The sequence goes on along the minus strand of JANORL010000271.1, from coordinate 12,340 downwards.
CGAGCTTGCGGCCGTCGGAGCGACACGCGCCATCAATTGCAAAGCGGCTGGCCGCGGACGCGTACAAGAATTGATCATTCGCTGAAAAGCGGAGATAAGCGGGTACGAGCGGGGTGTTGCCCCGGACCCCACGAGGGGCTCCGCGCCCCTCGACCCGCGCAAGGGACAATGTCCCTTGACCCTTGCATTGGATCGACCGCGATGCGGTCAATCCAAAAAGGGCAACGGGATGGGATGAAAACGCTGGAGCCAAAGGCTTCGGCGTTTTGCGTTTCGTTTGTATCAATTCATCGTTGCATCGATACGAACCCCAGGATACTTCAGTCACCCATGACGTCGCTTCCCGATGCGTTTTTGGCTGAAGTCGCGCGCAGCTTTCCCAGCGATTTTTTGTCCACCGACGCTGGAGATTTGGCCACGTTCGGCCGCGATTGGACCAAAGTCTTCGAGCCGCGCCCGTCCGCGATCGCTTTGCCAAGATCCACCCAAGAAGTTGCCCAACTCTTGAGATTGTGCGGGGCGCATCGCGTGCCCGTCGTGCCTTCGGGAGGGCGCACCGGACTCGCCGCGGGCGCCGTCGCGGCTCACGGAGAACTCGTCGTGTCACTGTCGCGCATGCGTCGAATGGATCCCGTCGATGTTCTTGGCGCCACCGTGCGGGTCGATGCCGGTGTCGTGACCGAAGAAGTGCACAAACATACCGCTGAACATGGTTTGACCTGGCCAGTCGATTTCGCATCGAAAGGGTCGAGTCAAGTGGGCGGCAACATTGCTACCAATGCCGGAGGCGTCAAAGTCATTCGTTACGGTTTGACCAGGCAATGGGTACTTGGCCTACGCGTCGTGCTCGCCAGCGGGGAGGTGCTCGATTTGAATGGAGCGCTCGAAAAAAACAACACGGGAATCGATCTTCGGCAGCTTTTTATCGGTAGCGAAGGCATTTTGGGCATCATTACCGAAGCTACGCTAAAACTCACACGTTTGCCTGGACAACTCGACGTATTGTTGTTTGCTGTGCCAAACCTTGCCGGCGTCTTGTCGCTTTTTCGCGAAGCCCGCAAGGGGCCTTTCGTCATGAGCGCTTACGAATTCTTTACGGAACGATGCATGGCTCGCGTGCGGCGGCATCGCAGCGTGCGGGAGCCGCTGTCCGCGCCGAGTCCTTATTACGTGCTGCTTGAAGCGGAACGTAATGATCGCGAAGCGCTCGAAGGCTGGATCGTTCAACTTTTCGAAAAAGAAGTCGTCACTGATGGCACGCTGGCTCAACATGCGGGTGAAGCGTCGGCGATATGGGCGTTACGTGAAGGTATCAGCGAAAGCTTGAGCGCCACGGGGATGCCGCACAAGAACGACATATCGTTGCCCATTCAAGATCTGGAAGGGTTTTGTTCAGAACTCGAAAGCGTGTTTTCTGTGCGGTATCCCGATTGGGAAATAGCTCTCTTTGGCCACATCGGTGATGGAAACTTGCACGTGAACATCATGAAACCCGACGATATGGAAAAATCAGCATTCTTGGCCAAAACGCATGAAGCGGATCACGCCATGTTCGAGCTGGTTCGTAAATACCACGGGAGTATATCCGCCGAACACGGCATTGGTCTCTTGAAAAAAGATTACTTGAACTATTCGCGTTCCCCCGCGGAACTCGAAATGATGCACGCGATCAAGCGTATCCTCGATCCGCTTGGCATCATGAATCCTGGCAAAGTGCTTTAGTAAACCACGCGGGTGCGAATGTTGGACGGCAAAGCGGCAATGCCATTGCTTACTTCAGCCGAAACGTCTTGCTCGAGGTCCATGATCAAATAACCAATGGCACCTTCTGTCGACAAGAACTGACTGTCGATGTTGGCGTTCAAATCGGCGACGATCTTGTTCACGTCTCGCAACACGCCCGGGACGTTGCGGTGCACGTTGAGAATGCGGTGGGTACCTTTCACGGGTGGAAGTTCGATTTGCGGGAAATTCACGGCACCCGTGGTGGCGCCCATGGCGGCAAACTTACCCAGCGCCGTGGCAACTTCGCGACCAATGGCCTCTTGTGCTTCTTCCGTCGATCCGCCGATGTGTGGCGTCAAAATCACGTTGGACAAACCCTGAAGTTCCGTTTGAAAAACGTCCGTATTGGATTCGGGTTCTTCCGGGTACACGTCAATGGCAGCTCCCGCCAAATGTCCACTTTTTAATGCTGCGGCGAGTTCTGGAATGACGACGACCGTACCGCGGCTTGCATTCAACAAATAACTGCCTTTTTTCATACGCGATAGCTGGGCTTGCCCAATCATGTTGCGCGTTTCGGCTGTTTCGGGAACGTGCAAGGAGATGAAGTCGGATTGTTCCAACAATGCACCGAGCGATGGGATCGAGCGGTTGTTGCCCATTGGAAGACGCGGCGTGACGTCGAAATAAAGCACGCGCATGCCCACGGCTTCGGCCAATACGCCGAGCTGTCTGCCAATATGCCCGTACCCAACGATGCCCAGCGTTTTACCGCGGACTTCATAACAACTCGCGGCGACCTTTTTCCATGTCCCTTTGTGCACTTCGTTCGAACGATCGCCCAGTTGTCGGGCTAGGGTGATGATCTCCCCAATCATCAATTCCGCCACGCTGCGCGTATTGCTGAACGGCGCGTTAAAAACGGGAAGGCCGCACGCATTGGCCGCCACGAGGTCGACCTGATTCGTACCAATGCAGAAACATCCCAACGCGAGCAGTGACGGTGCGTTTTCAACAATACGTTTGGTGACGCGCGTCTTGCTGCGAATGCCGAGCAACTGGATGCCGTCGAGGGCGGAGATGAGGTCGTCCTCCTTCAATGAACTCGACTTGCGCGTGATCAAGTAGGAACGGCCTTCGCGATAGGTCTCGAACGTTTCAGTGGCGCTCGGATGAATGTTTTCGAGTAGGAGGACTCGGATTTCGTTCGTAGGTGTGGCGGCTTGGGTGCTCATCGTCGCTTCCTTCGTGGCCGCTTCCCTTACCTCATGGGGGCAGATGGGCCAGCAAGAAAACCATCAGGCGATGCACGTTCTGGCAACGGTGCGAGCTATCGAATCGTGAGCGCTCCGAGAAAGCATTACGTCGTACGCACGCAAGATTTGCAAATCGTAACCAAGCGCTGCTAAGTAAGAACCATGCAACGTGCCACTGCCTTCTTCTCTGCGGCCGCACTGGTTGCGGTTTACGCCGCATGTGCACCGACGATCATCCCGTTTCATCAAATGCGGACGCCGTCTGGCGATTTCTGCAGCGATATGCCGATCTTCTCTGGCCGGGACGTACCCGAAAAGGAATTTCATCGACTCGGTCCCGTCAAGAGCGCCGGCAAACTCAACACCGTCGCCGAACGTCTCGAATCGTTGCGCAAGTCAGCGTGCGCGGCGGAAGCTGATGCCGTCATCGAGGCATCTGAAGACGAAGAACGTCAGATCGATGCAACGTTCAGCAAGATCGCCAGCGGTACAGCTGTCGTTTGGACGCGGCGTGTCGATTCAGAAGGACGGCCGCTTGGTCTAGGATCCGTCGACGGCAAAAAGCCCGAGGGAACGTTCAAGGAAAACCCGACGCCTGACGTTACCGCGAAAGATCCGACGCCGCTCAACACAGGTGTCGAGGTGAAGTCGCCACCTCCCGCGCCGACGCCATCGGCTACGGCAGAACCCGCGCCGACCGCAACTGCGAACGCAACGACCGCGCCAAGCACGACGACGAAGACCACCACCAAGACCAAGACCAAGACGAAGTAACTCGACGCCGAGTAAACGTCGCAGGTTTGGTGACGCGGGCGAAGATATTTCGCCCGCGTTTTATTTTGTTTTGATGTCAAACCAGTTTGTCTTTGAAGAACACGCAAAAAAAACGCGTCGTTAGTTATGACAAACGACGCGTTTTTGGCGCGGAAATCCGCACGAAGATCAACGCTTGGCGGGTGGTTTCGCGGGTGCAGGAGCGGTCGGTTTGGCGGGCGCAGGTGCGGGCGCAGGCGCCGAAGGTGCAGGAGCGGTCGGTTTGGGTGCGGCCGGTTTCGCCGAAGGGAGAATGCTGCTGCCACTCGGCAGGGCCGATCCGCTGCTGGGCAAACTGCTGCCGCCACTGGGCAAACTGCTGCCGCCACTGGGCAAACTGCTGCCGCTGCTGCTAGGCAAAGCGCCGCTACCACTTGGCAACGTGCCAGCGCCCGACTGAAGCACTGGACCGCCTTTTGACGCAGGGAACACGGTACTGCTGTCACCAAGCGGGTTGTGCGAACCCATCGATTCGCCCTTGGGCAAACTCGAATCACTTGGTCCCAAGATAGGTGCACTTCCATCGAGCGACCGTGATGCTGGAGCGCCGAAACGTTTGATCCGAAAGACGACACGACGGTTCTTGGACGTCATGAACTTGCAGTCTTCGGACAACAGTTCGTCCTTCATGTTGCACATGCTGTCGTCGTAGATGGTTTGGGAGTGGCCGTATCCGCGAGCACTTATGCGAAACGGCTCTATGCCTTTGAACAGCATGTAGGCTCTGACGCTGTCGACCCTACGTTGCGACAAGTTGAAGTTGTACGCGTCTGATGCACGGACATCGGTGTGACCTTCGATCTCGAGTTCACGAATGTCGGGGGAGTTCTTCAAGACGCCCACGACTTGATCGAGCACGATTTTCGAATCCTCGAGGATGACGTCTTGGTCAGTGGCAAAGTGAACGGGATCGAGGATGACGATCTCGTCTTCCTTGAGGAATGCGACGGGGCAACCTTCTTTTTTTGTACCGCCTGCGACTTTCGGGCATTTGTCGTCGCGATCGTTGACTCCGTCCTTGTCTTCGTCTTTTTCTGGACAACCATTGTTTGCTGCCACGCCCGCTTCCTCGGGGCACTTGTCCGCGGAACCCATGATGTTGTCTTCATCGGGATCTTCGCTGTCCATTCGCTTCAAGCGATTGATGAGTTCTTGCTCTCGCGACGAGGATGGAGTCCAAACGATGCCGCCAAATGCACGGAATACAGGGGCGCCGAAACCACAATTGGCGCCAAAAGCACCACCAACGGTGAGGGTAACACCGCTGTCGGTTTGGAAACGTAATGCGAGCAGGGCTTCCGCGGGAACTTGTGACGGGCTATCCGGAAAGCTGACCAAGGATGCATGGCCGAAGACGCCACCGATCACGGACCAACCCCAGCGCTGTACGACGTACATTTCGGCGCCGAGACCAAAATTGGCCATGTTGCCGACTTTCGTGCCCGCAAATTGCCGGTCGGGCCTGAGCCACACGCCGGCATTGGCACTAACGAGAAGCCCGAAATTGAATCGATAATCGATAATGTAGCCGGCGCCGCCCGTGACCGCACCGTCGCTCGCGAAAGCATTTTGATTGCCAGTGGGCAAATTGATGTTGCCCGTCACCGCCATGCCGAATCCTTCTCTGATATGATCTTTGCGATTAAAACCGGGAATGGCGATTTTGGTGGCGAATCGTAAATCTCCCAGTGCGTTGGATGAAATTGGGCCTTCACTGCCGAGTGACCGAAGGTTGTCCGACGTTTGCCAAGCGACGAAAGGCGCAGCGAGCGTCACGTCGAACCAGTCATAGAAACCGAATCCCACAAGGCCGGTGACTTGGAATCGCGCACCGACGGCATCGATTTGTTGGCCCGTGGTAACGGACGCAATGGCGAGCGGGTCGAGCGAGATGTCCGAATAAAGGCCCAAGGTGAGGGATTTGTGCCCAATCACTTCGGACTTTTGAATCATCACGAGGTCACGCGGCGCCGCCGAGGGACGGAAGATTTGAGCGTCGAAACGCCCTTCTTCAGCATGGGTAACCGACACGGCGCCAAGCGCCGCGAGTGAGAGCAGGACAGGGAAAGTTCGCTTCACGGGGACCCTCGACGTTGGCGACGACGTAGTAGCGCAAGTGTGGAAGCAGCAAGAATGGCCGCCGCTGGCGCGCCGCTGCCATGGCGACCAGGCTGAGCTGAACAAATCGTGGCGAGCGTACCACCGCATTCGACACCATCGGGCATGGGTCCCATGGCGCATTCTTTGCCGGTTTCTGGTTCATTCCAGCGGCAGTGATCATTGCCGAGACAATCGACGTTTGTCTTGCAATTCGGTGTACACGTATTCGTTGCGGCATTACACGTTCCGCCGCAAGGACAATGCGCGTCCGCGTAACACGCGACGCAATTCGATCCATTGCAATGTGGCGTCGATGGTCCACACGTGCTCAAACAACCAATGTCGTTGCTGCATACACCCGTCAGCGTATCGCATGTGCCCGTGCCGCATTGGTCGTTCGCCGTGCATCGCACGCATCCCGCCGTCGCGGCCGTTTGTCCTTTGCAATAAGGCGTATCTCCACCGCAACTGTCGCAACGCATCCCGCAACGTTTGTCACGCGTGCACGGATTGCATACGCCGCTCAAACAGAATCCACCGTCGCCGCAATCACTGTCTTGGCGGCATTCTGCACATGCCGTCCCAATTGGGCCCGGCAAGCAGAACGGGAAGCGAGAAACCAACGCACCATTGATGACGACGGTTTCGAGTGCCAGGCAATTGACGCAGGTATCACCGCAACAAATCGGCGTATTGTTGGCAGGAAGGGCACTCATGCAGCGGCCCACGGACAGATTGCACACGCCGCCTTTGCATTCCGCATCCGTCGTGCATTCAACGCAAAGAGCCTGACCATTCGGTTCAATGGGCGCGCATTTCATCTGCGTTCCGAATTGACCGTTCGGACAACAATTGCACGATGCGCCCGCACACGAATCCGGCGTCGAACAAGGCTGACAGCTCTTTCCGTCGCAAGCTTCGCCTTTCGGGCAATCCGTGTCCTCGTTGCATTCGTTGCAGGTTTTCGTAATCGGATCGCAGGTGAATCCACCCGTGCAATCGGCATCCGTCCGACATCCACCGCATTCGATGTTGCCATTGAGGTTCACGCAGAAAGGCGAGTCTCCACCACAAGGTGAACACGTTGCGCCGCACAGTTTGTTCGTGTCGCAAGGTGCGCAAAGCGCCGCATCATTGCAATAATATGCGGGGAGACAACCGTTGTTGCCAGGCTGGTTCACAAGCGTTCGATCGCATTGCTGACAAACGTCCAAGTCCGGAAACGATGGGTTGCCACTCAATGTCTGAAAAAACGCCGTCGGTGGAAACAGCGTAAAACCCGCATCGCCAAGCTTCACGATCGGCGGCTGGTTCGCCGGCCTTTCGAAATCCGTGAACGCTCCAACGAAATACGACATCTCGAGCGCCGAATGTTCGCCGATTTCAATATACAGAACCTCGAGCGGATACAGGCCCGCTTTTTGGAATGTGACCTGTTCTGTTATACGCCAAACCGTAAAACCGACTTGAGCCGGACGCGTCAAAATCGGATAGGCGAACTGAGCGGCACCATAAAACGTGAGACTGATGGCATCGTCCGTGTAAAACCCAAAATGGATCGGCTTGTTTGCCAAATCCGGCGTGACATTGAAATACCCTCGAAGGCGCATCCCGAACGACGTCGTCGTGTCATTGTAAACGGGATCTGTGGGGACAAAGTCACACCCACCCGTCTTGCACGTCGGTATTATCGCGTCGATGAAGTCACCGTAACTCTGCTTCAACCCCGCCGAATTGTTGTTGGACAAATCAAGCAACGTTCGAATCACCGACTCGATGCGATCCGCCTTGTGCGCCTCCATGAATGCATTGACGTAACCTTTATATCCCGCCGGGTCGTTCAACCCGAATTCTGTACCGGGACTCGTCGAGATCGCCGACGCTGAACAAAGACCCGTGCCTTGCCCAGCCAACGCGTCACTCACCCCCTCGGGGATGACCACCGGCGCCGCCCATACTGCACTCGAGGTCAACGCCAAAGCAGCAGCGATCGAAGTGATACAAAAGCGATTGTTCGACATGGCACCACCAAGACCGCAGCCGTCGCAACGATACGACGCTCGTCCACTCTAACACGTCATCGCTCTTTAAGGCAAGAAGCCTGTATCCAAGGCTCCTCCACAACCGTGCTTCACCGATGCTCCAAACTTCAAGCAAGGTGCAATGATCGCTCGGAACGGTTATCCGTCGTAATTTTTTAAACAATATTTATGGGCCATCGAGGTACGTGCTTCACGTGTACCGGCCAAACCTCGTAAGAAAACGAGGTTGTCAGGGTTGATTACGTTCATCACGCACGTGATGACCAAGCGTCCCACAAGGCGATTGTACGGGCGTGAACGAACACCTGATCGATGAAGCTTTTCGCGTAGGCAGGGTCGCGAATACGTGCTGCACGTTCGAGCAAGTCCTGACGCGCTCGAGATAACGTTTCGTGTGCTTCGACTTTGCGTCCAACCGCATCCAACGCCTCTGCCCTGAGAAGCAACAGGGCCCCTTCGGCGAGGAAGTGTTTCATGCCAAACCGCGCCCCTTGGGCGACTGCAAGGGTCGTCAATTCCACCGCTCGTTCTGCTCGACCTTCACCTAGCTCGATTTCCGCGCGAGCGGCTGGTCCCCAGATGACGCTGCCCGGAACGTCGACCATCGTCGGACTCATCTCGTCAAGCAACGCTCGAGCCGCCGCATAATCTCGTCTGCGCAGATGTGCTTGGAGCACAAAGTATTGTGCGTTGATCACAAGGATGCTGTCGCCTTGTGTCGCCGCCTGTTCGGAAATGGTTTTGCCCAACGTGATGGCCTGGTCGAATGCGCCTCGCTCGACGTGCAACGCGATCTGGTACGAACCAGCCAGCACCGCAGGAAAACTGCCCGCTGTCGCACTCCGCGCCGCTCGTCCAAGTTCGTGTGCCGCTTCGGTGTGAGCACCGAGAAGCACGAGATCAAGACCAACACACGCCCAGAGCAACGGCAGAAAACGACGATCGCCCGAGACGCTAAAGTGTGCCGCCGCTTCGCGATCGAGCGCGAGTGCCGCAAACGGATCGCGTTCGGCAACGCGGTACCAATAGGCGCGGGCATAGTCGAAACGTCCGGCCACGGAAGCGTCGCGTCCGAGAGACGCCGCCACGAGTTCTTTCATCCGTTGCAAAAATCGATCGGCAGCTTCGCGTTGACCCATCATGAGCAGCGCGATGATCGCTGATGAGTACGCAAACGAAACGACAGGGATCGCATCCTCGTCAGGTTCCACGCGGTAGAGCTCTGCGAGCAACATGTCGAGTGCGTCGCGTCGACGTAGCAAGAGCGCGCTGCTCACGGCGGCGCCGATGGCTCGCCCGTACGATTTGGATCCAGGTCGCGCGATGGATATCGCTTGTCGGGCAGCGTCGTAGGACCGCGCGGCATCGTGACTCCAGTGCCAAGCATCTGCGCGAATCGCCAAGATTTCCGCGGCAACTTCACTCTCGATAACCACGTCAGGCGTGCGTGAGCGTTCTGTGAATCCGAGTGCTGCGGTGAAGTCTCCTGCGGCAAGCGCAAGCTCGGCTGCCTTCACGAAGTGCTCGGTCGCGCGTGCTGAATTCCCGGCGCGTTCAAAGTGATCCGCCAAGATCGTCGGATCCGGTTCACCCACGGAAAGCAGCCATTCGGCTGCCAAGGCATGACCACGCACGCAGTCGCGTTCCGTCAACATCGCGTACGAGCCTTCGCGAACGAGCGCGTGGCGAAAGGTGTATTCCTCTTCGCGCGCAAAACGGCTCTCACGACGACGCACGATGAGTTCCCGTTCAACCAGTCGATCGAGCAATCCCACACGGCCCGTTGGTAACGCAGCGTCGCCGATGAGTGCGGCAACGCCGCCCCACCAAAAGGTTTGTCCAAAGATACTCGCGGCGCGGAGCACTCGACGTGCTTCCGATTCGAGTGAAACCAGGCGCGCTTCGACCATCCCAAGAACGGTGTCGGGCAACGATCCGTGCCGCCCTTCGGCTATCGCTCGGATGAGTTCTTCCAAATAAAACGCGTTACCTGAAGCTCGATCGACGATGTCTTGGATCTCGACTTCCGACGCCGTTTCGCCAAGGAAATGTCGCACCAACCTTTCCGCCGGTTTTCGTCCGAGTTCGCCAAGACGAACCTCGAGCAATTCCCGATCCGCCCAGAGCTTCGGAAACAACTCGTGCACCTCGGGACGGGCCAATGCGAGAACGACAAACCGCCGTTCGCCGGGTGCAGACAGCACCGCGTCGATGAGTTTGATCGATGCCCGATCTCCCCAATTGAGATCCTCGAGAACACAAACGATCGGCACGTTCTGCGTGTGCGCGTCGACGAAATCGAGCCATGCATCACGAATGCTTTCGGCCATCATCGTCGCGTTTTGCCGAGCTGCGTGTACGTCTGGACGATCTTCGTTCGTTTGAACTCCAATCATTTCTCCGATGAACGCTCGGACCCGTACAAGATCTTCGCCCGACATGTGCGAGCTCACCAGTGCGTCGAGCTTGGCTTTTCGTGAAGCGATCGGTTCGCTCACTCCGATACCCGCCATCGCGCGAATCGCCGATCCAAGAATCGAAAACGCCGAGCCTGCACCGATGGGATCACCACGGCCGATGGCGATCGCCGGCTCGACAGCTCCACGTCGCAACTGTTCGACGAGTTCGTGGCGCAGTCGCGACTTACCCATGCCAGGTGGTCCGATCACGAGAGCGACGCGAGGTTTGCCCTCGTCGATGCCTTCTTCGAGGAAGTCGCGCACGCTTCGCAATTCACGTTCTCGTCCGAGATACGGGCTGGGTTTGCCCAGGAGCGTACGTGTGCCGGATCCGATCTCGCGCTCGCCACGAAGAAAAATGCCACCTGGTCCCGCACTCACATCGAAACGAATGTCGAGCAGCGCTTGCGTCGACTCATCGATGCGGACCGCACCCGCTTCTTCGCCAAGTTCCAGAAGATCCGCAGCGCGCCGCGAGATCGAAGCGAGAGCGAGGTGGCCGGCGTCTTCATCGCGCGCAGTGACGAGAACGATGCGCGTTTCCGGTGCGAGTGCGCGTAAGCGAAGCGAGCATCGAGCAGCGTGCGCCGCTTGATCGGTTGCATTGCCTCGGCCCACGAGACCAATGAGCAGCGCGCCGCCTTCGATCTCTTCAACGCGAGCGCCAAGCGGCGCAATTTCTTCCTGAATCGTAGCGATGCGTTCACGCGACAAGAGGGCTTCGCGTGAACCCGTTCGTGTTGGTGGAAGTGCCGCGACGATGGAGAGCAGTTTGCGTTCGCTGTCCGTGATGACCTCGACACGCGCGCTTTGCATGGGCGTCGACCCGCCTTCGATGGGACCCATCGCCGCAAGTTCGGCCGCGACAGCCGCGCCATCTACAGGACGCTCGTCGGGATCTTTTGCCAACATCCGCGCCACGAGATCTTCGAGCACCTCGGGTGCGTCCGGACGAATGCTACGTATGCGTGGAGGATCGGAAAGAAGCAAACTTGCGAGCACCGCGATCGCATGTTCTCCCTCGAATGCGGGACGTCCCGTGAGGCATTCGAAGAGTACGGTGCCGAGGGAAAACACATCGGCACGAGCGTCCACGACACGTTTGTTCGCACGCGCTTGCTCAGGGGCCATGTAGCCCGGAGTGCCCAAGATCGCACCGGTCAGTGTGAGGCGTCGACTTGCCCCATGTTCGCGAGCGACACCGAAATCGAGCACCTTGATGTGTTCGATTTCGCCATGCTCCAAAAACAAATTACTCGGCTTCACATCGCGATGAACGATGCCTTGCGCATGCGCTACGGCCAGCGCTTCTGCCACGTGTAAAGCGAGAGACACGGCCTCTTCGAGACGCAGTCCCGAACGCGTCAGACGCGCCGTTAGGCTCTCGCCATCGAGCCACTCCATCGCCAAGTACGGTGCCCCGAACGGAGTGATTCCGTGCGCCACGTACTTGACGATGTGCGGATGGGACAAGGTTTCCAGAACGCGTGATTCTTGCGAAAGACGCTCGCTGCTTTCGAGGTTCAACTCTCGGAGGACTTTGATCGCAACTGCGGTACCCGTCGTTTGGTCGACTGCGCGATACACCTCGCCCATGCCGCCAACGCCAGCCAGGTGCTCCACGAGAAAGCGCTCGCCGATAAGGTCCCCAGGGCGCATTCGCGTCGGAATCATGCCTGCGTCTGGCGACGAATCCAAGGGTCACGCGAAGGAACTGCAATTGGACGTGGGGAAGGCTTCATTACGCGCGGATGTCTTGAATTCGCTGACAATTATGCATGAATCAATACCGTCACTATGCATGCAATATTTGCAATTAATCATTCAAAAAAATATTTTGGGATCGTTCATGCGGGCACGTTTCATCGAGTGTGATGGAGCCGGTGGAGGGAGTTACGTCTCGACGTGACAAGGGGAAAAAAATCGGCGATGGTCCTCGGTCATT